>JAOZHP010000159.1 GCA_026014815.1 Candidatus Bathyarchaeota archaeon
AAGGAAAGGCCAGTGATCACTGTACGGGCCCACCCTGCTGAATAATGGTAGGTCCACCCCGATATCCTCGATGATTCCCATGAATAAAGGCACAAGGCCAGGCCAGTCATGCAGACAGAATCCCTGCCGACCCGCCCGTCCAGCAGCATCAAAGTTCAACATGAACCTGATCTTCTCCATCTCCTCATGGTGCTGCTCCACGTATGCCCTGCTACCGAAGAGCCCAATCTCCTCGGCCCCAAACAGGAGGAACCTGATGTTATACCTCAGATGCTCCCTCTCCTTGACCAGTATCCTAGCCAGCTCCATGACAACAGCTGCACCAGTGGCATCATCCAACGCACCCACAGCGATATCATGCCCCTCATAGTGAGCACCATAAACAACCCACTCATCAGTACCACCTGAACCACACAGATCCGCCACCACGTTCCAAGTATCCACATCAAGATTCCTACACCTCGTCTCCAGACACAACTTTACCCTACCTTTCCTCTCAAGAAGCCGTGCCAGATACATACCATCCTCGTAGCTCACACCGATAGCGGGAACAATAGGACTCACTCCCCCCGTAGGTGGACCATACGCAGGGTAATGATTCATGAAGATCCAACCCGCGGCACCAGCGAGAACGCTACGCTGATACTTCTCGCTCCTGTGAAGGAAACGAGTCATGCCCTCGGGATTACCGCTGTTAATCATAACGATCTTGCCCTCGATCTCCCCTGCCTTCTCCTCATAGATATCGATGGGACCCGCCCCCAAGTAGATCAACTCAGCCTCAACGACGCCTTCACTGGTCATGGGCAAAGCGATGCAGTCAATCATCTTCTCCTTAGGCTCAACCATACTCAAGCTACTACTCTCCCTGATCCATCCAGGAATTGAGAACTTCTCGAGGTGCACATTCTCAAGCCCATGTTCCTTTAGCTTCTCGGCCATGTACTCACAGCTTTTCAAGTCCATCCCGGAGCCAGGCCACCTGCTATCATAGTCATCGCAGAGTGTGGTCACGATCTCAATAGTCTCGTTGCTAGAGTAAGCTTCACCCAGAACCCGTTTATCCAGCTCACTATAATCCATACTATTCACAGAAATATGAAGGACAGATGGAAAGAAGAATTTATGGTTAAGCACCGGACCCGAAATAGTTCAACGCCAACGCCAACAGGTAAGGGATCAATGCAATGATGAACGCCTTGTTACGGCTAACGCCATAATTCTCAGCAACTGCGCTAGTAAGGTACACAAGCACAGCGAGACCGAACACGTTCGTAAGCCCCGAGTTCATCAAAGCCCTAACAGCCTTGTTACCTATCTCCCTGTTAGCTACAAAGTAGTTAACAACCGACTGAGACGAGATAGTGTAAGCATCAATGGTTCTGAGAAGATAGTTAACAAGGTGAGGCGTGGTAGCGAAGCCATGCATAGCGAAGAAACGTTTCATGTTTCCACGTCCACCAGTCAAGTTAGCTACACCATGCATAATCAATGTCGATAAAACGTATCCTGCCAGCACTGAGAAAGCTACCCCAATCCCGGCGAAGAGACCCATGTTGCCACCGATCTGCGACATATCACCGACTCCCGCGATCTGAGGTACAAGTACCTCCAACGGGATCTTCGACATATAAGCCGAGGAAGAAGCGACAGCTAAAACCACCGTGACCAGCACGATGAGCAGGCCTTTCATCAAGTCGTCTTCCGATATGGTGCTGAAACTCTCCTGAGGATGCCTCAGCACCCCAGATACCTTCCCAACGAAACCAATGTTTTCCTCATTCATGTCTCAAAGCCTCCACTGGGCTAAGACTACTGGCCCTCCACGCCGGGTAAAGACCAGAAATAACAGATGTGGTCATCGCGAAACCCACGACAAACAATCCTAAACTTAATGATGGCTCCACAGCTAAGTTAATATATCTACCAATGGCCCCTCCAAGGGCAAAACCAAAGAGCGAACCAACGATCCCACCGATGAGACCAGTTATCATTGCCTCACTGAGAAACATCAATAACACGTCCAAGCTCTTGGCTCCCACAGCCTTCATAGTCCCTATCTCCTTGGTCCTCTCCATGACACTCACCATCATTGTGTTAATAATGCCAACCCCAGCGACCAGAAGACTAATACCGGCAATACCGCCCAACACCGACTGGATAGTCCCAAGAATTGAACCAACCTGGTCCTGCGCCGAGGCATAGCTGATGGCAGTTACCCTGTCCCCCAGTTTCTCCTCGATTGCCTCGACCGCCGAATTCACATCATCGATAGAGGTAGCCCTCCCAAGAATAAAATCAAACTCACCGCCTATCTCATAAAGTTGCTGAGCTGTAGCCAAAGGTATCGAAATCGAGTCATCTAGGTTGAACCCGAAGCTACTTCCCTGCGCCTGAAGAATGGATATAACCCTGAGAGTAAGCTCCTTCTCCTCTCCTTTCACCTGGACCTTGATCTTAATACGGTCACCCAGCTCGATAACCTGCTCCTCCGAGTCCAGCGGCTTCGCTATGTTAGCTCCGATAGCTACAACTGCCGTATCCGAGGATATGAAGTTTCGTCCCTCATCGATCTTTGTGTTCTTGTTGATCTCAGCGTACTCAGGAGTAACACCATAAACATCAGTCCGGTAGAACCTGCCCTGAAACGTGAACTCACAAAACTTGTTCGCCACGATAGGTGTAACGGCCTCAAGCTTAGGCGTCCTCTCGATTATCTGAAGCTCCCTCCACCCAAGGGTAACACTACCCATCCCCGGTGGCCCATGCGTGATATCCCCCGGAATCACTATAATGTTGGTAGGCCCAAAAACATCCAGCTGCCCCGTCACGCTATCAGTGAGTCCCTGAGTCATACTCACCAGCCCAGTCACCGCTGCGCAACCGATAAGAATGCCAACGAGATTAAGGGCGAACCGGAACTTGCGTTCCTTTACCCCGTTCATAGACATCAAAAAAATATCAAAGGGATTCAAGTTACCTCACTTAAGGGCCAAGTCCAAACAGTCGTCTTATCCAAGCCCAGAGGCCTGTGCTCTGTGGCTCCGGTATATCCGTGTCCGCTGTGCCTCCAACTGAGACATCCAAGCTCAGATCCTCGGTGTGCTCCTTGTTGAGGTGATCACGGTAGGTAATCTGAAGGCCCATATCGTGGTCTCCCTCCGACGCATCATCGACAACCTTGTAGTTGATGTCGAAAGGGATAGGGCTGTCAGGATCCACGGCGCCTATGTACTCCGTGCTCCCTGAGACTCTCTGGAAAACGTCGTCCTCTAACAGGTCAATACTCACGAACTGGACGCTCTCCGTGCCGATGAGCAAAAGGTCAGCCTCAAGCTCCCCTGACTCCCCCCTCTTCACGATCACAGTAGGAGTATCGAGAAGCTCGAACTCGATAAGACCTTCAACCATTATAGTCAATGTCTCTGCTAGTGACGTTGTTTGTCCCTTTGAGTTAGTATATGTTAGTACGACTGATACGGGGTATTGTCCAGCTGAGACATCTCCGCTGGCAAGTAGTGTGTATGTGATACTGGTTGTCTCGCCCACCTCAATGTCTCCTAGGCTAGCAGTTGTTGGTGTTAATGAAGCCAGCGTACCCGTAGAGCCAACGTTAATAGTTGACAATAATTCGTAGGCATCTGCTCCTGAACATTGAATCTCGATCTCGATATCGAAGATATCCCCCGGTTGTACATGATCCTGGATTATACCTATTCGGTTAATTGTAATCATGGTGCTCTTTGCTGGAGAAGCAGAGTCTACATAAACAGGAAGCACGAAACTCTGATGGTATCTTGTGTCATCAACATCTTGGTACGAGATCACAGCTGACAACGTGTAAACACCGATTGGTGTTCCTTCGATCGTAAGAAGTGTGGGATCGATATCAATCACACTATTAACTGGCAATGACTCAACACTGTAACTTGTTCCATCTACTATAGTGATGTATGTTGAAGAGCTACTTATGCTGAAGTCAAGCTCTTTAAGATCAATATCCCCGTTGTTTTTGAATTGAAAAGTAACTTGGTTTTGAATTCCAGACTTTAGATTAACATATTCTTGTACCGTGTTCAATGTGATTTTAGGTACAAAAACATCGCTAACAACAATCCCGATAGGAACCGTTATCGTGCTATCCTGGAATAATCCATATCTCCTATACACAACTGTTAATGATAGCGAGTATGAGCCAAGTTCGACGTTTTGGTCAACGTATATTACCGGCTTATAGCTGGTTGTCTCCCTTTCAGATATCTCCATTATAACCTTGTTGGCGTTACTGAGCACAGATAACCCTGGAATTGATGATGTTAAAAACGCCTCAACCTCGAATAAACCAAAATCACCTGAATTTTTTAAATTTATTGTGATGGAGTTCTCTTGTCCCGCCTTTACATAGATATCATCTGATGAAACATCAAGTATGTTCGCGCTCGCCACGTCAATGTGAGCTAGTTGGGTTATCGCTAGAATACAGAGTATTCCCATGATTGCTAGTTTTTTGGTTCTCATATTATCATATCCGCAAACTTTTTCTGTCCTTCTATCACGCCGTCTTTAAACTGGACTAGGCGGTCCGTGTTCTGAGCTACACGGGGGTCATGTGTGATGAGGATGAACGTGGTGCCCTCCTCCTTGTTGAGTTGTTTCATTAAATGCATAATCTCATCTCCTGTTCTTGAGTCTAGGTTTCCGGTCACCTCGTCGGCTAGGACGATGTTGGGCTCGTTGGCGAGGGCACGCGCTATGGCTACTCGCTGTTGTTCTCCTCCGCTAAGCTGACTTGGCTTATGATCCGCTCTGTCAGCCAAGCCAACGATATCAAGTAGCTCCAATGCCTTCTTGTGACGTTTGCTACGGGAGGTCCCTGCGATAGCCATGGGTAGCTCTATGTTGCCCTGAGCATCCATCCTGTGGATGAGGTTGAAAAACTGGAAAATGAACCCAATCTCTTTGTTACGGAGGTCGGCTTTCTGGTTGTCGTTAAGATTTGTGAGGTCCACGCCGTTGATGAAGACTTTGCCTGATGTGGGCCTATCGAGGGCTCCTATCATGTTTAGAAGTGTGGTCTTGCCGCTTCCGCTGGGGCCCATGATGGCCATGAACTCTCCAGGTTCGATGGCGAGATCGATGCCTTTCAGTACCTCAAGGGGGCGTCCCCCTGACATGTATGTCTTAGTTAGGTTCTTTGTCTCGACTATGTATGTCATTGGTCTGTGTCACTTCCAATTAGCGTGTTTATCATTTCGAGGCGCTGCTCTGTCATCACTTTGATCTGTTTGAGGAAGGGCTCCTTTATCTCCTTGTCGAGGTTTTTGTAGAACTCCGTGAGCATCCCTGAAGCTAAGGTTTGTTCCTTCTCTGAGATGCCTTTCATGAGGAGCATTGCTTTCTTTTTCTTCTCTTTGGTCATCCACTTGAAGAGCACGGTGAGGTACTTGACGCTAAAGTCAAGCATCTCCAAGGTGTGATCCTCCATGTTGTCGTGGACTGCCTTGCCTTTTTCAGTGATGCTATAGAATTCTGTGCCGTCCTTGACGTTGGTTTCTACGAATCCTTTCTTTTCTAGGCTTTTGAGGGCTGGGTATACTGTGCCTGTTCTTGGTTCCCATGTACCCTTGAACTCCTTTTTGAGTGTCTTGAGCATCTCGTACCCGTACTTTGGTTCAGTCTCTAGCTGTATGAGTAGTAGTGTTTGTAGTGGGCTTACCGGCATTTTTACGGGGGTTTTGCTGCTGATGCTTAACGACATTAGGTTGACCTCTACCTAGTAGGTTTCAACTATGTTGCGTGAGGGGTTACTTTTAAACTTTTACTATATAGAATCAAGAGAAAATGGAGCAAAAACATCGGTGTCGTTGATAAATATTATAAGCAAACTTGGCTTCCACCCTTGATAGAAGCCTGATGAGTGTCCTCATTTATACCGATAACCCCAAGACCGGGGAGACAGGAATGGTACTGAGGGAGCTTAGATCAAGAGGAGTTAAAACTGACTACAAGGCTCCCTGGGACATTTCGCTACCTGACTTTGAGCCAGATTATGAACTGGTCTATGTTCCAAGCAACATGCTTCACAGAGGCTCTACCTTTGAGTTACTGCACAGGCTCCTTACGTTGAGGAGACTCGACGAGGACGCCGTGGTAGTGAATCCTGTTGAAAGCATGCTTCACTATAGCAAGGAGCATCTTACGCTGCAGCTCAGCAAGCTTGGTTTGCCTCACCCTGAGACTGTAATCACAGAGAACATTGATCAAGCGTATGAGTTCGCCGTGCGGCTTCTTGAGGAGGGACGCGAGGTTGTGCTGAAGCCGATATGTATGGCGCGTGGAATCGGGGTAATCAAGCTCAGCCGGATTAGGAGTCGTGAAGATCTGCTCCAGTTTCTTGTGTGGTATACGCGTGAACATGGGCAGGGCGTGTTCTATCTGCAGGAGTTTATTCCTAATCTTGGGTACGATGTACGGTGCTTCGTTATAGACGGCGAGGTTGTGGGCAGGGAGAAACGGTCCAACCCGGGGGACTTCCGATACAACGTCGCCGTAGGTGGTGAAGCAGAGCATTTCAATGACTCTGTATACGATGAGTTATCCATAAAGGTGGCTGAAGCTGTAGGGTTGAAGATCACTGGTCTCGAC
>JAOZHP010000016.1 GCA_026014815.1 Candidatus Bathyarchaeota archaeon
CACTGAGAACACGTCGCACTTCTCTCCCAACGCTGTAGCTACCTTCGGGAAGGTTACTCGTGAAGGCCATGTGGCGATCCTGCCTACCGTCTTGGCGAAGGCCTGCGAGGAGCTCAGCCTTGATTACTATCGAGTCGTCCGTGACTTTCATGAGCGGGGGTGGTTCGATCACGATGGCGAGAAGCGACAGAAGACGATCCGCCTCGGCACGACGAAGACGAAGGCCTACGTCATCAACGGTTTGAAGAGATCGATCAGCCGACACGATGAGGAGAGGAGGCAGTACTAGTCAAAGTCTGCACCCAACCCACCTCTGATCGATCACACATCTCCTTCCGAGCTGGGTGCTACACACCCCAACCTAATTGATCGATCACCAATCTAACTTGTGCGAGGGTGGTGCTAGTCAGAGTCTGCACCCAACCTACTTTGATCGATCACTAAATCTAACCTTGATCGATCACTACCGTTCCTCAATGATTTCAAACATATATCCACGCCGATCCAGATCGGCGATCTATCTACCTCCTTATATTCCTCAATGATTTCAAACATGTCCCCTGTTGTCCCCTGTCTGTCCCCTGTTGGGGTACTCAAAAACGTGAATGATTCTACATATGTCCCCTATGTCCCCTATGTCCCCTATAAAAAGATACCTATACAGAGTCTTCATCATGTTTTTCACTTGAGCTCAAGCTCAACTACTCCTCACGAGTAAAAGGTATCTCACCGAAAAACAGGGGACATAGGGGACATGTTTGAAATCATTGAGGAACCACAGGGGACAGACAGGGGACAACAGGGGACAACAAGGGGACATGTTTGGAATCATTGAAGAATATAAGGAGGTAGGTAGATCACAACTTTCAGTTGGGACACAAGGGACATAGAGAGGTACATAAGAAAACGGTTTATGTCCCTGCTCAAGTTGTTGAGATACTTGACATTTCTCAGTAGAGGGACACAAGGGACATAAGAATCCTACCCAACACATATGAGAAAAGTTGTTAGTAGTGTTTGGGGGATAGGGGAACACACAGCGTAGTGTTGTTATGTGTAGGGTAAGGGTCGTTTTCTTATGTCCCTTGTGTCCCTCTACTGAGAAATGTCAAGTATCTCAACAACTTGAGTAGGGACATAAACCGTTTTCTTATGTACCTCTTGTGTCCCTTGTGTCCCTCTATCGCAGTTATATCAAGTATTTTCAACAACTTACCCCCTGCCGCAACCCGACCTACCGGCGCCCATAACAAGGCACCCACCGATCACCCCGTCCACGACGAGCCCCTCGCCGAGCTGGTCACCACCCCCACGCTGATCGATCACACCTTCAAAAGGCAACTCCCGTGTGCTTCAGCTGCACGCTGACGTTGGTGAAGCAGTCGTTCGAGCTGGACGATCACGAGTTCAGAGTAGTGACGATTGAAAGACGTGGGCGGGAGATTGAGTCCTGGAGAGCATCTTCGCAGAGACGGAGGCTACAGCAGCATTTCGGCTGCCTACCCTTCGCACGTGGGCTGCTCTTCGAATAGATGCCCCATTAACGGCACTAAGAGCCGCTCAGAACGCCCGGAGCGACTTTTAGGTACCCGGGTAACTGCCAGCACCTCCCGAGCCTCCTAGCCTCCTCAGAGAGCCTCCCAGACCTGTTTTGACGATCCCCTATCTACCATCAGCGTCACCTCTCCGCGACCCCCTACCAAAAGGATCACAGCGAGGCCTACGCTGGTCTGACATGTGGTCAGAAAAGATTGCACTAAACTCTTGCCATTGACTGTAGCTCGATTATAATAGAAGACAAAGCACGGCAAAAACGTCGTGCCAGGAGATGAGACATGGAAACAGAAGTTATCATGCGACGGGAACTATTCGGTGGACAGATCGCACAGCGATCCAAGAGCAAGTTTTTTTCAGCTACCGACCTGGTCCGTGCTGCGAACAAATGGCGAGCAATAAACGATGAAGCGTTTTTTGACTTCTCGGCGTGGCTGAAGACAAAGTCAACGCTCAAGTTTATCAGTGAGCTCGAAAAGGAATTTGGCGAAGTTATCATCAAGAGCCGTGGGAAAGGAAAGAGCACGTGGATTCATCCGTTGCTCTTTATTGATCTCGCCTTGGCGATCAGTCCGAAACTCAAGATCGAAGTCTATAAGTGGCTTTATGATCATCTACTTGAATTTAGAAACAACAGTGGGGACAGTTATAAAATGATGTGTGGCGCTCTTTACGTGCGCCATGGAAACAAGCGCACGTTTCCCGATCTGATCAAAAAACTGGCAAGAAAGATCCAAGAGATCTGTGGTGTAAAGGATTGGCAAGCCGCGACAGAAGAGCAGCTCGAGAAACGAAATGAGATTCACAAAGAGATCACGTTGCTCGCTGAAGTCCTGAACAGTCCAGACACGGCTATCAGGATTGCACTAAAAAGAACCGAGAAGACGTTTGTGAGCCACACACCACCGAATGACTACAGCAAGGCCTACGCTTGGTGAGCTGCTCAGCTGCTACGAAGGGGCGCCACTGCTCCAACCGCAGCATGGAAAACGCACTGACGATCTTCGAGAAGGGGGGGTCGGTGAAACGGAGACCCCTTCAAAAGGTGGCGTGCAAACTACCAAGATCATTCCAGAATCTGACATCTA
>JAOZHP010000017.1 GCA_026014815.1 Candidatus Bathyarchaeota archaeon
AATATTAGCCTCACTAATACCCTCCATGAAGAATCGATCTGACATCTCATCTTTGAATTGTTTCAGTACCCCAAAGCCGATATCTGAACCAATGAAAAAGATTCTTTCGTCATTTTTGGCAAGCTGGTACACCATATCAAGACATGTGTCACGCATCAGCAACCTCAAGCGCTGCGAGAAGAGACTGAATCTCCTCATCCGTTATTCTGCTTTTGTGATGCCAGTTCAAATTATTCTCAACGAATTTAATACCCTTACCCTTGACAGTATGACAGATAATTGCACTTGGCTTGTCGGATTCAAGTGGGAGGTTAGATAAGACAGACCGCAACTCCTCAACGCTATGCCCATCAACTTCTGTCACTGCGAGACCAAAACTCCTCCACTTATCTGCAAATGGCTCCAAGTTCTGAACTTTAAAGGTAGTATCGTATGACTGCTGTTCATTGTGATCCACAATCACCGTCAGATTACTGAGCCTATGCTTACTGGCACACATGGCCGCCTCCCAAATGGAACCCTCATTGCACTCACCATCACCGATAACTACGAAAGTACGAGAGTCGATTTTCTCATATCGTGCGTTCAGAGCAAATCCTATCCCTATCGATAGACCGTGACCCAAACTACCGGTCGAAACCTCTACGCCAGGAACCCCGTGGTCAGGATGACCTCCAAGAATTCCTTCGTCCTGACAGAACTTCCATAGCTCCGACTTCGGAAAAAATCCCTTTTCGGCAAGGATTACATACAGGGCAAGGCAGCCATGACCCTTACTAAGAATGAACCGATCCCGGTGAGTCCATTGCGGATTTTTAGGATCATACCGAAGTATATCATCATAGAGAACTCGCAATATTTCCACGAGAGAGAATGCAGATCCAAGATGACCTTGCCTACTTACCTGCAATATCTGGACAATAGTCCTTCGCAGTTCTATGGATTTCATATCCAGTCTAAGGGAAATATTCATATCTATCTCTTGTGGATATATTCCAGTGATTGCCTCCGGATCACCTTCCAGTTCTTCTCGACCCACTCGATAACCTCACGGATTCCATCCTCCAGCTCCGTCTTAGCGACCCATCCAAGTTCCTCCTTGGCCAGGGAAGAATTCAGCGTATACGCCTTGTCGTGGCCTGCTCTTGCGGAAACAGACTCCGTGGCCGTGTCGAAGTTCCTCTCCATCATCTTACACACTACTCGAACGATATCGGCTATTGAGTAGATCCTGTTGGTCGAGAGATGATAGCCCGCACCGGGCCTTCCTCCCTCCAGGGCCGCGACTTCGCCCCTCGAGACGTCCCTGATATGGATGAATGACCTCATGGCCTTCCCGCCCCCATGGAGAGGAATTTTCCTGCCGAGCTTGAGATAAACTACGGTTCGGGGTATGATCTTCCATAGCTGCTGGCGCGCCCCGTACACGTTGGCCGAGCGCACCTTGATGACCGGGAAGGCGCGGCTCTTGAAGTATGCCGAGAGCAGAAGATCTGCGGCCGCCTTGGATGCGGCGTAGGGCGTGCTCGGGTCCAGAGAATGGCCCTCCCTTACTTGACCCGCGCAACTCCCGTAGACCTCAGGCGTCGATATGTGAAGGTACCTCTTGAGGTAGGTTCCCCTTTCCAGCGCGGCCACCAGCTCTGAGAGAGCCACGGCATTGGTCTGGAACCACTGCCCCGGCCATTCCCAGCTTGGGGCCACCTCACTCTGGGCGGCAAAGTTCACCACCCAATCCGGCCTGAAGGAGTCCAGCACCCTGTCGATCTCCTTCATGCGCTTATTCAGGTTCAGCCGGTAGAACCAGAACCTCGCGTCCTTGTGCCGTTTGTATGGCAGGAACAGGGAGCTTTTCTCTGGGGAACGGCTGATGCCTATAATTTCATTGGCTGGATTTCCCAGCAAGAGATCGATGAAATCGCTGCCGGAAAAGGAATTGCTGCCCAGCACCACGATCCTGCGGTTTTGTTTCTGCTTACTTGCCATCGAGCCCATTCTTCCATATCTTGGGAATGATATATCCGCCCTCCTCCTCTGGAGGTACGACATGCCAACCTTTTTCAAAGATGGCCCTTCTGAGGAACCGAACCAAGACAGACCAATATCTAAACATATAGATCTCCTATTTCTCCTTTTTCTTAGGATATAGAGGTACTTCTTCTACCCTGGGCTCGTGGCCGACTTCCAGGACAAAGCTCCACTTTGTCAGGCCCTTTATGTCCAGCTTATTTCCGTTGAGTATCGCAGTCGACATCATACCAAAATCTACTATCGGATAATCAATCCTAATAGTATGGTCTGGCAATTCCATAATTCTCACCTCCTTATCTTAACTTTACAGCTCGCATCGTCTTGACATTGTAGTACTTGATATTGTCCAGGGGAACCGATAGCCAGCATTGATTGATAGCTCGCTCCATATCAAGGATAGCATCCTTAATCGTATATATGGGAAAAAAACGCAGTTCAGACTCTATCTTCTTCGAGCAGATTCGGTAAGACCGATTGTCATCGCTTGGCATAACGGTAATCGATACTCGATCACTTATCGTCTTCCTCACGATCTGGGCAAGTTCCATGACCGTATGATTCTCCCACCCCGCATTGTAAATTTTTCCCTGGATCCTTTTCTCGGGAAGCTCGAGCAGATACTTATATAGCTCGGTCATGTCCTCGATATGGATGAAGCCCCGTATCTGCTTGCCGCCGAATACGGTGATTTTACCCCTGATACCGTGATGGGTGAGTATATTAAGTACGAGATCCAGTCGCATCCTGGGCGAGTACCCGCAGACGGTCCCGGGCCTGATGATCGTGACGATGAAACTATCTGTTGCCTTCGATAAAAGAATCTTTTCGCATTCAGCCTTGCATAGCGAATAATCCGTTATCGGTTCAGGGATGAGATCCTCAGTAACTTCGACCTCATCCTTGATACCGTAGACACTGGAACTCGAGGCGAAGATGAATCTCCTGACCCCATTTTTCTTGGCTATGTCCACCAGCGGAGCGAACGCGTCATAGTTGATGGATTTCCCCAACTGCGGATCAAGCTCGTAGCTCGGGTCATTGGAGATGTAGGCGAGGTGAATGATGGCATCGTTGCCGGGGATCTCCCTCTTCAGAAGTTCCCTATCTCTGATGTCGCCCTTTACCTGAACCAGGGCTGGATGATTATCCAGGACATCGTCGCCGTAGATGTACAGATCCAACACCTTGACCGAATATCCAGCGGC
>JAOZHP010000018.1 GCA_026014815.1 Candidatus Bathyarchaeota archaeon
AAAGGGTCGGAGGCAGAGCAGACCTGAGGCTTCATGACTTCAGGTTTCCCCTAGATTTCCTTGAAGACGCCTCGGTTGACCTAGTTGTATCATCTTTGGCGCTGGACTATATCATTGACCTCCGTCCATCATTCAAGGAGTTTAAGCGTGTACTGAAGCCATCAGGTTGCCTCATATTCAGCATGGGTCATCCAACGATTGACCTGCTGATCAGTGACGGCATAAATGAGTACTTCAAGAAGCACAAGTTTGAGATCTGGTGGTCGGGCTTCAAGGAGAGGGTACTCATGCCCACAGTACACAGGCCCCTGCAGGATATCACAGAGGCTCTATACGAGTCAGGGTTCCTCATCGAGCGACTCTTAGAGACACAGCCAACTCTAGACTATAAGAAGGCTGACCCTAAGGGCTACGAGAAGGTGCGGAAGAGACCGACCTTTATCTGCGTCAAGGCGCTGCCGAGGCAATAACTGAAAAAACTGACAGCCATTTAATCATCATCCAATAATGTCTTTAATTCTGAGCCCTGTCTTTTATCACATACACGGTGAACTCTTTGAACCCCAACGTGCTCAGCCAACGATACACCACACCAGAAATGAACAGGATCTTCAGCGAGGATGGCAAGACAGTCTACGAGAGGGAGTTATGGCTCAGCGTATTGAAAGCGCAGAAGAAGCTTGGGTTAGATATCCCTGACGCCGCGATACAAAGCTACGAGAAGGCTGTCACCGATGTCGATCTTGCTCTCATCAAGGAGATAGAGCTTCGTACAAAGCACGACGTGAAGGCGAAGATCGAGGCATTTAACCATGCTGCAGGGGGCGTTGAGTTTGTCCACATGGGCTTGACCAGCAGGGACCTCACCGACAACGTTGAGCAACTCCAGTTCAGTAAAGCAATGAGGCTTGTTCACGGGAAATATGTCTCGGTTCTTCGCCACCTACTTAACAAGGCAGAGGAGTATAGGGACATAATTCTGACAGCAAGGACTCATCATCAAGCAGCACAACCCACACTACTCGGTAGAAGGTTCAGCATGTGGGCTGACGAGCTACTCTTCCACCTCCAAGAGTTTGAAGGATTCATCGAGAAATATCCTCTTAGAGGCATAAAGGGCGCCGTTGGCACCCAGTTTGACATGAGCAACATACTGGGCTCAACGGAGAAAGCGTTGAAGCTAGAGAAGATAGTCGCAGAACAGCTTGGATTCAAACACGTCTTGGACTCCACGGGACAGGTCTATCCCAGGAGCCTAGACTATAAGCTCATAAGCCATCTAGCCGCCCTCGCCGCGACTTGTGAGAACTTTGCCAAGACAGTTAGACTCATGGCAGGATACGAGTTGGTAACCGAGGGCTTCAAAGAGGGGCAGGTGGGCAGCAGCGTGATGCCTCACAAGATGAACACTAGGAGCACCGAACGGATATGCGCCTTCGCCGAACTCATCAAGATGTATGCAGACGGCGCGAGCAGACTCGCAGGGGACCAGTGGGAGGAAGGCGACGTCTCATGCTCTGCGATAAGGAGAGTGATAATGCCTGACGCATTCTACGCCACCGATGGGCTCCTCGAAACCACTCTCACTGTGCTCAACGACATGGGGGTATATCCCGCTGTCATCGAGAATGAACTTGACAAGTATCTGCCGTTCCTCGCCACCACCGAGATACTGGCCTTGGCTCTGAAACACGGGATAGGACGAGAGAAGGCTCACAGCACGATCAAGAAGCACGCCATCGCGGAAGCCCTGAACATGAGAAAGACAGGGACCCAAGTGAACACACTGATAGATAAACTGACTAATGACCCGGTGTTCAAGGAAGCAGGGATCACGGAAAAAGACTTGATGAGCGTGTTCAGGGACAGAGCCCACTTCATCGGAAACGCGCATCACCAGATAGACAGTGTTAAGAAAAAAGCGGAACCCGTGCTCAGAAAGTACCCTGAGGAGTCCCGGTACGAGCCCGGTGACATCCTATAGCTTATTTCAAGTACCTGTCGAACCAGCGGAGTATGTGCTGGAGTCGTTCGATGCGATGCTTTGGTTGACCTGTCCTTGATAAGCCGTGGAACTCGTCTGGGAATCGGATAAACTCCGTGGTTCTTCCGAGTTTTTTGAGTCCCATGTAGAGTTGTTTTCCCTGTTCTATTTGGCACCTGAAGTTGTTCCCGCTGGGAATAATCAGCAAAGGTGTATGTTTTCGATATAGTGATTCACTGAAATTTATTTAACAGTAATTTTTACATCTCCTAGATGGCGAGTCCATTAAAGAAAATGAGCGGATAAAGTAAAAAACGGTTTTTTTAACCCCAGACTTTCTTCAAGAGTTTTAATGCATTCTCCCCGATGATTTTCTGGATCTCGCTGTCAGAGTAACCGTGTTTTATCATCCATCTCGCCACGTTCTGGAGGCATTCCGTTGGGTTCTCCATGCCTCGCACATACTTGAGCTTCTTTAATTGCTCTACGTTCATGTCGATACCAAGGAACTTGGCCTCTTTGCCTTTCCCGGGACGTGTGTAGTGGCCTAGCCCTAGCTTTGGGTGATTCGTCAAGTTAGTGAGGTAGAGACCTACATGGTCACTGTATGAGGTGTCGGGTCCACACCCCACATGGTCTATGCCAATGAGGTCGATGCAGTACTCGATGTGCTCCATGTAGCTCTCAATACTATGCAGAGGATTCTTCTCCGTAACCGTGAGGTTAGGTGCCGCCTCTATCGCCATGACGCCGTCTCTCTCACCAAGGGCTTGAATGACTTCATCAGGGAACATCCGTGTGGTTGGTGTCAACGCCCTTGCCCCAGCATGACTTACTATTATTGGGTCTTTGCTTAGCTTGATGGTGTCAAGCGCAGTCTGGTCACTGGTGTGACTCACGTCCACGAGTAAACCAAGTTTGTTCATCCTGACGAGAGCATCGTACCCAAAGTCTGTGAGGCCACCGTCCCCCGGCTCCTTGAGGCCTGAGCCCAGCATGTTGCTCTCGCTGTAGTTGACGCCGATGCTGCGTACGCCGAGGCCGTAGAGGATGTCGAGGCGGTCCACCTCGTTCTCGATACATGACGCTGACTCCAGCACGGCTACCCACGCGAGTTTACCGTTCTTGTGAGCGTACTCGATGTCCTTTGCTCGTTTGCAGTGGATAAGAAAGTCCTGGTGTGCGATGTCACTCAGCCTCATGCCGAGGTCATGAATGCTGCTGTTCCAGTCCCACCCATGCTTGGTGTTGACGAAGCTGCTACCATCCATCATGTTATCGAACACACAGTCTAGGCCGCTCCTCGCGAGAGCCTCGTACGCGATATGGTTCCTGCCCTCGCAATCCATGGCCCTTATCTGGTTGGTATCCTCAGGACCGATATCGGGGTGAGCGTGAAGATCAATAACGATGCTCTTCTCCATCAGCGCCTCAAAACGCTCCTCCTCGGACTTGCTGAGGGGCACCGGCTCCCACCACTCATCGATAACCGCCTTCCTTAGCTTGAACTCCACATAGTCCCTACTAGGCTCAAGGAATTGGAACGCCTTGTATCCGTCATACTTCTTGTTACGACCCATAGAATCTCAAGTATATCTTGCTTCAAGGTTTATTTAACGAAAACCTTTGCCTACTCGTTTGATCCACGGAGATAAAGAATCATGGAAGCAGCGATCAACAGCACAACGACGAACCCTATCACCGCGTGAGGCATAGGCAGATCCCTGAGATACTCGCTTGTAAACTGGTTCACGTATGGAATAGCGATATAGATGCCTCCCGTGAAGCCAATGGTCAGGAACACTAACAACGTGAGGTAACCCATTTGTCCCCTTGAGACATGCTCCAAATCCTCCTCCACTGCTCCACGATGGATGAGCTCGTCTCTCATGTACCTGAACCGGACAGTGTACCTGAGCATCAGGTAGGTCACCTGGAGAAGCAAGCCCACCGCAAACACCCAGATATCAGTGACCTGAGTACCTGGCCCAAGATCCAGAATAAGACCCACCCAGTTGAATGTGCTAAAGTCCAGCACTGCCGGGAAGAACATAAGCATGTTTAGGCTGAAGATCCTGCCGAACCATATCTCGTCGCCCTTTCTCCAGAAGGTGATGCACAGGAACACCGCTAAAACGATGACCGCGAGGTTGAAGTAAGGCATATAGGGTTCCAGGAGACGCCCAAGGAAGCTGTTAGTGATCATGGCCACTATCTTGGCGAAGAGGCTGGTCTGCACCATGGTGACGGCCGCCATGTAGCACGCTCCCACCGCAACCCCCAGCTCTATGGACCTGATCATGTTTTCCTTCATTCTAGACCCTCTGTTTCTGCAGTGCATGCGCGAAGCTCTCCCCCACTGGGTCCCAGTTGATCACCAGGCACCCCATGCCCCTGAGAATATCCTGATAGGGCTTTGAGTGGTAGGTGAGGAACCCAGCGGCTATCTTCTCCTCCTCCGTCTGTGCGGCGATGTTGTATCCCTGAACATTGAAAATGATGATACTAGGTTTTCCCCTGGCCCTACCAGTGTACCTGTGAAGCTCACGTACACCCTCAATGATTCCCTGAAGCTTGGCGTTCTCGATCATCGTGATCATAACGAAGAGAGGCTGGGTGCCCACGATGTACCGCCTCGCGCTGTGAACCGCTTCCTTAAGGCTCTCACTGCTGTAACGGATATCCACGTGAAGCATCTCACGTGTGATCTTGTACAGCTGTCTTTTCCCCACATCAGGGAACAATATCCTACTGCGTGAACGTTTCTGAACTGGGTGGTCGCCGTGTATCTCCTCGGGGTCGATGTCCTCCATCTGGTCCATGACAGCAAGCTCATCCAAGTTGATGGGCGACACGGGTTTAGGTTGGAACGTTCCCTCCCACTGATAAGCATCAGTGTCGTACACGCAGAACCCTACTCTACAGTCCCTATCTACGTAAAAGTTGGTGAACCCTATAGCCGCCCTGATAGCGTACTCCATGGTGTTGTTCACATTGGTGCCGAGAGCCATATGAGCCGCGCTGTCGAGGAACACCCACACCACCTTCTTGCCCTCCTTCTCGTACTCGTTCACCAAGAACTTACCTTGGTTCATGCTGAGAGTCTTGGCTGACGCCTTCCAGTTAATAGTACGGTAGTTGTCGCCGTGGCTGTAGTCACGTATCTCCTTAAAGTCAGTTGTAGGTATGCCGAACCTGAATCTAGCGTCCATCGGCATAGGAATCCTGCTGAGGCTCTTGTGATTCTTGATCTTCCTGACGAACAAGGGTTGTGGCTGAACAACGACGGCCCGCTTCGCGTTCACTGAGCCCAGCTGGTTCCCACTGATCATGAGGGGATGTCTCACCTCGAAACTGACCTCCCTAAGGTCAAAGTAGCCTCGTTTAGCGCAGATGGCCATGTACTCGAACTCAACGGTTTTGGGGGCCAGTCCCTTCCATACTGCCCTGAAGTTTGTGCCCTCCTCCAGTGCGAAGCTGTTGGGTAGAATATCCGAGATGGTGACCACGCCGGGGCCTCCCTCAAGCGTGACTGTTACCCTGTCGCTGATCTTGTCGTCTACGCTGACCTTAATGTCCTTACCGATGCGTTCGACCCCTGTAACCTCGGGTTTTCCCACGAGTACGCCAACCGCCAAAAAGATTACTGGGGCAAGGCCCAGTGTGATGAGAATAAGATTTCCCAGAAACATCCCTAACACAATGTAGGTTACCGCCGTTACCACGAGCTCTAGGGTGTCCTGGGTTAAGCTAATGATCGATCACCTTTTGCCTATGAACTCCTTGGGGACCTCGATCTGTTCAAGTATCTCGTTGAGAACAGCGTTGACGCTGAAGCTGCCCTCCAGCACATACTCCATCTTCATGATGATCCTATGCCCGAGACACTCATGCACGAACATCTTCACATCGTCGGGCGTCACGAAGCCCCTGCCTGTGATGGCCGCATGGGCACGCCCAACCTTTAGGAGGCTCAGACCTCCTCTCGGACTTGCCCCAACCTCAACAACGGGGTGCCTCCTAGTCTCCCTGACGACGGTGCTAATGTAGTCAATGATCTTGTCGTCTACGTAGATCTTCTCCTCGATGAACTGCTGGATGGCTTGGAAAGTGGCGTCGTTGGTCACTGGCTGGATCAGATGAGTTGGGTCATCCTGCTTCCAGTAGATGCGGCGCTTCATGATGAGGCTCTCCTGTGCCAGCGTCTCCACGTAGCCCATGCTCATCTTCAGGAGGAACCTGTCCATCTGGGCTTCAGGCAGCGGGTATGTTCCCTCCATCTCGATGGGGTTCTGGGTGGCGATGACGAAGAAGGGCGTACCCAGTTTATGTGTCTCACCCTCTATTGTGACCTGCCTCTCCTCCATGGCCTCCAGTAGACCTGACTGTGTCTTGGGTGGAGACCTGTTGATCTCGTCCGCAAGCAACACGTTGGTGAATATCGGTCCCTTCTCAAGGATGAACCTGCTCTGGTCCATCTTCCAGACCCTTGTGCCCAAGATGTCAGCGGGCATCAGGTCAGGTGTAAACTGGACTCTGCTCCAGTCACATCCAGTGATACGCGCGTAGAGCTTGGCTAGAAGTGTCTTGCCCAAACCAGGGTAGTCCTCGAAGAGCACGTGGCCGTTGGCGAGGCTGGCTGCCAGCAGCTTCCTCAGCACCATTCTTTTACCGACATATACCTTTCCTAGTCCCTCAAGGATGGCGTTGCTTACGGCTCTAACTCTGTCAACATGCATTCCTTGCATTCTCAGTTCTCCATTCCTTCAATCACATTAACTTGATTCCCATCGGAGTGACCATTCTCTTTGAGGAACCCACTCAGTCCAAGGTTATTGATACTGTTTACTGTACGGCCCAGAAGCTCCATGCGTGCATCCTGGTTCCGCTTCTCAATACGGTCCGATGTACCCCGTCTGCTAAATCCTGGCGGTTTCTCATCCTCATGGTTGATGAGCTCAGTCAGTGTATCCGTTATCTCATTCTCGGATGCCCTGTTCTCCTCAAGGAACTTGAAGAGTTTAATGAGCAGCCTCTCCTTCCTGCCGCCGCTGACGAACTCCGAGATTATCTCAGTAAAGTCCTCCAGCTTCTTCCCCTTAGTGGCGCTGAGGTCCTGAATATGCTTGGCCCAAGGACCGATCTCGGCTGGAACCATCATGCTCTCCCTCATGCCTCGGCGCATGATGGTGAAGATGAGAGCCCCAACTATGACTACGCCAGTCCACTCCACGTATGGGCTGAGCTGCACAATGACAGGGTTCACCTGTGCGAGGCGCCCCCCAATGAAATTCAGGTACAATGTTCCTATGAGGCTCATGGAGACAACGAACATGTAGCTCGATGCAATGTCCCCAAGCTGCGATAGGTACGCGTTCCTGCTGTCCCTGAAGATGCCTATGAGTGTGATGCCTGACGCCGCCAGGAACCCCCAGTTGAGCATATCTTTGATGAGTAGCACTTGATCCGAGACTGGTACACCGGGGGTGATCATGTATAGGTTCACCATCTGCATGCTAATCTGCCCGAAGATGAAGATGCTCACGGCACCGGAGATGGCCCTGATGTAGTGCTGATCTCTCAGGGTGCTTAAGGTCGATAACAGGTTGTAAGCGAAGAAGACAGCGTACGCGCCAAAGAGCAGGTAACCAGCCAACACGGTGGGCTCACTGATGGGCTGTAGAACCATGAAGAAGCCCACGATCCCGATGAAGCTGCCAGCGTAAAGCACACTCACCAGTACTTGGTTAAGCTTACCCTCGAAGAATAGACTGCTTAGGGTCGCCAAGTAGAAGAAGGTGATACCTCCCAGTATCGGCAATAGTACTACGCCTATCCCTACGTCGATGAGGGACTCGGGCATGTAAGGCAAGAAGGTACCAAAGTCCCCAACGGTATATGGAGTACCCAGGCTGACCCAACCTAGCAGTCCGGCGATGAAGATGTATAGCCCAGTGGCCCGGATCAGCTTGCTTCTGCTCTCACTGTCCATTCTTCATCAACTCGATTATTAGCTCAATTGTAGCGTTGGTACGCTTAAAATCCTCTATTGTGATGGGGATGTTGCTGTACATAGCTATCTCGTAGCTCGTGATAAGGTCCTCCAACGCTGCATGACTGTTGTCTGGAAGACGATCCATTAGTAGATACTCAAACTCTCTGGGAGTCATGGTTTCGTCGATGTCAGGGTAAATCCTGTTCATACTTACATAGAACCTGTTGAACAGTTTCACTACTCCCTCCTCATAACTGTTATAGTTCAGTGGCACACCGTCCTCCCAGCCAATAACCTCCTTCTGAGGCGCCAACGTGACTCTAGGCGCGGTGAAGTCCTCCTCTTTGAGGCGCCTGTTTCGCCGAGCAGCAAACACTCCAACACCTACGGCAACCCCGAGGGCGATGATAATGTTGTTGGGGAACCCGAATATGAGCATGAAGAGCTTGTTGGCAGAGGGGGGGGCAGGGATCACAGTGACGGCGTATGAGGCGGCGGATGCGACGTAGAACCTAGTCCCAGGCATCTCAAGAGTCACGTTAAAGTCACCGTTCTCTGGGAACAGTGTCTCGTAGCTTACTCGGCCATCCTTGTTGCTCACCAAGGCCTGATATTTACCCAGAACCTCCACGTTGAGAGTAATATTTGAGACAGGCTCACCGTTGGAAGCGTCCACGATAACCCCCCGATACGTGATGTTTTTCCCTGAGTAGACTTTCCTCGGTCCAGTGATCTTGACGGTTGTCTCAGCCATCACGATGATAGGAGGGTCACTGAAGGACTCCAGGTACCATCTGTTCTCAAGGGTGTGTGCTATTAGGTTATAGTCACCTACATCCAAGTCAGTCGGGGCGTCGCAGGTTACGTTGAATAACCCTTCCTCTGCAAACCCTACGCCGACGATAAGGGGCGTCTCGTGGGGGTCTGTCTTGTTGGCTTTGAGCATGATCTCGACCTGTGGTCCGCTGACTGGTGTACCGTTGATATTGGTGACGGTCCCCCAGACGTTGAATGTCTTGCCTTTCAACGCTACAGGGTCGTTACCCGTGATGTTGGTGAATGTCTGCTCCGGGGTGATATCCACGTCACCCTCCATGGTTGGCCTAGGCGCGGCGTCGAAGGTAATCCAGCCCATGTCCTCGAACTCGGCTTCCACATAGAGGTAAACCTGTTGAGACATCACATACTGAACCTCAGAGTATGGGTCGATGAGGTACCCAATGACAGCCCTGCATGGTATCCCGATACTACGGGCGAGAAGCACGACCGCTGAGTTGAAGTGGGTTCCGACTCCTCGACGGTCGTTGAAAAGGAACCAGGAGACCGGGTCCACTGTAATAGGAGCTGGAGCGAACTCTTCACTGAACTCGTAGTTCTCGTTTACGTGAGTCTCGATGGCTCTCAACTGTAGGTACGGTGACTCGATGCCCTGAGTGATGTCCTCGGCAAGACCTCTCAGTTGGCTCTTTATCCGTGTCGGCACCTGCAACATCGCTTCAGAGCCGAGTGGTTCGGCAGTCACGAGAGCTCCACTCGATTCACGAAGGAGGACGTGACTTACCCAGTAGGGTTCCTGGAAAAATTCCGGTGAGCTGAACGAGCGCAGCTCAGGGCTATACACCAGTGAGCCATTAAATGAGATGCCTAACGTGTTGGGGGCGACAGGGAAGTTGTCCTTGAAGTTTGTGAGAGGTGTCACATAGAATTGTCTGAAGGCAATAACGTTATGCTCATCGTACTGGTCTTGTAGGAGAGCGTCTTCGAATGGGATATGGTCATCAGAAGTTTTGGGAAACCATGTGCCTGAAGTGTAGTTCTCGGCTGGCATCCGTCTGAGATACGAGGTGTCCGTGGCTAGCCTGATCTCCATTATGGGCCCGAGTTTTCTTGGCTCTGAGCCTCCGACTTCCATGACCTCGTCGGACTTGCCCAAGCTACCCGGGTTCATCATCTGTACGGCTGGCCCTGGCTTGTCCTCGTCGAGGTCGAGTCGTTTTATGTCTCCAAGTATGTTTATCGCTGTGGAGAGCATCCCGACGCTCAGGGTTAGCACTATGAGCAGCCCCGCGAGCCGCGCGTATTTCTTCAATCTATTGTGTATCAAGGGTTGAATGGTTTTATTCTTTTATGCACTGGGGCTCCCTTTTTCTGGCTCTAAACAGGTTTTGTCACAAAGAAACGTGTCATTCCTTGCTTCATGCCTCGAAACTATTGTGTCTTGAATGTGTGGAAATGTATGTGTACGAGGCAAAATATTCTCATCATCTGAGACTAACTAGGTCCCCGTAAATCCTTTAGAGTGTCACCGTTACACCATATCCATGTGGACCGTCAAGTCAGAGCACGGTAGACTCCACGCTGTCCTCATCCAGGACTCAACGGAGCAGCTCTGGACCAAAAAGTTCCCCTTCGCGGGCATAGAGAGCAACACTCATTATGTTAGCAGGGACCCCCACGCCCAGATGGAGCCAGGGCACAGGGAGTGGCTTCAACTACCCAAGATACTGGAAGACGAGGGTGTTCAGGTCTTCGAGGTCAAGTCAATGGTAACCAAGATACTTGAAGACGCGACCCTCGCTGAACGGGAGCAGATGGTCGAAGACGTGTGGGACGGTATGCCCAAGATGCCTGACCCTGAGACCGTCACCGTCGATGACTTCTTCTGGGGTTACCCCTCCAAGCCCTACTATGACGCTGAGACGGATAGAGTAGTACTTCCTGATCACAGGAGGGTTGCGTGGACCTACACCAGGGACACAAGCTTCACCACTCAAGTAGGCACAGTCATCTGCAACATGAGGCGGTACAGCAGACGGTACGAGCCACGCATAGTGAAGCTATGCTACGAGTACGACCCGGTGTTGAGCCGAAACGTGGAGATCGTCTATGACGCCAACGACAACGAAGGAGTCTACAGCGAACCACCATGCGTTGAAGGCGGCGATACTCACATAGTTGACGAGGAGACCATAGCCATCGGCGTCGGACAACGTTCAACGGTTACTGGCGTCGTGGAGACAGCGAAGCGACTCTTCGATGTGGACACGGATGGTGACCTGAAGTACGTATGCGCGGTGAACCTGGCGGATTACCCTGCCGTGGATTATATGCATCTGGACGTTACCATCAATTATCCTGACAAGGGCAAGGCTCTCGTGATGCCTTATGTCTATGACACTGAGCTCGTCGATGATTATCCCAGTAAAAAGCTGCTATTGAAGACACTTGAAGCGGTCCGTGAGCAGAGTGAGGCACATGGACGGCCCATGGAACCGTTGGTTCACCCTGACCACTTCAGAAACCTGGGGAGAACCTCTGTCTACGTGAACAAGGATGGTATACCGGAACTCATGAAAGTTGAGCTGAGCCTGCTGGATTTCCTCGTCAAGGAGGGAAAGCTGGAGAAGGACGGTTTCATCTACGTGGGTGGATTGTCTGAGAAGGAGAACGATGTTGAGCACCTGCTTGAGACCATGATGGAGCAGAGCAGGGGAGCCAGCAACATCGTTACCATCAAGCCAGGGGTTATCATCGGCTACGACAGGAACAGGAGGACCAACCAAGAGTTAAGGGACCACGGTGTTGAGGTAAAGGAGTGGAGCAGCAGCTACCTTGACCTTTTAGGTGGTCCACACTGTAGTACGAGTCCTCTGTGGAGGGATGCCTAACCTCCTCCTGATCATACAAATTTTTTGATAAAATTAGGTTAAAAGTGGCGGAAACACCGTTCATCGGTGAACGCCATGGCTATTCCAGCGTCGTTACATGCCTTGATGACTGATTTATCTCTGACGCTGCCACCCGGCTGGATACACGCGGTGATCCCGTGCTCGGTGAGTAGCTCAATACTGTCGCTGAAAGGGAAGAATCCATCACTGGCTAACACTGAGCCCGCTATCTCATCCTCGTGTCCCCTCTTACTCGCCTTGTCGATAGCCAGTTTAACTGCTGTAACCCTGTCCTGCTGCCCTGTGCCTACCCCAATGGTGGCATTGTTCTTACTTAGTACCACTCCGTTGCTTCTTACGTTCATGCAGACGTACCAACTGAACAGTAGGTCCTTGATTTCCTGTGGGGTTGCCTCGCGTTCCGTGACTAAACGGAGGCCCTCTGGTCCCTTGATCTTTGTGAGCATGGGTGCCTGAAGAACAATGCTTCCGTCCATCTGTACGCTGATATCCAGTGGCTCCAGAGGGTCGCCTACCCATTTGCTGATCTTGTCGAGGCCTGAAGCCTTCATGATCCTGATGTTCTTCTTCTGGTCGAAGTACTCCATGCAGCCTTCTTCGTAACCGGGTGCAACGACGCCCTCGACGTAGCTATTCATGATCTCCTCCGCTGTGGCTACGTCCACGACCGTGTTGAAGCCCACGACGCTGCCGAAGGCTGCTAATGCGTCACAGTCCCTTGCCTTTGCGTAGGTCTCTTTGAGGCGTTCATCTGGGCTGTTCCGCGCGGCTACGCCGCTGGGATTCACGTGCTTCATGACGGCGACGGCTGGTTCATCGAAATAGCTGACGATGCGGAGACTGTTGTTCACGTCCTCCACGTTGGTCATGCTGAGGCCGCCCTTACCCGTCTTCACTATCTCCAAGTCACCTACAGTGAGGTGCCCAGTGGTTGGTGCATAGTACGCTGCCGGCTGGTGGGGGTTCTCACCGTATCGTAGGCTCATCTTTTTCCGGTAGACTGTCTCGTGGTCACCGATCTGGATCTTGATCTCCTCAGGGTAGTCCTCTCCGAGGGCGGTGCTGTATGATTTCCTCATGCTTTTGGGTTTACTCATAACGTTTCCTCCAGGTACTTGACTATGGCAGCGTCGTAGCCTGCTGTGCGTTTGAACGCTATCTGGGCGTATCTTTGCCTTATCTCAGTGGTGAGGCTTCCCTTGTTCGTCTCAAGGGTCTCGATGATCTCGCTGTATTGGGCTGGACCCGAGACGATACAGGTCTTATCGTATAGGAGACTTGCTTTGGCTGCGCTCCGTGTCATGGTTGGACCTCCGATGTCAATGTTATATCCAGCGGTCTCAAGATCTGCTCCACCCGCGACCACCTTCTCGAAGGGGTACAGGTTAACGACAACCAGATCGATGGGGTGCACGTTGTTCTCGGTCATCCATTTCTTGTGCTCTGCATCGTCCACGTCCAGAAGTAGCCCTCCGTGGACTTTGGGGTGAAGTGTCTTCACCAAGCCCCCAGGGCTCTCAGGGTGCCCGGTGTACTCGCTTACTTCGACGAGGTTATTGTACCCTATCTCACGGATTCGTCTAGCGGTTCCTCCGCTGCTGATAATCTGAACGTCGTATTTACTGAGAGTGTTTACAAGTTCCTCTAATCCAGATTTATCGTAGACGCTGATAATTGCCCGTTTGATCATCTCCTCACCAGATCTGGATTAACGCACATTCACATTACCTAAATCCTTTGCCTTACCCGAGGCTTTAAAATTGTAAATAAAAGGAAACATGGAACCATACTCCTCGTGAGAGTGCTATCCGCTCCACCAGGATAACCCCGCCCTCGTCAGTTGGCGTGATCTCTATGACGCTAAGCCAAGATCTATCAAAACTCATCCAAGTTAAGGAAATATGATGATGAAAACTAGAGAAAAGATTAGAGCGTCCTGTTAGGACCAGGTCTCATGATGTCGTGAGGTGCAGCTTCCTTGGCGCCGCTCTCAGTGACCAGCGCCAACTTTGCTTTCTCCCACATCTCAGGGATCGTTGAGGCTCCTACATAGCCCATGGCCGCCTTGAGGCCGCCAGTGAACTCGCTTATGATGTCCTTCACAGGGCCCCTATAGGGTACCCATCCCTCGACTCCTTCGCTGATGGACTTGCTAGGCTGGTTGTACCTGTCCTGAATGTACCGCTTTTTCCTAGCACGCTCACTTCCCATACCGTAGTACTCCTTGTAGTACCTACCCTCCATGGCTACCAGCCGTCCGGGACTTTCACGGCATCCAGCGAAGACGTTACCCATCATGGCGCAGCTGGCTCCCACGGCCATTGCTACAGCCACGTCGCCGGGGTTCCTCATACCACCGTCAGCGATGACCGTGATGTCTGAGCCGTACTGCCTCACAGCGTCTGCGACCTGACTAGTCGCGAACAATGTGGGGGCTCCAGCCCGAGTGACGACGCTTGTGCTGCAGATGCTGCCGCTGCCAATACCGACTCTTAGTCCTGCTACTCCCTCAAGCTTCGTGATGATATCCTCAGCAGCCTGGAAAGTACCGATGTTCCCTACGATTACCTCGGCGTTCACCTCTTTGAGTATCTTCTTGGTGGCCTCAAAGCAGTTCTTGTTATGGAAGTGACTCACATCAATGATCAGAATATCCACGTACCGGTCGAGCGCCTTGGCTCTAGGCAGGTCAAATGGACTGATTGCGGCTGCACAGATTAGACGTCCCTCCTCGTCCCTGATGGCCTCCTGGTAGGTACCCTTCAGAGATATGTCCTTCATGGTGATGAGGCCCTTGACTCTCCTCTGATCATCCACTATGGGCAGTTTCTCGATCCTGTGCTCGTGGAGGACTTTCATGGCTTCCTCCAAGCTTGTGTCCTCTGTGCCTGTGATAACGCTCTCGGTCATCACGTCCTTGACCTTCAAGTTGCTCTCGGCTAGCCGGACATCTCTCCATGTGACGATTCCTACCAGCTTATCCTCTGCCTCAACGACCGGGAACCCTTTGATGTTGTGGTCCTCCATGAGCTTTAGCAGCTCCTCCACTGTTGTATCTGGGTTTACTTTTACTACGTCTCTTATGATCACAGCCTCCGCTCGTTTCACTGAACGGGCCATGACTACCTCTTCCTTTGCGCTACAGTTCCTGTGGAGTACTCCGAGGGCTCCTTCCCTCGCTAATGCGATGGCCATCTCGGCCTCGGTGACTGTATCCATGGGGCTGGCTATGAAGGGGATGTTGACCTCCATGTTCCGGGTGACCTTGCTCTTGACGTTTGCCTCGTTAGGCTCAAGGGTGGTCCATCCGGGGAGAAGAAGTACATCGTTGAAGGTGAGGGCTTTTTCCGCATTCTCAAACTTTGAACGGAAACCCATTTCTTACACCATTTTAGTCCGTTAACTCTGTTACGCAGTTAATATATCTTTGGGTTAAAGGGGATTGAAAATTACGTCAATCATGCAACAATTCAGGCGTTGATGTTTTAAACAGTGGTTCCGGTTCCTATCAGGGACTATTTTGACTCTCGTGAAGACCATGTGTGCAAGAGACTGCCCTGATGCCTGCTTCCTCACAGCGGATGTGGAGGAAGGGACCATCGTTCTGGTTAGGGCAAACAAAGATAACCCTGTAACAAATGGGATTACCTGTCCACGTGCTCATGGAGACCCTACGCGAGTCTACAGCTTGAAACGAGCACTTAACCCCTATATACGTGAGGAAAAAACTAAGTCAACTTTCAGCTTAAGCAACTGGGATGAGACACTGGAGTTAGTCTCAGAGAGGCTCAAAGAGACTATCAAGTTACACGGCCCGGAGTCCGTTCTTCTGTTGGATTATGCGGGGAACACGGGGTTCATCACAAGTAGTTTCAGCAAGCGCATCTGGAACGCGCTTGGAGTAACCAAGACAGATTATACAGTGTGCAGCGCCTCCGGACACGCAGCCATAAACCTTCACTACGGCCTTAGCTACGGTAATCAACCTGAGGGGCTACTAGAGAAAAAGGTCATAATCTTCTGGGGAAACAACGCAAAAGTCAGCACACCCCATCAATGGGCACTGGCCATGCAGGCGAAACGGGAAAACGATGCCATAATAATTGCCATTGACTCTAGGGGCAGCGAGACCACGGATATGGCTGATCTCTGGCTTTATCCAAAACCAGGGACAGATGTTGCACTCAGCTATGGTCTCGCCAACTACCTCATAGAGAAAGGAGCAGTAGACTCTGAATTTATCGAGAGATGGACTCATGGCTATGAGGAGTATAAGGCAGAGACCATGAAATGGACTCCAGAGAGAGTCGAAACCACTACCGGCGTCTCATGGGAAGGAGTCAAAGAGCTTGGAGACATTCTTATAGAGTTCTCGCCCAGCGTCTTCATGATAGGGCTCGGCCTACAGAAGAGCCTCCCGGGAGCCGAAGCCGCCCGCGCTGTATCACTTCTGCCCGCGTTACTGGGGGAGCACAGAGGTTTCTATTATACAAACAGTATGGGCTGGTGTATTGGGGGAGACTTTTCTGGTGAGTCTCTTACAGAGAGAAAATCCAATGTGGTGAGCATGATATCTCTCGGTGAACGCTTGGCACGTGGGGAGTTCAAGTTTATCTACGTCTTCTCTATGAACCCTGCTCTGACATTACCGGACTCTGTGAACGTCAAGAAAGGGTTCCTGAGGGACGACGTTTTCGTTGTTGTTCACGATACCCATCTCACCGAGACCTGTGAGTTAGCTAACGTGGTGTTGCCAGCGTCAACGTATCTCGAGAAGGATGACGTGATCGTCAGCGACTGTCACCCCTACGTGATGCTCGCTAAGAAGGTTATCGAGCCTGAGGGAGAGAGTCGTGATGAGGTCTGGGTCATGAGGGAGATCGCGAAAAGAGTCGGTGTAAAGGAGTCCTGGGTCTACTCTGACCCATGGATCGAAGTCAAATCGTCCTTCATTGACGCATTCGAGGAGGGAACTGTCGAGGATTACCTAGCAGGAAAGACCTGTAAACTCAAGTCAAGACCGATGGACGAGTACCAGACGCCGTCAGGTCGCATCGAGTTCGCGTCAACCTCCGCCTCGGGAGAAGTGACGGCTCTCCCGGATCAATTGGAGCTACCGCAGGGCCCGGATGAGTATGTTCTCCTGCAGAGCGCGGATTCAAGATATCTACACACCCAGTTTAGGGATGTCTACGGAAGCATTCCTGATGAGGTATGGATGAACCCGGTGGACGCGGACAGACATAACCTGAAGGACGGCGACCCTATTACTCTTGTGAACGATCTGGGAAAAATCAACCTCACGTTGACCGTCACAGAAAAGGTGCAGCGTGGGGTTCTATGGTCCAGACGGGAGCTGCTGGACGAGGAGGGAAACGCGCAGAACAGTCTAGTTCCTGGAACACCGCAGAGGCTAGGGGGAGGCCCTATGTTCAACTCCGTTAAGGTAAGGGTGCTTTAGGGTAATATTTTACAACCACCCGGACCAGTAGTACCTCAACGGTGAACAGCCTTG
This sequence comes from Candidatus Bathyarchaeota archaeon, assembly GCA_026014815.1. Classification (GTDB taxonomy): domain Archaea; phylum Thermoproteota; class Bathyarchaeia; order TCS64; family TCS64; genus RBG-16-57-9. The sequence goes on from JAOZHP010000018.1 coordinate 17,184, forward strand.
AAGATGCTATTCGATATCCGAGTCCTTGACCTCACCCAGTTCTGGTTCGGTCCCTACTGTACCATGATGCTTGCTGATATGGGAGCCGAGGTGATTCGCATCGAGCCTCCATGGGGAAGCCCAGATAGGATAGCCGACGCTTACCTGGCGGGGGGAAGCAGCTATACGTTCCATCAGCTCAACCTCAACAAGAAGGGACTCTCACTTAACCTAAAGACAGCTGAAGGATTGCAGGTCTTCAAGGAGATGGTCCCAAAGGCAGATGTGGTGGTACAGAACTTCAGACCAGGCACCATGGAGCGCCTCGGTCTTGGATATGATGTGCTCAGGGAGCTTAACCCAAGCATCATCTATGCAGCCCTCAGCGGATTCGGTCAAAATGGGCCCTACAGGGAACGTCCATGCTTCGCGCCTATAGCTGAGGCTATGAGTGGTCACAGCAGGCTCACAGGCGACGAGTTAGACCCTGAGGGGCCACCTATCGAGATGGCGCAGGCCGTCGGTGACCTTGCGCCCGGCCTCTACGCCGCTATGAGCATAATCGCGGCAGTCAGGCACAGGGATATGACAGGTGTAGGCCAGATGGTCGATGTAGCCCAGCTGGACTGTATGACCGCCATGAACATGGCGTTGACTGGTTACAACCTCAGCGGCATGCGACTCTGGCAGCTCAAGGAAAAGTACCCCATGGGAAGGGGGTTCGGTGGACTCCTCAAGGCCAAGGATGGGGAGTATGTACGCCTCGCCAGTTTTAGTCCACGCCTCATAGATAGCCTCAGGGAGCACATGGATGTCGAGGAGATCACCATGGACATCATACAGGAGAAAGTATCAGCTATGACCAGAGACGAGGCTGTGCAGTACTTCGTGGACGCCAAAGTACCCGTAGCCCCAGTCTACAACGTGGATGAGGTTGTCGAGGACCCCCACCTGCAGGCAAGGAACATGTTCACCTACGTGGAGCATAAAAAAGCGGGCAGAATTAAGGTAGTGAATTTCCCAGTCAAGTTCAGTGAGACACCTGTAACAGTGGAGACAGCGGCGCCAATCATCGGGGAACACGACGAGGAGATACTGAAAGGGATCCTGAGTTACAGCGACGACAAGCTAACTGAATTAAGGAAGGCAAACGCCATCAAGGAGTAGAGAAAATGAGATTCAAGGTCAATATCTTCGACGAGTACCCGGAGATAAACATAGGCGTACTCTATGGAACCGGACTCAAAGTAGAGAAAAAGGATCCGAGGCTTGAAAAGACTAAAGCCGAGGCGTTGCAGGTAGCCCATGAAAAGATAGGCAGCCAGCCAGTTACCAAACACCCCTTCGTAGCTTCCTGGAGGGAGCTCTACCGTAGCTTCAAGACTAAGCCAGGGGATTACCGTCCATCAGCGGAGGCCCTCATCAGGAGGGCGTTGAAACAACATGGGCTCCCTGTCATCAACACCGCAGTTGACGCGTATAACGCGGTCTCGGTGAGGCATCTTATCCCGATGGGGGGCTTCGACGCCGAAAAAGTGGTTGGAGACATCGAGCTCAGGTTCTCAGGGGGCGGTGAACAGTTCACACCCCTCGGTACATCTATTCAGAAGGAGACCTACACAGGGGAGGTTGTTTACGCAGACGAGTCACGAATACTGACTAGGCGGTGGAACTACAGGGACTGCGACGAGACCAAGATAACCACCGAGACGAGGAATGTGATCATGTTCATAGACGGCTCACATGAGGTGCCAAATGAAAGCGTTTCTGAAGCTTTAATGGAACTCGAGAAGCTCTTAACTGAGAACTGCGGCGGAGTCTACGAGACAGCCGTTGCGGATAACAAGAATAGAGTTATCGAGTTCTAGTCGGTCATGGGAATAGTCACCTTGAAGACGGTGCCTT
>JAOZHP010000019.1 GCA_026014815.1 Candidatus Bathyarchaeota archaeon
AGAACGCTATACTGATGGAGTCATGCGAACACTCTATCATAGACACGGCGCTGACCTCACCTTCACCGAGATGGCGCACGTCAACAGCTTCCTGCGGAACAACAAGGCTGCCCTCGCCAAGATAACCGTACACGACGCGACGCCTGTACAGGTACAGCTCCTCACGGGACCTGAGGGGCAGCTTGAACGATTCATTGAGGGTTTCAAGGCATTCCCCGGATTCATGGGATTCAACCTTAACCTGTGCTGCCCAAGCAAGGACGTCATCAGGCAGGGGAAAGGAGCGGCCATGATAAAGCGTGGAGCCAAAACAATGAGACTCATCTCCATCATAAAGAAACACGGGTACAGCGCGTCACTGAAACTACGGCTAGGCACCAACACCCATGAGAAGACTAGGAAGGTTTATCTCAACGCTCTCAGCGTTGACGCGGATCTCTTCATAGTTCACGCCTTGACAGCTGCCCAAGAGTCCAGCGAATCCGAGGACTACTCGGTGTTTCCCGAGTGCATCGATGCGGCAGGGGGGAGACCAGTCATCGCCAACGGAGGCATCGACACAGCCGAGAAAGTGAAGACTCTCAGAGACATGGGGGTAACAGGAGTCATGATAGGCAGAGCAGCGTTGCGAAACCCGGCGATATTCGACGAGTTGAAGAACCAGCTCGGACTCAACAAGCCAAATAAACCCATACCTAGCATTGATGACCTGAGACAAGAGTACGATTCACTGCACAGACAGCTACACGGACATGAAAACTACAGAGAGAACTTTCATAGAGTAATCGGGCGAAAAATCAGTGGAGTAAAATATTAGCACCCCCAGCGCAGAAATGATGCTTTGGTAGATAACCGACATCATAAGTTAATCATGAACGAGTCCATAATACCAACGTAAACCATTGCGTACCGTCAACCATTTCTATTCAAACAGCCCAACTACATTCAGTGCGTTATTTTGGATATCAATACTAACATCGAAAAGATCAGAGCCGAGTTCCCTGTCCTCAAATACAAGAGGTACCTGAACAGCGCGGCTCATGGACCCACCCTGAAGAGAGCCCACGACGCTACACAGGAATGGTGGAACCACAGGATTAACGAGGAGGACGTTCCCGCCCCCGACGTGTTAGGTGAGGCAGCCAAGATGCTACGCTGTGACACCGACGAACTCTGTCAGGTAAACCGAGTGAGCCAAGGACTGAACATCATAGCCAAGATGATGAAGCCCGTAAAAGGCGATAACATCGTGGTCACCGATCTGGGATACCAGAGCAACGTCTACGTGTGGTTCCCATACATGAAGGAGGGCGTCGAGATACGCAGAATACCACATAGAGACGGCGTAATAGAGACCAGCGACTTCGAGGCAGCCATCGACGACAAAACCAAGGCAGTAAGCATGAGCCACGTCGAGTGGACCAGCGGCGTCAAGTACGACATGAAGGCCATCTCAGACATAGCCCACGAGCACGGCGTCTACGTTATCGATGACGCATACCAAGCCATGGGCGCAGTGACCATCGACGTCCACGGCGACGACGTAGACTTCTTCACCTCGGGAAGCGAGAAATGGCTATGCTGCCCAGCCATGAATGGTGTTCTCTATGTTAAGAAAAGTATCCAAGATGAGTTCGAGCCCACCTACATGAACTACCATAACGTCGAGGAGGCGTTCAGGGATGGCGCCCCATGGGAGAAGCCCGACCATGACAATATCGCATCCTACAACAAGCCTCTCTACAGGGACGCCAGGAAATACGATAGAAGCTGCGTCTGCGAGGAGTTCACGTGGGGCTTCCACGCCACCTTGGAGTACTTTAACAGCCTAGGCGCAGAGAACATACAGAAAAAGATCGCATCCCTCAGTCAGTACCTCATCGAGGGATTGAAGGAGCACCCGGTGAAGATAAACACACCCGAGGACCCCAAGAACAGGGCGGGGCTGGTCACATACAACACGGGAAGCTTCGACAAGAATCAGGCTATCTATGATGCTTTGAAGAAAGAAGATATCATCGTGGCTCACAGGTACGCAGCAGGTATCGGCGGAATCAGGGTTTCATGTCACTTCTTCAACACGGAGCAGGATATTGACAGGGTTCTAAGTGTCCAGAAGAAAGTACTCGCATAGCTCTCTCATCTACAGGTTTATTTTTCTTCATAACAATTCACCTAATGGGTAACTCATTGAGCTTAATTGTAACAGTCATCAGAGTCGTGGTAGGCAGCATAGTCACTGCTCCATTCCTATGGATAGCGGGCAGATGGATCGTGGGAGGCAAGAAAGCACAGTTCTCAGACGCGGTCTGGATAGGAATCGCTGGAACAGTGCTCAACGCAGTGATAGGCTCTGTTCTGGGAGGAAGCGTAGGCTCCCTAGCGCAACTAGTCGCGTACCTGTACCTAGTGAAGACATACTATGAAACAGGATGGGGAAACGCAATAATCGTCTCGATCCTCGCAGTCATACTCATGTACGTCGTACTCGTCGGACTTGGAATGGTCCTCGGAATCAGCCTAGGCATGGGAGCCTTCTAAAACCGGCTACCCATGCATCGGGAAGAGTTATTCTCTATACTTCTCAGCGATAGGATAGAGGCCGTCAGGTATGTTCTCGAATTTGTGCTGCGTCAAGTCAGCTGGCCCAAGCCCAGGCGCGTCGATGACCACAATGCTTCCAGCTTGGTCGTTATAGTACGCCCTGAAGTGAACCCGAGACTTTATCGCAACGATATCTAGCTTACTCAAATCCAGTCCCACGGCGGGGAATAGTGCGTCGTCAAGTACCTGATGCAGTGTCTGGGTCAGTATTACGTGGTTGTTGTCTCCGAAGCCGATCACGGCGGTCTTTCCGAGTTTTCGTGTGGCGCCTCGGCTCATGGGTCCCGTGAGCTTGAAGGCACAGTCGTCAAGGTACTCTAACGTGCCCGTGATCTCTACCGGGTCTCCCGAGTAGCAGTCCTTCTTGCCCCCGACGCTGACGGTCACCTTGTCGCCCGGCTTCTCCTCGATGCCATTGATGGCTTCATCGTCCGCGATGGTGGCTACGCAGAACCCTGTGGCTTTCTGGTCGATAAGCTCCTTGAGCATGTATGTGCTGTCTCCCATCCTGTCGCTGTGATCAGCCACAATCACAGGTGTCTTGCCTTTCTTGGCTAGCTCGATGGCTTGTTTCACGCCCTCCTTGATCTTAGGAAGCGTCTTACCCGCGAAAGGCTCACGGAGACTCCAGATATAATCAGAGACATCGTTAGCTATCTTCTCGGCCAACGACGCGTCGTCATCGGTGACGGCGATAACCGTAGCACCCACATCAGGGACATCCGCGTACGCGAATCCGAATGCAACGCTGACGCTGATACATTTAGGTTCCTTCTTCTCCCACTCCCTCACCCTCTCCATGATCTCCTTGCCGGGAGACTCGCCAGTACCCTGATACACGCTCGGAGTGATGACGCCGGGCTTCCGGATAGCCATCACAGGCTTAACTTCCCCCTTGAGGGTCTTGATCATGCAGCGTCCCGCATCCAACCCGATCTGCTCGCTATCCACGTGAGGATAAGTCTTCAATATGAACACGGCGTCCGCCGCGTCGGTGAGTTCATGATCCTCGTTTGCATGGAGGTCGAGGGTCACCATGATAGGCTTGTCACCCACCACTTTCCTGACTCGTCTCACAAGCTCAGCCTCAGGCTTCGGGTAACCCGTAGCAGCCATAGCGCCGTGGAGGGCAAGAAGTACACCATCCACGGTCCCTGCCTTCTTCAAACCATCAGCGATCCCGTTGCTGTACTTGTCGAAGCATTCTCGGGTCAACCAGCTTCCGCTTGAGCCGCCCCGACTCCGGGAAGCGGTTAACACGCCGACTAGCTCCACATCTGACTCCTCATCGGCTGCACGAAGGAACCCATTGATATAGTTAGGTATTCCCCTCGCCGCTTCAAAGATGTCTTCCCCGTATAGAACCACACCAGCCTCGAAATCCTCAATTGTGGTGGGTTTCGGGCAGAAGGTACAGGTTTCATGACTGAACGAAGCTACTGCTATTCTCATTGCTATTCACAGCAAAGAACATAGCTAAACAAGGTTATATCATATTTCTATTGCTTCAAGGAAACCAACGCCTGACTGAGTAACCCTTACATTAATCCTCTCCCCGAGGGCAGCGTCCGTCCTCACAGCGATAGTCTTGTAGGAAGAGTTCCGTCCAACCTTAGTGTCACCTTTACCCAGCTCATTCAGAAGGATCGATCCCTCCCAGCCTAACCATCTCTTACCCACATCCACCGCCAGCTCCTTCCAGAGACTCGTAAGGACTCTTGACCGCGCCTTGGTCTCCCTTCCGTGCAGCCTGTTAGGCATCTTAGCCGCATCGGTTCCAGGTCGCCCCCAGTAACGACTGATGTTGAGCACATCTGGCTTGAGCCACTTCACAAGTTCCAACGAGTCATCGTATTGTTCATTGGTCTCACCGGGGAAACCGCAGATGATGTCAGTGGAGACCCCGATATCAGGGAACGCAGCCCTCATCCGAGTGACAAGCTCCTTGAAGTCACTGACCTTGTACCTGCGCCTCATGGCGGTGAGAACCTCATCGTTACCAGACTGGATAGGGATATGTAGGAACTTGAACACCTTGGGGTCCCTGTACGCCTTGATGAGGCCATCCAGTAAGGGTAACGCTTGATTAGGAGTCATCATTCCCACCCTGACCATGAAGTCGCCGGGTACAGATGTGATCATATCTATTAACTCGGGTAGCCTCACACCGTCGGCGTTATACGCGGCTGTGTCCTCTGCTGTAACCCAGACCTCCTTACACCCATCCTGTACCGCTGTCCTAACGTCCTCTACTATCTGTTCCGCTGGGAAAGAGTAGAGCCTCCCCCTCGCATACTTGACTATACAGTAACTACAGTTTCCGAGGCACCCTGTGCAGATGGGCGCTATATGCACCAGCAGGTTAGCTCGCATCCTTGGCATACAGGTACGGTCAGTTGGGTCACCGTCCACCTGAACCACCCTCTCCCCGTTGAGTGTCATTTCCACAACGTCAGGTATGTGCTCGATGTCGTCTGGGCCTACGAGGCTCGCTGTGGGCACCGTCTCCTCAACGTGACTCTGCATTGCCTTGGGCATACACCCTGCCACTATGAGGGGCTTCCCGGATGCCTCCAGTTGTCTCAGCAGTTTTGTGATCTTTACCTCAGTCGGCGTCTTGACTATGCATGACATGATGATATTTATGTCAGCGTCTTTTGGTGACTGGACTAGTCTGTGGCCTTGCTCACTGAGGAGTCCTTTTGCTATCTCGGCGTCGGCGGTGTTGCTGCTGCATCCGTAGACTTTGACATAGACGCTGGGCATCGGGATATTCTCCATTGGGTTGGTTTCGTGATAATTAAACGGTGTGCATTTTTCTCTTTTTAAGCTGCACTGAATGCGGGGAGTATGTTCCCGCCGGTTATTTGTTGTGTGATATAAATTAAGGGCTCCAGTGTAGCAGTGTCTGTTGCCTGTATCCTGATAAATAATGTCGTTGTCTCATGAGTTATTTAGTTATTTTTGTTATCCGGGTTTGTGGTTTTAGGTGATTTATAATTTAGGTTACTCTCAACAGATGAGAGTAATTAAAGTAGCTCTCAACTAACGACAATATTTAACATCTTCATGTAAAAACGGAATGTTACTGATACCCTAGATGTTATTAGATTTGTCATATATTCCAACTATGACGCCTATACACACACTTAGCTGAGACAAAGCGGTGATGTGTACGATAATACATACACGGGGAATAATGGGGGAGTAAAACGAGACATGGTATTAATGGAAAAAGCGCTCAGCATGGAGCGCCAGAAGGTCACAGGGAAAACATTCTCACCATACGATGAACTGAACACACTCAACGAAGCCACAGACATCTTCACAGCCATCAAATCCAAGATCGCGGACACACATCTAACCGAGAAACTGTCAACACAAGTCCACAACATGATCAACTGGAGCGTTGAGGTCGCCCCAAGGCTAGGAAACCAGGTAAGCATCGCCATAGGAAAAACCAGCATAAAACAGCCCCAACTTTTGGGAGTTTTTGAGGTGAAGGAGACGCAGCTATACGAGATGGAGCCCTTCGCGGGACCAGAGAAGCATTACGACCTGGGTATCGACCTTTACGATATCGAGTCCAGTTGGAAGGACTAAACAGTTCATCCTCTTCTTTTCTTTCTAATCAATTTTGAGAACCGTTCACCCAGAGTGATACCTGAGCCTTCAAACGACGTGTTGCCCTTTCTTATAGACGCTAAAATGTCCTGTAGCTCAGTTGATGGAGTCTCCACGATAGTATAAGCCCTGCCGATGGTCTCAGGGATATGAGAGTCGCTGCCCCCAATCTGCGGCAAACCCAGCTTCTCTGCAAGACCCCTATTCAGCTCCAAGATGTAGTTGTAGGGAAACTGGGCGCTGTTAGCCACCTCCACCGCGTCGAGCCCCGCATCCATAACTTGATTCATGGACACCCAGCTACGCGGAAGCCCATAGGGGTGAGCAAGAATCGCTGTGGCTCCCTGATCATGGATGAGTTCCACGGTCTCCTGCACGCTGAGACCCATCGGTACCGGCTCGTTAGGGTCCAGTGCCAACACGTGCGCCCCTTTAGCTGACACCTCAACGGCAGGAATTACGACTAGTCCTTCGTTGTTTCCTAGCGCCTCTGGGATTCCCTTAATTGTATCGTGGTCAGCCAAAGCGTATCCATCAAGACCAAGATCCTTGATGCGGCTCACTATGGTGTCTATCTCGTTGACGCTGTCAGGTGAAAAAATAGAGTGGACATGAAGGTCGATTTTGATCTTCACGTCAATTAGCCTCTGCCTCAGCGATGCGATTGGACACGGCTTCTTGAAGCGCCTGAATCTTTTCTTCAGCTACCTGACTGAAGATCGGTTCAGGCTTCAAGATACTCAGACCTACGTTCAAAGGAGATATTGCCTCGTCGAGCAGAAGGTCCTTTTTATTTATCCCAAGTTGCCGATAAGTCTCCTGAGCCTTGAAGGGCATTATAGGCTCCATGAGGACAGCGATCGCCTTGGATAGCCACAGCACGTTATGGATAATGCTCCTAGCTCCAGGCGTCTCCTTATCCAGCTTCCAAGGCTCACGAGCCTGTAGGTATCGGTTACCAAAAGAGGATAGACCCAGCACACTGTCCGTTATCTTCTTGAACTCGTACCTGTCAAGCCCATCTCGGATAGTCTCTATCGCTGTCTCCACCTGACGTCTGACCTCTTCCTCTACTTCTCCCTCCGGCACTGCTTTATAGTTACGGTACGCAAAGAGAAGGCTTCGGTAAAGGAAGTTACCAAGGGTGCCTACCAGCTCCTTGTTTACTTTCTCGCCGTAGGAAGCCCAGTTAAAGTCCAGATCCCTCGTGTGACCAGTGTAGCTCACCACATAGTATCGGAGAGCCTCAGGGTCAAGCCCCTCAGCCAAGTAATCCTCTTCCACGAAGACCACATAACCTCTGCTTTTACTGAAGACATGTCCCTCCACTTTGACCATGCCTGAGGCCACCACGGCGTCGGGGACGCTGTACCCTGAGCCTTTCAGCATCACGGGCCAGAAGAGGCAATGATGGTACACTATGTCTCCTCCTATGAAGTGGATGAGTTTACCTGGTCCCTTCCAGTAATGCAGCCAGTCGCCTCCTGTGCGTTCAGCCCACTCCTCAGTGCTACTAATGTAGCCAATGGGTGCATCGTACCAGACGTAGAGGACAAGATCCTCCTCTCCGGGAAACTTGATGCCCCAGTCGATGCTGCGTGTGATGTTCCAGTCCTGAAGCCCGCTTTCTAGCCATTGCCGGGAGTAGTTACGGGCAATGTCAGTGCCATCTAGGTTATCCAAGTACTCGCTCAGGTAGTCCTTGAACTCTGTGAGTTTGAGGAAGTAATGTTTTGTCTCCTTCATCTCAGCGGGAGTCCCGCAAATGCTGCATCTGGGCTCCAGTAGCTCACCGGGCTCAATGTATCGTTTGCAGCCTTGATCGCACTCGTCGCCTCTGGCCGGAGTGCCGCAGTGGGGACACGTGCCGGTGATGTACCTGTCTGGTAGGAACCGTTGGCAGTTGGGACAGAATGGAAGCGAGATAATCTTATGGTAGATGTACCCGTTGTCCAGTAGCCTCTGGGTTATCTCTAGGGTCCTGTTGTGGTTCAGGGGGTTATCTGTGCTGCCGTAGTTGTCGAACTCGATGCCCAGCAGTGGGAAGATTGTCTTGAAATGTTCATGATACTTCTCCACTACCTCCTTGGGGGTTAATCCGAGTTCCTCGGCCTTCACCGTGACTGGTGTGCCATGGGTGTCGCTTCCACAGAAAAACACTACATCCTGACCCAGTTTCTTGAGATACCTTACGAAGACGTCCCCGGGCACATATGTCCGGAGATGCGCGATGTGCAAGCTGCCATTAGCGTATGGCAGTCCACATGTTACGAGAACTTTTTCGTCTGTCGGGTATCTATGAGGTTTAATTTTTTTGAGTTTTTACACCTCTAGGCATAGAGGTATTCTTCTGTTAATTAAGTTTGACGAAAAGGTCAATGATACACACGCTTCGTTACCAATCTCCGTTCTTCGCTTGGGAATAATTTTAGCGCCAATATATCCGGAACGGTTCAGATCCAACAATACGTGGCAAAAGTTCATCTAACGTCGTTACTCACATCATATTGAAGCATATTGGAGGGATAAAAATGAAAATCTGCATCCTAGGCGGTACAGGAAACATGGGAACAGGTCTAGCCATAAGATGGGCCGTCAACCATGAAATCTTCATCGGGTCCAGGAGCCTTGAGAAAGCACAAGGAATCGCCGAGAACCTCAGGAAACTAGCCCTAGGGTTCTACCAGAACGAGTTGAAGGGAAGCTTCACAGGGCTTGAGAACGCCGACGCCTTGAAGGAGGCGGAGATCGTTGTTGTCACCCTCCCCCCGAAAGCCACCATCGCGGTGATGACGGCCCTAAGAGAGCACTTGAGAGAAGACCAGATAATTGTCACCACAGTCGTCCCCATGAGGCGAAGAAAAAGGCTCTTCTACTTCTCGTCCTTGGGGAAAGACGTACAGGATCGGAGCGCCGCGGAGATTATCCAAGAGATCGTTGACCCAATCCGCGTTGTAACTGCCTTCCAGACGGTGCCGGCTCCATACCTGAGCAACATTGACGCTGTCCTCAACCTCGACGTGCTCGTAGCGGGTGACGACGACATCGCGGTAACAATAGTATCGAAGCTTGTGAGAGATATTCCGAACCTTCGCCCACTCAAGGTGGGTCCTCTGGTGAACTCGAAGTTCATAGAAGCGATAACGCCTCTGCTTTTGAACGCGGCGGTACTAAACGGACTCCACGAGCCATCAATACGAATAGTGCCGTGGTTCCCCCTAGATTAACCGGGCGTACTCCATCTGGAACTGCTTTAACAAGCGTTCCTTTTCTTCCACACATAGGAAGCTGGTCTCCACCGCGTCCAAGCTTATCTTGAATAGTTCTTCGATAGTGAACCCTAACTTTTGGTGGAGCTGGATGTATTCGTTGTTCATGGTGGTACCGAACATGGGTGGATCATCGCTGTTGACGGAGACCTTGATACCGTGATCCATGAAACTCCTGATGGGGTGCCGGCTCAGGTCCTTGACGGCTCCAGTCCGAATGTTACTTACAGGGCAGCACTCGATAGGGATACCCTTGGCTGCTATGGTCTTCATCAACTCGGTGTCCTCCCCTGCAGCGACGGCATGACCGATTCTCTCAGGGTTCAGGTACTCAAGGCACTCCCAGATGTAGTCTGTGCCTGCTCCTTCTCCTTGATGGGCAACGACGTGGAGCCCCATCTCTCTGGCTCGGTCATAGCACTCCTTGTAAGGTGCTGGTGGGAACCCCTCCTCGCTTCCCCCTGTGTCGATGGCTATGATGTTGTCACTCTTTTCCTCGATGAGGTCAAGCACCTTCATCCCTACCTCGGGTCCATAGTTTCTCACGAGGTCGATTCTTATGGTGCATGTAACGCCAAAGTCTCGTGTAGCCTTCCTTATGCCACGGTTGATGGAGTCCACCATGAGGCTGAAGTCAAGTCCCCTGCCGACGTGATCCCATGCAGAGTATATCGCTTCCACATGCTTCACATTACAGCCAGCCTGAGACTGCATCATCTCGTAGGTAAGCCTCTCGTAGTGGCTCTCCTTGGTGATGGTGCAGTTGACGGTACTGTAGATATTCAGGAAATGCGGGAAATCCTTGTACCGGTAGAACTGCTCAAGGTCCTCAACGGACTCGTAGGGTAAATCTGCTCCACTGTCCTCAATGAGCCATAGAAGAGTCTCGGGCTTCGTCGAGCCCACGATGTGGACGTGCTGCTCCAACTTAGGGAGCGCCTTGATAGTTTCCTCCACAGACATTAATCAGTATTCAGGGAAGTGGGATAAAAACTCACTTGTCGTTTACGCCGCCGTAGCACTCCTTGATGAACAAGGCGAAAATGACAGGCATCAACAGGGATAGAATCTGAATTAGAGTGTTCGACATGAAATAAGACCCCGTCCTGTCAACGAGGGCGCCATAAATCGGGGTAATCACACTGAACCCTATCGTACCCATGCCGTTTACAAGCCCTAACCCGATCCCAGCTTGCTCCGGGGGAAGAGTCTCAGGTATCATGCTGAAGTACAGTACCCAGAAGCTGGCGGCGAAGCTCATTAAAAAGCTCAGTCCACCAAAAACTACCAATGGAACTGTCCCCGGTAGGTTCATGAACACTATAAGCAACGCGACATAGATCGCTGAGAAAGCGATGAGGGGAGTCTTTCTTTTCCTGAGCCTATCAGAGACAGCCGCAACAGCGATGCACCCCGGTATACCGGCAATTGTCCCGAGGCTTGCTATCTGCCCTACCTCAAAGTAGGTGAAGCCTCGTGCATCGATGAGGAACTGGGGCATCCAGTTCATGAAAACCCATCCTGTGCTGCTCAAGATGAAGCCAGCTAGGAACGGGTAAAGCCGTTTATCCTTGAGAGTTTCCACTAATGACTGCAGTATTGGCTGGTTCCTGAGGTGAGGACTTGCGATCTGTAGCTCATCTCTGTCCTTGAGGATGAAGATGTTCATCACCCAGTTGACCACAAGGATGATGCTCATCCAGAGGTAGAGGTTTCTCCATCCCCCAAGGCTCTCAACGGCTATAGGGAACCCCATGTAGGAGATCGTGTTACCTAACCCACTGGATGCGCTAAGAATACCAATGGCAGTGGCTCTCCTATTTACAGGAAACCAAGTTGAAACAAGCTTCACCGCGTTGATGTAAAAGGTGCTGCACCCTATCCCTACAAGGAACTGGGCTACAAACAGCAGCTCGTAGCTTCTGCTTGCCCAGAACAGGAAGATACCGACAACAGTGATCGCAGTGAAACCAAGTATGGTCTTCCTTGCACCGAAGGCGTCGCTGAGTATGCCACTTGGCACCTGCATCACGCCGTAAACGAAGAAATAAGCTGAGACAAGTAACCCCATTGCGCCGTGGCTGATGGATAACTCCGTGATAAGAATAGGAGTAAGAGCCCCGGCGGCGCTACGCAGAAAGTTCTCCACGAAGTATGTGATGCAGATAGTGGTAAGCAGGATGTAGGCGTAGTACCTCGTCTTCTCCATCAGCGTTCTCGCAGTTGGTCTCCTAATATACTCTTAAACATATCGCACACCGTAGCCGTGAAACATTTATCGTAAGTACGCGTAACCTTACCCATGATTGGAGACTGGAAAGCAGACATAGGCATCATAGGCGGAACAGGTATCTATGACCCCGAGATAATCGAGGATGCTCAAGAGGTCAAAGTATACACGCCCTACGGGGCACCCAGCAGTCTAGTAACCATAGGCAACTATGGGGACAGGAAAATAGCGTTCATACCACGTCATGGGCCGGGCCACCAGATACCGCCCCACATGATCAACTACAGGGCCAACATATGGGCAATGAAGCAACTAAGGGTAAAACGCCTAGTAGCGAGCAACGCCTGCGGAAGCCTCCGCGAGGACTATGAGCCAGGCCACTTCGTGGTCACCGACCAGTTCATAGACAGGACACGGAAACGCCTTGACACGTTCTATGAGGGAGGAGTGGTGGCTCACGTCTCCAGCGCTGACCCTGTGTGCCCACAACTGCATGACTTTTTTGTGGAGCAGGCGCAGAAGCTAAAGTATCCTGTACACGCTACAGGCACCTACGTCTGCATAGAGGGCCCAAGGTTCAGCACACGAGCCGAGTCAAACATGTACAGGCAGCTGGGCTGCGACATCATAGGCATGACCATGTACCCGGAGTGCCAGCTTGCCCGTGAGGCAGAGATCTGTTACACGGCCATCGCGATGGTCACAGACTATGATGTGTGGGCAGAGAAGCCTGTGAGCAACCTTGAGGTAGTCAGGGTCATGCAGGACAACAGTGAGAAATTCAGGAACCTCATCATGAGCGCTTTGCCTCTGATCCCTGAGGAGCGTACGTGCAGCTGCGGTGAAGCCCTCAAAGAGGCTGTGTTTTAGGAACCCTCTTATTTCATCCACCCTTTTTCCCCGGTATGAGCGATAAGCAGTTCGTCTTCATGGTTCTCGATGAACACCCCTACGGCAGGGAGATGCTGATGAAGCTAATGGAGGCGGGGCACATACCAATGGCAATTATAGAGGAGGCTAGCCCCATCGCCGAGGAGGAGCGAGGCAAGTTCCTTGAAAGGATCAAGGGACACAGAGTCGCACCGACGTTCGATGAGCTGCTGGAAGGCAGGGACATTCCCAGATACAAGGTTCCCCACCACAACAAGAAGCAGTGCAGGCTACTCCTAGAGGAGCTCAAGCCTGACCTTGGGGTCCTCGGAGGCACCCGAATCATCAGGAAGCGTATACTCAGCATCCCACCGGACGGTATGCTAAACAGTCACCCGGGGCTGCTGCCGGAGGTACGGGGCTCTGCGAGCCCGGCGTGGTCCGTCTACTATGACATCCCCATCGGGTCCACATGCCACTTCATCAACCCCAACATCGACACAGGGGACATAGTGCTCAAACGTGAGATACCCATCCATAAGGGAGACACCTACGAGAAACTGTGCTGGCTCACCCTCGTGATGGCGGGAACCCTGATGACGGAGGCAGTGGGCTTCTGGAAGAAAGACATGGTCCCGAGGACACCACAGGGAAAAAGTGAGCTCCCCACATTCAAGGTGCCCTCCGATGAGGTAATGGAAGAGGTCCACAGGAAGCTCAGAGAAGGGACCTAC
Organism: Candidatus Bathyarchaeota archaeon; assembly: GCA_026014815.1. Classification (GTDB taxonomy): domain Archaea; phylum Thermoproteota; class Bathyarchaeia; order TCS64; family TCS64; genus RBG-16-57-9. The sequence continues at coordinate 13,332 of JAOZHP010000019.1, forward strand.
AAACACTACGAAGACTGACCTTTTGGTTCACCTAAAACGGCTGAACAAAACTTATCTTTTTTGACGTTTATCTAATCATTTGTATACCTTCAACTAGGAATTAAGAGAGTGAAGTATCGGTGAACACCACCATTAAAAAATTAGAGTCATTGGACTATGTCCAGTTTCATTTCACAACCATCTTCGGGGACCTGAAATCAGTCGAGTTCCCGGCTGCCATATGGGACGATATGTTGGAGGGAACCGGGGTCGACGGCTCCTCACTCGGCTTCCTGAAGACCGAGCAGAGTGACCTCAGGGTCCTTCCTGATATGGAGAGCTTAGCCGTGATGCCATGGGATACGAGGGTTGGACGTTTCATATGCGACGTCACGGATAACGACAACAAGCCTCACACTACCTGCTCAAGGTCCATCCTCAAGAAGGTGATTGCTCAGGCGAAAGACATGGGATTCGAGTACAAGACACGTCCTGAGCTGGAGTGGTACTTCCTCAACGAGGATAACACACCAGCGGACACAGGCGGCTACATGGACACCCTCCCCTATGACAGCCTCAGCCACCTCAGGCGTACTGTTATCGATGACCTCAGGGAAATGGGCATCGGAGTTAAGACCATCCACCACGAGAACGGTCCGGGTCAGCAGGAGTTTGAGTTCACAGTCGACGACGCATTGAAGCAGAGTGACAACGTACAGACCGCGAAGATGATCACCAAGACAGAGGCAGCCATCGAGGGAGTGGTGGCTTCCTTCATGGCGAAGCCACTGCCTGATGAGGCAGGGAGTGGACTTCACATCCACCAGTACCTCACCAAGAACGGGGAAAACATATTCGCAGACCCAGAAGAGGGGGTGAGCGAATTCTTGGTCAACTTCGTTGGCGGCATCATGGAGCACGTCGACGCCATGACTACGGTGCTCAACCCCACCACCAACAGCTACAAACGGCTGGTGCCGGGATACGAGGCTCCGGTTTACAAGAGCTGGGGAGTTGCAAACCGAACAGCCCTCATAAGGATACCGGGCTACGAGAAACAGGCACGCGTGGAGTACAGGGCACCCGACTGCTCAACCAACATATACCTCGCCTCGGCTCTGCTGCTGGCGGCGGGTCTGGATGGTGTAAGGAGAAAGCTGGAGCCCAACGCTCCCACTAGGGAGAACGTCGAGAAGATGTCTCCAAAACGTAGAAAGGAGCTTGGGATAACTCAGCTCCCGGCGAGTCTTGGGGAGGCGCTGGAACACATGGAGAAGAGCAGCTTCGTGAGAAGCGTGCTGGGCAACGAGATGGTTGAGATATTCATAGAGCAGAAACAGCGAGAGATGAAAGAGTACAACGAAGCAGCCAAGCTAGGGGAGCAGAGCGCCCATGCATGGGAGATGAAAAAGTACAGAGACCGAGCCTGAGCTCACAAATCTACACCGCATAGCTCAGGGTAAGACCGCTTAAGGAGCTCCTGAGCCTTCTCAACGATCACAGGGCCCACTCCCTTTACCCCCTTGAGGGGTCCTGTCAGCCGCTTGGTTTTTCCGGACGCCGAGGTATGAACCTCCGAGCCCAGGAACGCTTCAATGACGCTTTCAGGTGTCTCGAAGTGGTTCAGAAGGTCCTGTGCAAGGGTGGTCCCTATCTGGGGCAGCCCAGATAACAGAAACACCTGCTGCTGGTGAAGAGGCAAGCTCCTGTTGATACTCCTCAGCTGTATGATACGTTCTTCCTTCACCTGCTCCCGGTAAGCGAGCCTATGAAGCAATATCCCCGTGCTGTCGGGGCTATCAGTGGGTATCACGTTAAGTCCATAGTCTAACGCTATGCTGCAGAGGGCACCATAGACGCTGCTGGGCCTCATGGCGCTACGTTTGAACGCCTTACTGAGCTGTCCCTCAAGGATGAGCACCGGCCGCTCATATAACTCGGCCATGTCACGGGCCTGGCTGAAGAGGCGACCGTCCTTCATGCTGCCAAGGAAGTCGCTTACATCCTTGCGTTCCACACCGACGCGGTCGCTGACCACGTAGTCGCATACGTCCAGCTTCTTGATCTCTACGTTAAAACCGTTGAACTTGAGGTAGTTTATTATGTCCTTGCGTTTAGACGCCTCGTTGCTGTCGACACAGATGTGAAGGGGCTCACTCATCTTCCTCCACCTCGAAAACGATCTCTATCTTGGATGCTTTCTCCCCACCTTTCAGAGACTTTACGAAGCCCAGAAGCATGTTAGATAAAGCACGCCTCACGAAGCCGCCAAGTGGGACAGACTCATCGTTGACCTTGAGAACAAAGCTTATGGTATTCACAACGCATTGCCTCGCCTCTGCCTCCCCACGTAGAATAGCCTCACCGAGGTTCCTGCAGTCATCGTACCCACAGCCATGACAGTCAACACCCGGGAGCATAGGATAACCCTGCTCCATCACGATATCAGCGAGCTTTGAGGCATCTCCAAGGTCAATGACAGGAAGGTCCGATTTACCTGTGAACCCTGACTCAGGTACCTTAACCACTGCTATCTCCAAGCCGTTCCTCAGCTTGTCGATGTCATCATCCATCCGGGGAACCAGCACCCTCGCGTGGGTGTTCACTGATTTGAAGCCCTCGATGACCAGAAAGTCAAGGCTTCCAAGCATCTTAGCAGTATCGTGGATTGAGATGTGTTCATCGATGAACAAGGCCCCTGCGTTGTTATGGAGTATAGCCGTAGCCTTGGACCCTGCTTCCCTGTGACGGCTGGTGTCCTTACCGGGGGTGTCGAACCCTATGTTCTCTGCGGTGTGCTTGATGGTTCCAACCTTATGGCCTCTGATGGTTAGCTCCTTCACGAGAGCCTCCACGACCCTGGTCTTCCCTGAGTCTTTGAAGCCCACGACGGCGACGGTTCTTGGGGGAGTCATCACGCCATAGCTATATGTATGGCTGAATAAATGCTCCCCCATTCTTCAAATAATGGTTGACGTTAATCTGAGGTATGACGAGTCTACGTTTCTATGGCGGAGTCAATGAGATCGGAGGAAACAAGATCCTCCTAGAGAGCAAAGATACAAGGCTCTGGTTCGACTTTGGTCAGAGCTTCACATCAGGCCAGAAGTATTACGTAAACTGGCTTCAGCCAAGACGAAAAAGTGGGCTCAAGGACTATTTTGAGTTCGATATGCTTCCCAAGATAGACGGCCTCTACAGTGAAGAAGCCTTGGAGGGCACAGGTCATCCCTACAGCGAGGCAGGTTTCCAAGGCGTCTTCATTACTCACGCCCACTTTGATCACGTGAATCACATCAGCTTCCTAGATGAGGGCATCCCCATCTTCACGGGTAAGGGCACCAAGTTGTTCATGGAGGCCATGGAGACCACCAGCGTCTACGCGAATTATGGCGACCGTGACTACAGGGGCTTCAGGACAGGTGATATAGTAAACATCGACGGCATAGAGATAGAGCCCATACACGTGGACCACAGCATCCCAGCCGCTTACGGCTACATCGTCAGGACGGGAGACAAAACCATCGTCTACACAGGAGACTTGAGGACCCACGGCCCACGAGCCGACATGACGGAGGAGTTCCTTGAGTCAGCCATAACCGCTGAGCCAGATGTCATGATCTGTGAAGGCACAAGGATGGCGCGCAGAGGAAAACGCAAGCACCTCACAGAGGCAGGCGTGGGCAGAGGCGTCAAGGAAGTCTGCAGAGAGGCGGACAACGACGGCAAGATGGTGCTGTACACTCACCCCGGTAGGGACATGGACCGGCTTCGGACGTTCCATAACGCGGCTGAGGCCTGCGGCAGAGTCATGGTCATCACCCCTAAGACCGCTCACCTGCTTCATAGGCTCATTGAGGACCAGCATCTTGACCTGCCTGACCCAATGACGGATGATCTCGTCAGAGTATTCTACAAGAAGAAGCGAAGCGGCACCTACAGCGAGAAGGACTATTACATCTGGGAGCGAGCCTATCTGGACAGGCTGGTCACAGCGCAGGAGATCAACTCCAAGCCAACCGAGTACCTTGTAAGCCTTGACTTCTTCAGCTTCGCAGAGCTCATAGATATCCGCCCCGAGGAGGGAAGCCATTTCATCTACAGCATGAGTGAGCCCTTCACTGAGGAGGACCTAGAGGACGAGGTGCTCCACAAC
>JAOZHP010000020.1 GCA_026014815.1 Candidatus Bathyarchaeota archaeon
CTAGGATAACCTCGTAGTTCTTGGCAGGAAAATGTTGCTTGTAGATGGATTCTATGCTCGTTACGATAAGTTCCTTCGGTCTTCTGTAAGTTGATACACAAACCGATATCTGGATACCGTCGGTCTTCGGAGGTGAGGGGAGCTCCTTGTACGGTTTAGGGTTCAGACAGGGGGTGTCGAACGGCCCCACGTAGTCGCACTCTATGTTTTTCCATTTCACTTCCACCAAACTCCCACTCCATAGTAATCAGCGTGACATTCCCGTTTCTTACCTTTCAATGTGTCAAAGAACTTCTTAGGATAGCCAGCCCCCAAATACAAATCGTGGAAAGCAACCAGACCCCCTTCTCTAACGAACTTAGAGTAGTTCTCAAAATCACTGGAAACGGCTTTAAAAGAGTGTCCACCGTCGATAAACAAGAAGTCAGCTTCCCTTTCGCCCAAGGTCCCTCTCACTTTCTCAACAGTTTCTGAAGCCATAGAGTTTCCAACAACAATCACTACGTTTCTATCACTCCTTCCGTAGTCCCATGACATAACCTTCGAGAGATCAAGTCTATTATCTAAACCTATGATCAAGTCGCCTGGTTTCACAAGTTGCTCCCAGAACTTCAGGCTTCCACCGTACTGTACCCCTATCTCGATTATGATGTGGGGGTCTATTTTCTCAACCTCATTCACCAGCCAGAAAAACTCCTCCCTCCCCTGGGAAATACGCACACTTTTGAATAACGCATCGAACACTCCTTTATCCACTTCTCGCAGTCTCCTCGATGTACTCTCTAGGATCCATGAAACAGACTTCTGGTGGGAGGATATCGGTGGGTTTGCCCTTTTCCTTCAAGCCTCGCCTGCCATCTCTCTCTGCACGCTCAACCAGTTCTTTTGTGAAAGCCCCGTATTCATTCGTCCAGAGATGAAAAATTGCTCTATCCCTGTAATGCTTGAGGCAGCCCTCTTCATCTAAATTGATGGGATTACACCTCCGCAGGTGGGCACAGTGCATATCGGGGCATTCCTTCCTGTCAGCATGGATAACTGGTGCTAACCCGCCAACATACCAATCATCTTTTGAAATGGGGTAAAAATAAACGCTGTCATTAAATGGTGAGCTGGGGCTAGGATCGGGAAAGTGGTGAAGGTCACCGTAGAACTCATACTGATATAATATTAGAGCATCTTTTCTTCCTCTAAGCCCCTGGACATCCCTGTAGCAGACCTGATCCGTGTCTATGCGGAGAACCATATCCGCCCCTTCGTCGTAGGCGACCTCACTAGCCAGGGTCATGTTCCTGCCCCTCAGGTCGTACCACCGTTCTATTTTGAGCTTGTTAGCCATCATCTGAGACATTACGGGGAGCTTTCGCTTCAGCCTAGACATGTCCGTCAACTCGATTATCTTCCCGTCCGAATCCAGTTCCTCTATGTCACGGGACACCTGTTTCAATGGAACATCGGTCTCTTCGAGGCTTGGATTCCTCAAATCGAAGCCGGCGTTCACGACTACCATAAAGTCCCCTATGCCGTAAGTCGAAGCTATCGTGTAAGGGGTCCAGGGAGAATAATACGAGCCCGTGCACATTATGACTGCCGTCTTCATTCAGTAGCCACCCAATCGACGGTCTTTTTCAACCCCTCTTTCAGGTCCACTTTCGGGTTGTAGCCTAGGATCCTCTTCGCTTTCTCTATTGAGAAGTACTCCCTCATCCCCTCCTCCCCGGGTCTGTACGGCTTCTTGATCACCTGAACCCTCCTGCCGGCGGCGTCAAAGCATTCCTCAAGTATTTTGCTTATCTTGTATTCTTCACCGTAACTTATCTGGAAAACTTGGCCTACGACCTTCTCTGGTTCGGTTTCTATCCCGAGTATCCAAGCATCTAAGGTGTCTGAGACGAAGGTGGGATCTCTCGTCTGATCTCCGCCCTCTAGCTTGCATGGTCTGTTGTGCAGTATGTTCCAAAGCCACTTATAGATGAAGATCTCCTTCCTCATTCCTGGGCCGTAAATCACTCCGTTCCTGTAGATTACTATGGGAACTCCGTAGCTTCGGTTCCAAGCCCACGCAACAAGTTCCTGACATCCCTTGCTCGCTCCGTAAGGGTTCACGGGGTTAGGGGGGTGTTCAGAATCCAGTGGAAGATACATTGGACGTTGCACGGCGTTCGCACTGGAGGCTATGATAACTTTCTCCAGATCTACTCCCCTGCAAGCCTCTAGGACTGAAACAGTCCCCATTACGTTATTGTAGACGGTGTACCACGGAGATGTGAACCCCATAGGGACATCGGCTTGGGCACAGAAGTGGAGGACGATATCGCAGCCCTCCAGGTCCTCGCGGCTCATGTCTATGACGTTCTTCCATCGATAATCGATCTGATCTATGACATCTCCGAGGCTTGAGGCGTGGCTGGGCGCGACGGTATCCACTCCCCTGACATCATAACCCCTCTTCAGAAGCTCTTTAGCTATCCCTGAACCCCCAAATCCAGCAACCCCCGTAACTAGTATCCTCAAAACCTAAACCTCCTGTCTATGCTCATTCGTCTTCACCTATCTTGTAAAGGCTCTCATGGTAGTCGCAGCCTATACAGATCACGTCCAGCCGGGCACTCGCCAGCATACGGTCACTGAGCCTAACTTTGCGGAGCTTGAAGTGCTCTCCTTTGCACTTGGGGCAGCATACCTGCTCGCCCTCAAGGGCTTCGGTCACTGGGGTTCTCTCCGTTTCTGGACGCATCTTATCAGGAAGGTGGGGGCACTTCGGATCGTGTGCTGGGCATTCAATGCCGGTCTCTGGGCACATCCCCATTCTTGTTATTATTGGACATCTCCAAGTCATCATTTCCAATCCTCCTTGTAACTCTCAAACTTCGCAATCGTGTAGTCTATCGCGTCGTCGAAGCTCCACTCCGGCTTCCAGTTCCACCTACTCATCTTCATTGTCTCCTCCTGAATCTGGGGCGGTAGCTTCGCCCGAACATGCTTGGGACTGAGGCCTGGAAAATGCTCCAGGACCTTGAGCACTATGTCTCGTTGGTTGTAGACCCATCCGGTGGCTATGTTGTAGGGCCCGGGCGGGTGTAGCAGGGAGAGCAGCAGGGTCTTGAGGGCGTCGACGAGGTCGTCGATGTACACGTACTCTCGGATCGAGCTGTCATTCTCGAAGATGAGGGGCTGATCACCCCTCATACACGCCTTTATGGTGTTCGGGAAGATGCGGCTACTGTAGGGGTCATAACCGAAGGCATTGCAGGAGTGAGGTATCACCACGTCCATGTCGTAGGTGTCCATGTAGCTCCAGGCTATGAAGCCCTGGCAGATCTTGGAAGTTGCGTAGGGTTCACCTGGCTGGTATGGATCCTCAACCGTGGCGCCCAGCTTCTCACCGTAGACCTTGTCCGTGTTCATAATGAGGATCCTCTCGACCTTTAGCTGTCGGCAGGCCTCGAGCACGGCCGTGGTGCCCATCACATTAACGTCGTAGACGCTGAGGGGGTCACGGTACGCCGTCTTGACTTTGGCTATGGCGGCGAGATGACAGACACGGTTCACCCCGTACCTTGCTATTATCCTCCTCAGGAGGCGGAAGTCCCTGACGTCCCCTTTTACAACGACGGTTCCTTCCAAGGCCTCCCTGAGATACCTTCCATTCACGCAGTTGTGGACCAGTGAAACCACCTTGTGCTCCTTCTTCAGCTC
>JAOZHP010000021.1 GCA_026014815.1 Candidatus Bathyarchaeota archaeon
CTTGTTTTCTCTTTTATAATATCTTTGAAAGAATCGCAAACTGATTCATATTGTATCCCGTGGGAGAAAGATGAGGTCAAGACATGGGCCAGATCACGTTCATTGTGTCGTCGTTGTACGCGATTTTATCTCTGCATAATTGTTTAATTTGAATACTCTACTATCATGTGATGGCTCCAAAAGAGATCAAGCATTTGTTTACCGAGAAAGGTGAAGTCATTTCCGCGATTGTAATTTATGGGGCTAGGACATTTCAGGGAATAGACTCAATTTTACATCAAGTAGCCATGTATAGGTGGACGGATCTGCATATTCTGTTAGGTGAACTGATTCAGGAAGGTGATGTTTTCCTGAATGAATCTGGTGAATATGGAGTAAGGCCTGAGCTTGAGGCAGATTACAATTACTTTGAGGAACATATGGGTGAATGGCTTGAGCCCCCCATGGAATGTGAATATCCTGATAATTACGTAGATCCGGAACCTAAGTATCCAGATATTATAACAAACACTGAATCATGGGTTAAACTACATAAACCTGAGATAGTTTTCAATCAGGAGCATTTCTATCTTGATGGTCATTATTTGGATAGTTTTACTAGATTTATTTTGACTAATGCGTTCAATACAGTTATTGTTGTGAATCCCTTCTTCGATCTTAGCACGCCGACTCAGCTAATGATTAAAGCGAAACAAAACGGTAAAACCGTTGTATTGGTTACTCGACCTCCTAGAGGGTCACATTTCAAGAAATTACATAAAATTATGGAAGAAAAAGGAGTTACCTTGTTATATCATAACGATTTACACGCTAAGGTCATTGTTATTGATGACTTGCTAGCAGTTGTCTCATCAATGAATTTTAAGCAGAGGGCATCTGCGGGGATTACATGGGAGGCTGGGATTGTAACGGTGAACAAAGCGATAGTTAATTCCATAAAATCATCCATAGCAGACCTGAATCTCCAACCAATAAAATAGAAAAAAGACCGCGACTTAATGTTTCTCATTCACATGAGAATTTTTTACTTGCTTTGAAAACTGAACTTTAATATTTGAAATGATAGAAGTTTTATTGTAAATAAAAATTGAGCGCTTCAGAAAAGGTAATAAAAGAAACTTCCTCCGACTGGGTTGTTTATCTCGATAATTCTGCAATTAATGGTTCAATGACTCTTACCGATACAAGAATTATTTTTGGGTCATCAGATCAAGATATTTTTCTAAACAACATAAAAAACATTGAAATTTTAACCCGTTTAGCAGATACGCCTCAGATATCAATTGAAAATAATAATTGGTACAAGACCATCTCATTTGAAAGAAAGACGGGAGCCCATCTAGCAAACGTGTTATTTGGCAATACTGGGTGGGTTCATGGCGACATTGCTTCATATACGTCCTATTGGGCATCATTATTTACTTTCGCAAGATTCCTTCATGGAAACCCGCCAAGTCTCAAGCGCTCACATGAAGAATCGGTCTCTGAGGTCTGGTGTTATAATTGTGATAGTTATGTACAAGTGAAAAAAACGCGACAGAAAATTTGGACTGTAGAATGTCCAGTATGTAATTCAAAGTCATTGCTTTCCAATAAACCCAGATAATAAATGCGCGTTGGGCTTTCACCTGTTTCAACATAAACAATATAATACGCTCAGGATAGAACTAGCGTTTCTCAATACACTTTTAAGCCATAACCCTTGGAGAATGTGTCCAAGATTTAATTTAACAGCTTTATACCGGTTTCTTTTTCAAACTTTTTCATAAAGACCCAGTCAAGATTATCTAGATTTCTTGGATATATCGATATAAATTTCTGTTTTTTAGAATGATATTGAGCCATCTTCCATCTCATACTCCTAATGTAACTATTTTTTACTTTAGGGTCGTCGGCATCAACAAGTCCCCAATATTCGACAAAAACATCGTAGTCAGGCAGATAAAAATCAGGATGAATTTTTTTACCTTTCTTTGTGGTGAACGTTTTTTCATATTTATATCGGATACCGTTTTCACTTAGAAAATCTGCAATGTATTTTTCGCCTTTGCTTTTTACTTTCTCTCCATTGAGTGTTTTTGAAGGTATTCCATATTGTTTTGATCGTGATTCTTGTATCGTTATAATGAGGAGAAGAATAAAGAGGATGAATATCGGTAGGTCAAGATCCATTTGGGTTAAAATTTACTTGAATTTATAATTTATTTATGGAACAAAGCTAGACATTTCAATATTACGAAGCACGTGCAATCAAGCAGCTTGGCATTAATCGCTCAATTTTTATTGATACTTTATCCTAGTACATATTATGCGCGTAAGATACCGTCATGTAGTTTTTTTCTTTGGAGTAGTTGGGTTAATAGTCCTTGGTTCAACATATTATCTTTTTACCATTGATTATATCACCAGGGCCGAATTTGTGAATATATTTGTGTCATTCAGTCTAGGAATATCTGCTTTAATTTTCGGTGCCACAAGTGTGGTTTCAACACAGATTAGTTTAAGACAGGAAGGGAATGTAGAACGAGTGGGTAGAGCCAAAGACAAATTTAGAGACAAATTAGAATTTTATTCGCCCTTAAAATATGAAGCAGATAATAGGGAGAAATTTCGTGTAGATGAATGGTTTAATAGATTAGACATTAATTATGAGGTATATAAATACTATAACATTCATGCAGAAGAAGAGTTAAAGAAAGAATTGTCTCGTTACTATGCCATATATAAAGATAGAGATTATCAATATGCGTCTAATTCTACCAAAGATAAGTGGATAGAATTTAGAAATAGAATTTGTGATATTATTGATGAGGATTTTTCAAAGATATTAGAATTGTACGAGGCCCACACTCGTACAGATGATAGCGTATTAAAGGCAATAAAAAATAAGAAAGATAACAAGGAGAATAATTAGATGTTTTTCATCTCTTAAAATATACCACCATAAAAATTCTCTTACGCGTGCAGTAACTCCTTCATGTCTCTCAGTACACTTTTAAGCCATAACCCTAGGTTCTCGGAAATTTATTTACCAAATAGGAATAAAGTAGGAATGTATACTGTCACTTCTTCTTGTAGCGAAATTAGTCTCTTGTAACCACCACAAAAGCAGCGCGCGCATGAAAGTTCCTTGTTGGGAATCGATCCATTTAGGGTCAAGAGGACCTGCTGGCTTGATGCTAAAATCGGAATAGTCATCAGGGCGCTTCTTTTATCACAGAATGGTTCAATCATGTCACCGCCAGAGGAATATTGCCTCCCTTTTCGTATGCTTTCATAGATAACGCTATCGCCCAGAACATATCATCATGAGTTCCTGAACTATGATTGAACTGGATTCTACCTGTCTTGCTTAGAGTGTAGATGGGCGTGTTAAGATCGTTGAACAGATCTTGGTCATAGGGGATATGGAAGACAGATGATATGCCTGAATCATCGTTCGGGCATGACCTCCTCCATGAGCCATCAAAGTTCTCCACATACCCCATCCAGCCACACTCCCCGCACTCGACCGTCCTCATCTTCTCCTTCAGGATGGTGGCCATGGCCTCCTTTGTCCCCTCCGTGAAGGTGACCCCGTTCACGTTCCTGATCCCTGCCCGCCTCATGTCCTCCACAATGTACTCCCCCACCCCCGTCTGGTCACAGTTCACAGAAACTAGCCTGCTCCAGTTATCCTGAAGCCGTTTCACGTACCCAATCACCGCCCCGTAAGTAGTGTCCAACATAAACCGATGACAATGTCTCAGATAGTAATGCCCGTCCTTCAACTCGATGACAGCAACGACCGAATGATCCCGTTTCTTACCAAAATCCACTCCAACAAAGAACTGCCCCCTCCGCTTTGATTCAGCACTCCGGTAACTGAGGGATGAGTCCTGGCAGAACGTTATGAGGCTCATGGGGAGCCACCTGTCGTCGTCCTCGGTCCACTCGCACAGCATCTCCCTGCGCCACCGAGAAGGATCTCCTCTGAGCTGTTCCTCGATCATGGAAACTATGGATGGTGTCAAAGGTCCATTCGGCGGCAACGCCTCTGTGTAAGGTAACATGTGCTTGCTGAAGGCACCGTACTCTTCTTTGTGGAAAATGTCGTGGAAGACGCTGTCCGTGTTCCAAGGCGTGCTCTCCGCGATAAGGTAACCATCCGTGGTGTTCAATGTGAAAAGTACAGCCGTGTAGAGGTCCTCGTCGTCCCTGATGAAGTTCATCTCCATGAGGTACACGGCCTTGGCGCTGTGCCCCCTGATGGTCTCTGGGACCGGTGACTCAGCCAAGATCTCCGAGCCATTTCTGAACCGGATAATGGTCCTCATGAGACCCTTTGACCCCACCACGGCTCGGAATAACTGTGGGTCTCGTGCCTTCATCCTGTTCAAGTGACTATGCAAATGCTTGAAAGCGATCCGCTTCACCTGATCATACTTGGGCGCCGATATGATTATGGTACTACCCGGATACCGTACCGCGTAGTACAGCAGCTTGGCCATCCCGTTGAAGGTCTTCCCAGTCTGTCTGGCCTGAAGCACCGCTATGAAATGGCTCTCATCCCGGAGAAATGGGTGCATATACTCGTAGGGCTCGTATCCCAGCCACTTTCTGCAGAACTCCACGGGGTCACTGGGCAGGGTCGGGCAGTTTGTAGCCGAGGATGCCATGCTCCGCCTCTTTTCTCTTAAGCTCCTCAACCTCTTGCTCAATCATCTCCACCTCCACATCACCCACAAGCCCATAACAAGCTCTCACCGCCTTGATCATCACCTCAAGAGCCCGCACCTGAAGCTTCTCATACGCATCAGGGTTAGCCGCAATACGGTCACACACCCTCATCACCGCCTCCAGCCGCCTGATATACTCCTCACGCTTGACCCGGGGATCAAACCTTACCCTACGGCAACTGAAACTAGCCCTCACCGTGTAGACAAGTTCCCGGTCCACCTCTTCTCCTTCTGAAGCGCCCTGATCACCCTCAACATCAACTCCAAATCCTCCCTCAACGGAGTGATGTTCCTCCTTATCCAAAAGAAAATCCTCCGAGTATTCGCGTCCCCCCTACCAGACTCCAACCAAACTCTAAGCCTCTCCCTCTCCTTCTCAGTAAAAATAAAGCTCCGCATAACAACCCCCAAAAATTTTTTTTCTCAATATTACAGGTTACTTGAAACACTTCAAGCCCTCCCTGCACCAGTACAGGTACGCCTTCGATTGACCCAAGATGCTGAGGTTCTTTATCACCCACGCGAGGCTCTCAAGGCTCTGGTTCCCTAACCAGGCTTTGAACATGGATTTCTTTGTGATGAACCCAGAGGTCCTTGTTAACCTACGAATAGTGGTCACACCGCTGACATTGGCTAACGCATCTAAAACAGGCTCAACGTCCTCGATCACCTTGAGCCTCTCAAGGTTATACTGTTTTGAGCTAATCCTGCTTGAATGAAACCCAATCTCCCTCAAAGCCTCAATAGACTTCAGCACGTACTTGTTAGGCTCTGTCTTCTTTATGAGCCGCATCCCCGCTTTCTCCGCGAAAGGATTGTAACGCGCCATCACAGCGGTGAGCTCCACGTGTTTTCGTCCTTGAAGAGGCAGCGTTTCCCTGATTATCCTTGAACCCAGACCAATTCCCCTGTATTTGGGGTGAACTATCACCCTGTTCACCTGAGTCCAGTCCCTGTTGAGTTCCTCAAGCGTAGGCTGGTAACCTACCGCCTTTTTCCTTCCCTGCGCATACCGGCCTGAATACGTGTAGACTATTACCCCAACGACTTCCCTGCTGTAAGTCGCCTTGTAGAACCTGTATGGCGCAATCACCCTGCTGTCCCTGTAGTGGAGATAAGAGAGCTTATCATAGTCCTCCTTCCCTCCATCCTCAACCACAACCTCCTCGGAGACGCTGCAGAGGTGACCCGTCCTCGGCTCGTCACGGGAAACCAGCACATCCATGCCCCAACCCTTCACCACCCTGAGATCCGGGTTCAAGTCACCCACCAAATCAGTGTGACTGGTAGCGACGACAAGAGTCGCACCCACACGACGAGCCTGCTTCTGCACGTTAAACGCCACAATCTTCGCCGTCGTCCTGTCCAGAATGCTGCAGAACTCGTCGCAGAGCCAGAAAGGTTTCCCCGACGCCAGCATCTGCGCCAGACGGTACCTGTACCGTTGCCCCATACTCAGCTCGCTGAACCTTCTGAGGAACAGGTAGGCGTCGTTGAGGCCCACCCTGCTCAACAACTCAAGAGCCTCACTGAACCCCTCGCCGATAGAGTCAATGACCGGCACATCCACTGGCTCAGGCAGCTCATCCATGGACACCGCCCTGTCACCTAGATCCTCTCGTAACGCATTCAGGAGGACGCTTTTCCCTGAGCCGCTGTCCCCCGTGATGTAGACCACGTCCCCCTCCCTGAGCCTGAGCTCAAAGTCATCGAAGAGGACGTGTCTCTGCTCCGAGTCCAGTCCAAGCCCGAAAGCCTCACTCACCTTCACCGTGCGCTCCGTGAGGGGGACCTCCGTCTTGAACGCGATGTCGTAGACGTAGCACTCCCTCTTCTTGTCGTACCGTCGTACTCTTCGTGCTCTCACTCTGTGTTCCTCCCCCAGACGGCGCCCACTATGGTGCCCACCACCAGCATGATGCCGTTGAAGATGACGTCGTTCCACGACCCCATCCACACCATGTGGATTATCTCCAGCCCCACCAGGCCCACGAAGAACAACACCATCAACAAGATCACCAAGACAAACCTGTCACTAGGAATCGTCTCCTGTATCCTTACCCGCCGAGACACCCCCGCCTCAACGGTCTTCCTCTTTGTTAATGCCCGCCGCAGCAGACTCTTAACCCACCCGTACACTCATTCTCTCCTCCTTTCTACTATACTTGCGTAGGTTCACTCGTCTCCCGAGGACCCCTACTTCCTGTATCACCTGCATCATCTCCTCCCGTGGAAGCACGAGCACCACCTCCTCCACAAGCTCAAGCGGAATCCGTGTGGCGCCCCACTCGTTGTACATCTCCACCACGTCCTTCCCCAGCAGCAGCATACGCCGCTTCCGTCCACTAACCCCCAGGTATAGGCCCCAGTCCTTGCAGTTCACCTCAGGGCTCTCCACGTGCTCCGTGAGCTTGGCCTTGATGTCCGACGCATCCAGCCACCGCACCATGATGAAGCTTCCCTTCGGCAACTCGCCGCGGGTGATCTCGTCAACCGTTACACGCCTCATATCCACACGTTCCTCAAACTGTTGAGCCCGCTCTCCCTCTGCATCCGCCTCATCACCGCGAGACTCAAGCCCAAGTCATCGATAGCAGGCGCGATCCCTGGCTCAAATGAGCCATCCGGCTTCCGGGCAGCCACAAGGTCAACCTCACACCTATACCCCTCACCGGGGGTGTACCTGTGGACGGCTCGCACTATCTGAAACTCTTTCTGGTCGATGCCGTCCTTCAGGCTCGTCAATGTCACCTTCATGGGTGGACGATAACCAAGCTGACCTCTACCGGGCACCAGAGCCCTGACTGATACAACCGGGTTCTTCCGGTGCGTCACGATGTTATCCGCCACATATCCAGCGTAGTTCAGGTCGGTGATGGTTTTATCCACCACCCTGAGGGTCCTTTTCCCGTATGTTGACTGGCTCCCAGCGTCGCTGTCAGTGCCTGCCTTCTCGTCTCGCACGAGGCGTAGCTTGTCGATGAGAATACCGCCGGTGCCGATGCCCGTCGAGTGGTTTGCCTTAATCTGAATCGTATCTATGATAGGACCCGGGTTCCCCGTCTTCGAGAAGTCATCCAGATTGACGCTGTACTCCACCCAGCTCGCCGCGGCGCCCTTCGCTACCCCCGTCTCCTCGTAATAATCCGTCACCCAGACGCTGTTCCTCCACAGCTTCACGTCAAAGTCATCGATGCTGAGACCGGCGCCGTACTTCATGTACCACTTGATGCAGTCATACCCCGAGAGGTCCAGATCCGGGAAATCCAGCCTCATCCGGTACCCTGTGCCTGCGCCTGTGAACTGGAACTTGACACTCGCCGCCCCCGCCTGCTTGTCCCCTGTGTCACTCTGGGGATAATTAGCGTCCGTTGGATCGGGGCTGCTCCACCCCTCCGCTGATTCAGTCAACGCGTCCTTGTCCGCTGGGTTGTTCTCCTCCTCAAACACGATGACCCTGACGTCGTTCACCAGCCGGGGGCTCCCCTTGATGCTCTCCTTCACCCGGATACCCAGAATGTTCGCCGTGTTCCCGTCGCTCCCATCGCTGACACTGAGACTACACGTAAAGGCGCCGTACTTCTTGAACCTGAGCGCTCCCCCCGGATCGACGTAGAAGTTAGCTCCCGTCTCACCCGTGCTGAACGTCGCCGTCTCGGCCAGCTTCTCCAGCAGCGCCCACACGCCGTCCCTGCTGAACTTGTTGACGATGGATCTGTTGGTGGTGTCCTTGTCTTGGTAGAACTCGGGGCCCGACTGATCCATCACGTCATCCACGATGCCGCTAATCTGGGTCGCGGACGCGTACTCCTTGGTGAAGGTGCGCTCGTGGAGGATCTCCCCCAGGTCCTCGCAGACAAGCTGAACCGTGGGCTTATCCGGCTCCCCGAGGGCAACCCTGTCGATGACCCTCGCGGTGATCAGCTTGTAGACGAGGGTCTCGGACTCAGCGCCCAGGTACAACATGACGATGTTCCCGGTCCCCGTACGGGCGGCGCCGCTAAGCGGCGCGTACTGGCTTAGACCATAGACCTCCTCGCTGGTTAGAGCCCTTGAAGCCACCAGCAACTCATCAAGGTAACAGGTGGTGTAGCTGCTGTACCCTCCGCCGGTGTGGACGCAACCGAAGGTGAGGTCATGAACGTCAAGGGTGATGGCGCCGAGGGTGCCTGAAGCCCCTCCATCATACACGCCATCGACGTAAAGCTGGATCACGTCGCCGCCGGGATTGATGACGCCAACGACATGGTGCCAGCTCCCATCAGCTATCGTCGCTCCGCTCACGTACTGCCTGATGTTAGCCGCATCGTCTTTGACGTAGAGCCGGACCTTGTCGCTGCTCCAGTTGAACTGTATCCGGTTCCAGTTAGCGCCGACTGTCTTCCCGAAGCCACAGATGACCCCCGAGGCACCAGGGGACGCCTTCACCCAGAAAGCGATGCTGACGGCCCCCGTGGCCGCGATAGACACCGTGTACCCTGTGTTCAGTTTACAGCTGCTTGCTGCGAGGAAGTAGAGGCAGTGCCCATGCTTGCCTCCGCTGTTCCACGTGGCGTTATCGAAGCCACTCTGATGCCTGTTCCTGCTAAGATCATAAGCCTTGGAGCCCAGGTTCTCGTCGAGCCTGTACCTTCTCTCCGTCACACCCAGCAGCGGGTCGTTGAGCATGCTGACCCTGAGACCACTCACAGCGTTGGTCGTCACCAAGTCAGCGACAAGCTCCAGAAGCTCCCCGGGGATGAGTGGAGGATTCTTGAGCACCGCAGCGTAGTCGTAGTCTATCTGGGCAGTCTGATTTGCTTGATTGCTCCGGGCGTAGAGCTTCACGTACTTGACGGTCTTTCCCGCGGTGAGTTGCAACATCTTGGCCTCGAAGCCACTGTGTGCGTTGGTCCACCCTGAGCTTGTGGTGGATGTGTCCGTGTACTCGACCTCCACCTTGTACTGTGGCGAGGTGCCTCTGCCCCTGAGGCGTACCCTGAACAACGGATACTCGTCGGTGTTCAAGCTGAGGCTGTTGATGTCCCTTCTCCACCCGGCGCCGTTAACCACGCCTCCCTCGGTTACCTCCATGACTGCGTAGTCACCTGACACGTCGCCGGCGTTCATGAAACTCTCTGAGGAGGCGGACTGAAACTTGGTCCAGGTGCTACTCCTGAAGCAGTCGTCGAGGAAACCGGGCTCCTCGTAGACCTCCATGTGGCACTGGGCCCAGCCTGGTGTCGGCGTTAGCCTCCCCTCCTCATCTTCTCGGTGATGCGTGGCCCCAGCTCGCTGAGCCACCGGTCCATCTCAAAGGGCGACGCGGGTTGATGATCGAAGGTGATGAAGATGGGCCCCAGACGCGTCTGGCTGCTGGGCACCACGTACTCGCCCCTGTGAAGCAGGTAGAGCCCCGTCCTGTCTACGGGTCCACCTGTCTGCATGCTCTTGACTTTACTATACACGAGGGCTCCCGCCGCGAGGGCCATAGGTATCAGCCACCAGCGCCCGGTGAGAGTCGCGAGGATGGCCTGCGCTGCTGACGCTGCGCCGGTGCTGTCCTTGAGCATCCGGGTGAGACTCGTCAGGTTCCGGACCACCTGAACCATGTTGAGGAACCCGTACATCAACGCGGTGGGGTTCAGGTCCGTGATGGCTCTACTGGTCTGGCTGATGGCGAGTCTGCTCGCGTTCAAAGCCCTCACAGTCATGAGAGACGTCGTGAGGCTGCTGGTACTCACGGTCTGGGCGTTCCTCAGTGCAACGGTCGCCTGTTCCGCGCTTGTACTCGCGGAGTCAGCCGAGGCTTTCGCCTCCGCAAGCCCCGTCACCTTCACGTTGTATTCGAGGTCCACCTTGTCGCTCACAGACTCACCCCCGCTGCTCTATGGAGAATCTCCCGGCCCGTCGCATGCTTCTCAGCCAATACTGCTTGAAGGAGGAAAGGTCTCGCGGGCACATGGCTCGTGCCGTCGTGCACATGCCTCGCGTAGTCTACCTCTCTCCCTGTCAAGGGGTTGATGTGGTCCCCTCCGCCAGCCATCAGCCTAGCGGATAATGCACCCGGTCGCTCAACTCTGACTGAGTCTTTCAGGGCTCCCGTCTGGACTGGGCAGAAAGCTTTGGCGAAGGTAACCATTCTGGGTAGCTGGAGGCATAGGTCGGCTGCCTCTTCGAGGCTCTGGGGAATCAACGCTAGCTCTAATCCCAGGTCCTCCAGTCGTATCGTCTTGGTTACTTTCACTTTCTTTACCTTCCTTTTGTGAGTCGCTGTATCTCGTCCTCTAGTCGCCGATCCTCTCGCTTCCTCTCATCAGCTAATGCCTCCAAGTAGACGCGGAGGCGTTCCACGAATCGGGACGGTTGAGCGTTAAGTTCTCCGCTGGTCCATCCCATGGTTACGCAGATGGCTACGTCGTCCAGTTGTGGGCTCGGCTTGCCTCGCTTCACCGCCTCTATGATTTTTTTCGCTCCTCCACCGTCACCCCGTTCAGTTCCTGCGTGAACGCGATCATCCTCTCCACCAGCTCAGGAGGCTCAATGCCGTGGATGCTCTCAATGGTGATGGGGAGAGGGTCTCCCTTCTCGTCCAGTAGGTCCCATTCGACGAGAGTCTGGAGGAGCATCAGGTCGTTGAGTTTCCATGGGTCCACGTCAGGTTGGAGTTCTCCTTGCCCCGTCCTCGTCCAGCTCGTGGCGTCTCTGAGGGCGCTTTGCTTCATCCCGTAGGTCCAGGTGCGGAAGACCATATGGTGTCCCATTATCTCGGTTGTATGCCTCATGGTGATCACGTGAAGCTGTGCTGCAGGTATCCTCCTGTGTACTCGACTCTGCACGCGATGAGGTCCTCGGGCTTGACCACCGGATCAAGCAGCTTGAGCTTGCCCTTGCTGAACTGGATGTACTGGCTGTTGGGAAGCACCGCCTTGAGGTACAGCTCAGTCTGGTCCAGAAGATAACTCAGATACGTGTCGTCCTGGAGGTTCATGGTTAACCGGGCGTCGCAGAGCTGCTCCATCTCTTCAAGGCTGGAAAGCTGCTTGGACCCCGTGCTGTTGAACACAAAGTTAGGCTTGAGCTGGTTGTCTACCCTGAACTCCCAGTCCGTGACGCCGTCGATGGTGGTCCAGTCAGAGCCGTTGGTGCTGACCTGGACGTAGGTGTCGTCCCACTCCCAAGGTGTCCCCGGTGAGGCGCCGTAGCTGTGAATGGTCGTGTCCTTGCTGTCGTAGAGCTTTCCGATGAGTTCAGCCGTCCAGAGCACGGGTTCACCGATGCTGCACTGGACGCTCAGAGTATCGAGCTTCAGCCCTGTCCAGTACAGGTACAGCTTGTCGGTGGCGTCTCTGTAGAGTTTGGCCTCTGCGAAGAAGTTGTATCCCCCGAGGAGGTACTTCTGGAAGTAGTCACCCACCTGTCCCTGCAGCCACTTTAATCCGAGGCGCACGTTCTCACGCCTCGTATAGACGCCGAGGGGTTTCCCCGTGTCGCTGCCTTCCCTGAGGACGAACACCCTGTTGTGCTCAGGGTCGAAACTGGGCCTCATCTCCGTCACGTAGCCTATCCTGTAGAGAGTCGTCGGGGTTGCCCCTGGGCTATCCCCGTAGCTGCTCTCCGCGTAGGGCTTGTGCCCGAACTCGATCTGATCTTTTCCCTTAAAGTTAACCATAATACAGTACCTCTACTCTTGTTTGACTGCGATACAGTGGCGGCCTGAGGTTGCCCTCGTCTAGGTCGCGCCACGCCGAGACCTCGATGAACTCTAGGCCGCCGCCTGGACTGTTACATTTGGATTGAAGGATGCGGTCCACCTCCTCCAGCATCTCATACCGCTGATCAGCGTCACCCTTGCTCCACACATCAACGAGGTACACTGCCTCGAAGCGCCGCTGCACAGCCGAGGGGTTCTCGCTGAAACCCACCTGCCGAGGCTGTGTGAGGACATGGCTCACAACCACCTGAGGGAACTCGGCTTTCCCCTGAAGCCAGTCGGCGCTGAATGTGGGCGTATATGATAAGTTCCACCCTCCCTTGACTAGTTCAAGGATGGTCAGCTTTGGGTCCGTCACTCCACCATCCTCTCCGCCCGAGCCAGCAGGTACGCTGAGGTCTTCTCTACGCCTGTAACGTGGTACCGGTGCCCCTCAAGCTCCAGCTCATAGTTTTCCTCGCCTACTGGAGCCCACCGCGTGAACAGGACTTGCGCTGACGCCCGTTTCACCTCGCCGGGGGGAAGCATGCTCTCGCTGAGCCTCGTCTTTATGACTGCCTTCAACGTGTAGGCGTTCTCAGAGAACTGGGGTTGCCCGTAGCCGTCGTGCCCTGTGACCGTCTGCTGGATTACCTTGATGTCTTCCCCGTGGATGTGTAGCTGCTCCTCAAAGCGTAACGCCTGCGGCTCTGGACGCTCCAGGTCGAAGCCTTCTCCATACTGGCCGTACTGGAAACTCACGACTCGTATCCATCTCCCTTAGTGATGTTGGTCGTGTTTACACCTTCATTGATGGCGGTGCCCGTGACGCCCCAGACCTGATAGTTGTCGATAACCACGTGATCCGTGTAACCTCCCAAGTCGATGCCGTTGGGCGTCGTTGATTGACCGTCAATGAGGACTGGACCGATGTTGATCCTGCTGCACTTGTTGCCTGCACCGTCGTCGTCTATGTCCATGGCGTCTCCTCCGCACGCGTAGAAGATGTGCCCCATGCAGAGAACTGACTCTACTTTCCTGTAGAGCTTCAACCCGATGCCTGTGGTGTTGAAGTGCTGGTTGTTGTGGAACTGGCACAGCTTCACTGCTCCATCGGTGCCGTCCAGCGCCCCTGCCTCGATGTCCACGGCGTTGGCGTAGAAATAGTTGTTCAGGAAATAGCTCTTCAGAATAACTCCACTTCCTACGCCTCCTTCGAGTCTTATGCCTGTACTGGCTGCATTCTCGATTAGGCAGTCCTTCACCCAGAGGTTCCAGCAGTCGCCAGTGCTCTGGACGTGTAAGCCATGCCTCTTGGGCTGGTTGATGTAGACCCTGTCCATGTGCCAGTCCGTGACCCTGTCAAGATGCACGACGTCCCTGTCCCCAGTACTTGGGAATAGGGTCATGTCGTAGAGGCCGCCAAAGTGAGCTGAGTTACCTACCTTCCCTATGTCGATGCAGTGGACGCCGTTGGCGACGTTGAACCTGATCATTGTGCCGTAGGGCTGGTCGTGCCAGCACATCCCTGCCCCGTAGACGTGGACAGGGTAGACCTCGTCGATGGTCCATGGCTGGGTCTCAGTGATCTTTCCTTTGGGGAGCCACACGGCTCCGCCGGTATCCGATAGAACGTCGTCTATTGCTTGCTGGATATTCCCTGCTGCTTTATCCCAGATGTTGCCCCGGCTGTTGATGATCTTGGTCCTGTCTTGGATGAATCCTGATGCTCCTGAGCCGAATCTTGCCTCCAGCGTGTCTACAAGTGTGTCGTAGTGGCTGTAGGTTATGGGATCTGGTGGGTATGGTTTCTGGAATGAAGGCAACTTGAATCAACTCTTAATAATTGCACATACAGTCTTCATATTTAACCACTTTTTATGATGGTCATTATATTATGTGCATTGATTATTCCCCTCATTTTTATTTTTGTACTGTTATTATAATGCATCTTTCTGAATTCATTATAAATATGATCTAATTTTTAATCTTATTAGTAAATAACTCATTTACTTACAATCATGTAATTTTTAATTTCAAATTCATGTAATTTTTTATCAGAATAATAGAATAAACTGGATTAAATACCACTTCGCAGCTTTTCGGATAATTGAGAAAGTCCTCCATCTGTGGAATTACTTGTGATGTAATCTAAGCTTGTATTATTGTTACATTAGAATCACAGTTCTTTCTGTATGAAAATACATTGCTTTTATATGAAAAAATATTCACAAATTTTATTACAAGTTCATTGACAAGCAGAAACTAAGGTTTAACCATATCAGGTTATTGCTACAATTTTTTTAAAGTGAGTCTTTCTGTGTTCTTGTAATAAAGCAATATCTTTCTTCTCGATAGTAAAAAGTTCAAAATCATCATTAGTTAATTCAAAGGCTCTAAAATTCCTATCTTTATATCGTTCAAAAGGTAAAAATATGCATGATGTCTTTAATGTATCTCCATTGTTGAATACAATTATTGAGCAAGTCTCCGTACACAAATCTTGAAATTTTGAAATAAATTTAGCAGACGAGGTTCTTGCAACATTAAATAGCAGATCTAATCCCACACCTCTACGGGCCATAATTTTTAATTCATCAATTAAAACGTCTTTTATTGCATCTATACAAATTAATATACCAAATGACACGTTGCTTACATTTAATACATTAAATTTAATTTTAATATCTTTATGTTCAATCCCTTCTGTCCTTTCACCAATTTTAGACGGGTAAATTTTATTTTGAAATATTATTTTTTTATTAGGCAAATATATTTTACTAATATTTTGTTTATCATTTAAATCATGTGATGATCCATATATAATTATAACATTATTTTCATATGCAAATTTTATTAAATAAGTTTCTATTTCTTCATCATCTAAAGCAGTTAATTCAGGCCAACATATAATATTTGGTTTCATTTCTTTTATTTTATTCATTATTCTAAAAAAGTATTCTTTTATATCTTTAATGTCTTCTTCTTTGATTTTAATTAAAAAACCAGCCTTTGATTCAATAACATCATAATTTTCTTTCGATGGTAAGACAGGGTCCACAAGTATAATATTTATATTATCATCTAATCTTACTTCTTGCATATCATGAAAATATTTTACTACTATTGGTAATTCATCTATTAATAATAAATTTAAATATACATCAGTTTTTCCTTTTAAATAATCAATTGGATTTTTTATAAAAGAAGGACTTTTATCAAATAGACCTTTAAATGAAAACTCGATTGCACTAGTTAATGCATGTCTAGATTTTTCAAATAACTCCCCACCATCTGATTCAAAATATTTTTCATATTCCTCGAATAACATCTGCTTTAATTCGGGAATATTAAAATCCATTATATTCATTCCTAATACTTCTGTCATTTAATAGTTTTCTTTAAGGTCGTTAATAAATCTAAATAACCCTCTAGCATTTTAATTTTAAACTTGTAGGTATTAATATTAATTATTTTATCTTCATTCATTTTATCTATTTTTTTAGATATCGTCAATAAATAATTATTAACTTCGTCTTTTGAAATACCATATTTTTCAGCCAATTTTTCGTTATATTTAATTTCTATTTTTATTTCATTATGATCATCATCTTGATTATCATCCCATATATTTATATCGTAAAAAAAGTCGTTTTCTTCTTTATTTTCTTTTGTTGAGTCATCATATTTAATTATACTTTCCTCAAAGATCATAATTCTAAACCTTCTTTTTTAATTATTAATTCAATATCTTCAAGAGACTCTGAAAATTTATTAATAAAGTGTATTAAATCATAATATGACAGCTGAAATGTATAAACGGAATCAACTGTATTATTTAGACTAACAATCAAACTTGGTGCTTTATCTATTATTTCACCATCTTTTATTTCGTATCTTAAATCTGTTGATATTGTGTATGCTTTAATATATGGTATTGATCTACTTGATAAATATTTATATTTTTTAATCCTTTCATATTTATCTTTATTAGCTACAATACTATCAATTAAAACCTCAAATCTATCCGGTTTAACATCTAATTTTACTAAATCATCAAAAAAATCTGATTTTGGATCATCTCTATCTAGATTATTTGATATTCTTCTAAACAATCTAAGTAATCTCAACGCGTCATCATTATTAATTTCAAGAATATCGGAAACTTCTTCACTTTTATCTTTCGATGAATAAGATCTATAAAGATCAACAAATTTTTCTCCATCATCAAATATACTTAAAAATTGATCATATTGTTTTTTATTTAAATTATTTAAAATTTCTGCATCTTCTTTAAAGGATTTTTTTCGATTCTTTGATGTGAAGTGTAACTTATCTGACATCAATTTAAATAGACAGCGTAAATCAATATAAACTATTTCATTCAAAGAAAAATAAATGAAAACCGGTGTAATAACTTATCCAAATCTTATCAAATGTTATATACCGCACTTTTATTTAATCAAGGTTAAATTTTTTATATATTTATTTATATTAAGCGGATAAAAGCGATTTATATTTATTGATGAGGGCAAAAGATTTTCGTCATGAGTTTTTGTATGGGTCTTTATGATAGACTGCGTCTTATGTTTTGGTCTTGTTTTAAGTTAACTGTGTGACTTTTCTCTTAGGTCTCGAACGAAGATAGGATGAACATATTAAACTAGCTAAGCCTTGAAAGTCTCAACCTCATATTCCTCACCTAACCATCAAATATTATTTTAAATTCAGGCATATTTCTGATATCCATCATTTTTTTATCAGAGTTAACCCCTTTTCCTGTCTGAGTTGAGGCTAATCTATCACATAGCGCACCGCATCGACTGAATTAACGCACAGAAAACAGGAACATATAGAGTAGAATCACTGGACACGGAAGGCTTCATCCACATGTCAAAGGACTTCCAATTAATACAGGTAGCCAACAGCCAATACCTAGGGCAAACCGACCTGCTACTCCTCAACATCGACTACAGCAAAGTCGAAAACAACACTAGGTGGAAAGTAAAACTGGAGCTCGGGGAAGACTATCCCCACTACTAAGGTCAGCTACCAGTGAACGCTGTCGTGTGGGTTGAAGAGTTCAAACCCGACGAGAATGGCCTCTTCGCTTTACCCTGACTCCTCTTTAAGCTTCTTGACTGCTCCCCTGAGCCAGCCGCCCAGCCTCTGAGCAGCGTGCGTAGCTGACTGCTCCGTCTCCTTCTCGTTGAGCGTCGTCATGAAGAGGACGTTCCTGTCCTCGTCCATCACCATGAGCCTCCGTGGTGGGTCATAAGTCGTGTCAGGTACAACGTACAGGGGCTTACCCAGGTTCACCATCAGGTACGCGTCGTCAATCAGCGAACCCTTGTCTGAGTAAATGTTTCCACCTTTGACTAGCCCCGTCAGCCAGCCACCCATCTTCATAGCCCATATCGTAGCCGTCCTCTCCGGCTCATTGTCACCCAGATCAGTGATATACAGCACGTTCTCGACCTCGTCCTTGACCATGTAC
Organism: Candidatus Bathyarchaeota archaeon; assembly: GCA_026014815.1. GTDB lineage: Archaea > Thermoproteota > Bathyarchaeia > TCS64 > TCS64 > RBG-16-57-9. Next base: position 17,888 of record JAOZHP010000021.1, read on the forward strand.
CGTCTCGGAGGGTCATACGTCCTATCAGGAACCACGAAGAGAGGCTTGCCCATCCCCAGATACTCCTATCCACGGAATATGACGTTATTGATAAACCTCCAATTTTGTCATCATAAACTTCTACCATGAAACCTACCCCTCAGCTAACATGCATACTCAAAATCCAGATAGGAGACACTTGAAAAATCAATAAAAAAGAAGAAAAAGAAGAGTTTTATTGGTTCTGCATCCGGCAGAGTATGAAGCCGATAATCAACCCTATGACCAGCGCCGCCACTGCAGCCAGCTGCATGGTGCTTGCGCTGCTCTGAGCCGCCGCAACGTCTGCCTCCAGCTGAGCAACATCGCTTTCCAGGCTGCTGACCTCGCTCTGTAGCCCAGCGATGTCAGCCGCTAGGTCAGAATTGTCGTCCTCGCAATCAGAGACATCACCCTCAAGGCCTGTAACATCGTCCTCAAGACCCCATACCTCGGACCTTAGACCCATGATGTCGTCGCCGAACACCGTCGCGAAGGCAACAATGTTCTCGAAGAGTGTCGCTCCCTGCTGCGGGTTAGCGTCAGGTCCATACCTGTCATAGCGTCTGATCTCAGGCGCGTAGAGGCCAGCGTACTGGTCGAAAGGCGCCTCACCGGTGCCGATGATTACGCTCTTCGTGTCGTAGTCGATCTCGATGGCCATGAGTGGGAACTCTCCCTCCTCGCCAGCCACCATGACATTGGGAACAGGCTCACTGTTATCAACAATGATACCCGTCTCGCTGGTGGTTATAACCACGAAGACGCCGTCAACATCCTCCTCCATGAGGTTGACGTAGCTGCCGCCCACGTAACCCACGACGATACCTGGGCCGTGGAATAGACCCCTCTCGACGCCCTCGACGAGGAAATCGATCTCAGAATCCGCGTTATCAGAGACACCGAGTACCCTGTAAGGGGCCCCGCCGTTAGACACAGCGTCCTCTGCCGAACAGTCATCGATCCTGAGCTTGGAGCCAACTGCCTCAAGAACTGAGTTGCATGTAGCCTGCCTCATATGATCCGTGCCGTAGTCACTGTCAGCGGCGACCCAAAGAGTCTTTCCGCCTGCACTGTACCAGTCATCGACTGCATCTAGCTCAGCCGCGCTGTAGACCTGGCTGCTGTCACTCATAGACATTATGAGCATCTTAGCGCCATCCAGGTCGTCAGCCGTAAGGTCACCTAGGACAACCCTCCAATCGACAGAGGTCATGTTACCCAGGATAGCCGCTAACTGAATATCCGGCTCCAGCGCCCCTTTGAGGTGCGCCACAACCACAGGTTTGTCAGAATCCGCGGAGGCTGGTACGATTGCTAATGATAGTATCAGAAGTGTTAGTGTGAGAATTCGGAGTAATCTCTTACTCATTTTGTTCAAATCTCCGAACCAAAATGCGTCGCTGGGAATTTAAGACCTTTCACGCCCAGCCTCCAAACATTATAAAAGCTTTCAAGCCCTATCCGAATACGGTGATGATCTGATGGATAGGCAAATGCTTATCGGAATTGCTCTGGTGATTGTTATCGGCCTGGGCGCAGCGTTTATTATTTTCAATCCTCAACAGCCCCCAACAGACAATGGGGACAACGGAGGCACAGATGACAGTGGAGGAACCACTGAGCCTACCCCTGCCACTGTCTCAGGCGTCGTCACAGACGACGCTGGCAACCCGGTGGAGGGAGCTACAGTCGAGCTTGACGGTGACACCGTCACAACAGGCAGCGACGGCAGATACACTTTCACCGTAGATGCGGGAAGTTACACCGTAACGGTCACAAAGCCAGGATACGACTCTGAGACCAGCACAGTCTCAGCTTCCAGCGGAGAAACCTACACAGTGGACGTATCCCTCGCGGAAATAGTCGTCCCGACGGGAGACGTCGAGCTTACCATAATCACCCGTCACGGCTTCGACATCTTGTATAAAGCTAGGGAGCGTTTCCTACAGAGCGATATTGCTGAGGAATACAACATCGAGAGTATCGCCTTCCTAAATGTAAACTCTGCGCTATGGAGTGACACCATCGAGAGAAAAGGAACCATAGATATCGCGTGGGGCGGAGGCCCTGTGGTCTTCGACATCATATTCAACGAGGACAAACTCTCCCCGTTAACCAGCGACGCCGTGACAGCTATCCTTGACGCCCTCCCCGACGACATCAGCGGCGCACCCACCAAACGATACAGAGACGACGACGTCTACTGGGTGGGAAGCGCCATATCCAGCTTCGGGTTCACCATCAACATAGAGTTCCTTGCGAGCGTAGGTCTCCCGGAGCCAACAACTTGGAAGGACTTGGCGAACGAAACCTATGCAGTTGGGTTGCCCTCAATAACAGTCATAGGCACCGCGGACGCCACGTTGAGCACCAGCAACACCCGTATGTTCGAGATCATCCTCCAGACGTATGGCTGGGAAGAGGGATGGAAGATTCTAACCCAGATGGGCGCCAACGCTCGGATATACGACAGAAGCGAAAGCGTTAGAGACGCAGCGATACAAGGCCTCGTCGGCGCAGGCACAACCATCGACTTTTACGGGTACACGGCGCAACTTGAGAACCCCGAGATATGCAAATACGTGCTCCCCCAGGACGGCACAGCCGTCAACGCTGACCCAATAGCCCTAATGAGCACCTCGCCTAACCCCGAGGCAGCGCAAGCCTTCATCGCATGGATACTTAGCCCCGACGGACAGAAGATATGGCTAGACAAGACAATCAACAGGATGCCCGTCAACCCAGAAGTCTTCAACACACCCGAAGGAATGGAGAGAGGAGACCTACAGGAAAGCTACGAAACCACGTTAAACGCCATCACCATCGAGTTCAGCGACGAGCTGGCGTTAAGCTACGAGACATCCATGATGTTCTTCTTCAAGGCTACCTTAGTCAAAGCCGAGGAACGTCTGGACAACCTGTGGGTAGAACTCACAATAGCCGAATACGACGGCGATATAACACACCAAGAGTTCCTTGAGCTGGTGGACGACATGGGCAACCCGCTGGAGTTCAGCTTCATTGACCCAGAGACCGGGGAACCCCAGCTATGGACCGAGGAATACGCACAGAGCATCAACGACCGTGTGCTCACTGACGCCGAGTTCAAGGAACAGATGACCACCGCCTGGCTAGAGGCAGCCAATGAGAGATACGACCAAGTAATGGGCGACCTACAGGCTCTCACAGGCTGATACCATGACCTCTTGGGGCCCTAACTTCGACGAGACCATTACCCGGCTCCGCCGCGAGCTGGACCCCATGACTTTAATACAAGTTGTCATCGGATACCTCACACTCATTGTCTTTCTAGTGTTGCCCCTCCTCAGCATGGTCATTGAGGCCTTCATCTATCAGGGAGCCGTGAGCCTCTACTGGTTCTGGGACATACTGACCAGCGTCGAGTTCACAAGCCTAGCAAGCCAAGGAGGACGCATGTTCGAGGTCAGGCGAGGCATATTGATCCTGTGGGGCATAGACCACGGAATACTGTTAAACAGCCTCATAGTGGCGTTCTCCGTGGCCATAGCGTGCAGCGTCATCGGCATAATACTAGCCTTCATCATGGCCCGATACGTTTTCCCCGGAAAACAGATGTTCCAAGTACTGCTGCTCGTGCCTTTGTTAGCGACTCCCTTCGTGAACGCCTACGTGATAGGCAAACTCTTCGACCCCCGGAACGGGTTGATCAACTTCATCCTAGTGGATCTACTACACCTGCTTCCATGGAGGCTGGACATCGACGGCCTATTCGGCATCACCTTCGCCCAGACCCTCGCCTACTACCCCATCGTCTACATGAACGTGGTAGCCAGCCTCAACAGCATAGACCCCAGCCTAGAGGAGATGGCGGAGAACCTGGGAGCCAAGGGCCTCAGACTCTTCAGAACCGTCACCTTCCCCTTGATGCTGCCTGGATTAGCCGCGGGAGCTATCATGACCTTCATCTTCAGCCTTGAGGACCTTGGGGCCCCCATCGGGTTCGTCGGCGCCAGAGCCAACCCCCTCGCCCGCAAGGTAGCGTCATACCAGATCTACAGCAGCTTCGCCGAGGCGCTGACAGGGGGAATATCACCGAAGACCGCGGCCCTCGCGTTCATCATACTGATAGTGACGGCCAGCAGCTACGGCGCGGTAAGATGGTACGTGAATAGAAGAAGCTACGCCATGCTCAGCAAGGGAGGAAGATGGAGCCCAAGAGTAAAGAAGCCAAGCACAAGAACAAGAACACTCGTGGTGGTATTCCTCCTCTTAATTATTGGGCTGGCGTCCATGCCCCAGATAGGCACAGTGATCCTAGCCACCACAGACTGGGCTACAAGCGGCACCCTACCCACAGAGTTCACAACCAAGTACCTGAGCACCCTCTGGACCAACAGCCAAGTCACCCAGGCCGTGCTCAACAGCCTCCTCTACAGCGTCGTGGCTGTGGCCGCCATGATACTGGTAGGCTCAAGCATCGCCTACATCGTTGGGAAACGAGACATCCCCGGGAATAAGGTGCTGGACACCCTCGCCACAATACCTGTGGCTATCCCCGGCATCAGCCTAGCTATAGGATACTTCCTGTTCTTCTCTGACGTATTCAGGGATACCCCCCTTGACCCGCTGATAGACCCCGCCCTCCTCATAATATGCGCCTATATGATACGCAGACTACCCTTCACAACACGGAGCGTAGGCGCAGGGCTCCAACAGGTAGATAAGAGCCTAGAGGAAAGCAGCATGAACCTGGGCGCCAACCACCCCACCACCTTCTACAGGATAGTGTTACCCCTCATCATCAGCCACATGATAAACGGCGCCATCCTGGGCTTCGTGTACAGCATGAGCGAGGTGAGCGCCAGCGTCACCCTCGGGGCACTACGCGAGGACAGGGTGCCAATCACCTTCTTCATAAGCCAGATAGTATACGGCGCCGCCGCCACAGGCAGCGTCAGCATCGGCGCAGCCCTCTGCGTGCTGCTAATGACAGTGCAGATCGCTGCAATGGCCATATCCAACTTCATACTCAAACAAAAGACATCATTCCTGGGAGTATAACAATGGTAAATGTAAGACTCATAAACGTGACCAAGCGGTTCGGCGACGTGATCGCGGCAGACGACGTGACCCTAGACATCAAAGACGGTGAGTTCTTCACCTTCCTAGGCCCCAGCGGCTGCGGCAAGACCACCACCATGCGCATTGTAGCGGGACTAGAGTTCCCCAACGAGGGCAAAGTCTTCTACGACGACAAGGACGTGACACAGTTACCCAGCTTCGAGCGCAACACAGGCATGGTGTTCCAGAACTATGCCCTCTGGCCCCACATGACAGTCAAGGAGAACGTAGCCTACGGCCTCAACGTCCGTAAAGTACCCAAAGACGAGGTGAACAAAAAAGTACAGGAAATCCTTGAATTGGTGAAGCTGGGCGGCTTGGGTGACCGGTTCCCAAACCAGCTCAGCGGCGGCCAGCAGCAACGCGTCGCCCTCGCCAGAGTACTCGCCATCAACCCAGATATCCTGCTTCTCGACGAGCCCCTCAGCAACCTTGACGCCAAGCTCAGGGTGGAGATGCGTGAGGAGATCAAGGAAATACAGCACAGGCTAGGCATCACCACCATCTACGTGACTCACGATCAGGAGGAAGCCATGGCCGTCAGTGACAGAGTCGCCATACAGAACTATGGCAGGATCAGGCAGGTGGGCACACCACAGGAGATCTACAACAAGCCAACCGACCTCTTCATAGCCACCTTCATCGGTAAAGGAGCATTAATGGAAGGAGTAGTCGAGAAAGTAGGTGAACTCGTGGACGTAAAGATAGGAGACATGGTCCTTCAGGGCATCACCACAAACGAGGATGGAGTCAAGCCAGGTGACAGAGTTGCCTGCGTCATGCGTCCCGAGTGCTTCACCGTAGACGAGCCAGATGAAGCCTTCAACATCATCGAGGGTACCCTTGAGTGGAGCGCCTTCGTTGGAAGCATCACTGAGTTAAAGCTCACGGTTGGTAGATTCAGCCTGCTGTGCGACGCGCCCTCCGACAGAACCTATGAGGCTGGAGCAAAACTAAAGATATACATACCAAAATCTAGGACCATCGTTCTCCCATGGATGGATCTAGATTAACGATAACCTGTTAAAGAAAAGGTTAGTTATGGCAGGTGGCGCAGTTAGCTGGAGCATAATGCTCGTCTTTATCCCCGTGACATGTTAAGCAGTTTTCCCTCATAGTGGTTTCACTGTGTGGGATGTGGCATGTAGTGCAGAGATAATGGTAAGTCATCTCGTGGAGATCACCACTAGGATCATGGCAGTCGCTACAGTCGAAGGTTAGTTCTTCCTCGTGGGGGTTATGGCAGCTCACACACTGAGCGTCGGTGTGTCCTTCCTCGGGGAAAGAGACGCCTAAATCGTCACGCCCGTTGTGACATGAGAGGCACTCAGCCGTCTCAGGTATGAGCTCGTGCTCAGTGACCGTAAACTGATGGCATGCTACGCAGTGGGTCTCCATTATCTCCTCGGCTTGCCCCATACTCTCATCGTGACACTCCAAGCAAGTCTCCTCCGGTGGAGTGAATGTGTGAAGCCTCAATCCGTGACAGTCGATGCAGTCAGCATAGTTCTCGCTACCATAGAAGTGAACCTTGTGCCCCGCCGTGTTGACTACTTGAAGCCACTGTGGATCCTCGCTAGCGTGACAGTGCTCACAAAGCTCGTTATCTATCTCCGTCGGCTTTGTGACCACATCAGGGTTCACGGTGAGTACCTCAACTACGTGGCCGAGGCTCTCAACCATGTCGTTTACGTGGCACTCATGACAGGTGAGGTCGTGCATGGCACTCACTGACCAAGTATCATAGGCATCAGACATCAAGTGGCACGTCGTACAGAACTTGGGGTTGTTCTGAGTGTAATCATAGATGAATAACGACGGGATCGCGATTACTATCAATGCAAGTGCAAGGAGCATCTGGTTTCTTCTCACGGACATGTCTGGTAACTGCATCGGTTAGACCTCGAATCCTTGAATGGTCCACAACTTAGTTAATAATCTTTATGCTCCTCCAATAATAATTATATAATCAATTATTCATAAAACGACTGAAATCATGACAGATTTTGATCAGTCGCCGCTGAGATTTATAAAAAAACAGGACATATAAATAATATTTACGATTTCCGTTTTTACAAAAGTATTATCCTGAAACTTGGAACATTACCAAGGAAACAGCCCATGAGATCGTCAAGATAGTACTTGAGAGGTATGATGTCAGGGAGGAACTTTCTCAAGATGAGTTCAACGAGATGATAATGGAGATACAGGAATGCGTCTCCACCGTCAGAGTATAGGAAATTCCCTTTTTCTGACCGAAAGGAGATGTTAAGCGAAGAGTCCCTTGCTCCATGACCTGTAACACTCCTCACCAGTAACCTTTAATCGGTGATACATCCCATTAAATGGTTAGAGGATTAAAATGTTCGATGAAGAGAAGAAGGAAGAGAAGCCCGTAGAGGAAGAGAAGCCTGAAGAGGAAGATGTTAAGGAGGAACTCCACGAGGAACCAGTCAAGGAGGAGCCAATCGAAGAGAGACCCGCCGAAAAGAAGCCATGGTGGAAGTTCTGGTAGGTTGTACATCAAAGACGAATACTATATCGAGAAGCGTAATAGGGAGAACCTCGTCGAAACACATCGGAAAGAACTCCACAAGATCATCAAAGGCCATAACTGCGTAGATGTTATTCACCTCCGCGTACTGCAGCGGCTGACGCGCGTGTCAGAATGATACTGCTACTATGAGGTGAGCATACTGGAGAATAAATGCCGAAAAAACAGAAATAATTATAATTCTATTAGAAAATATAATCCTTATATCTACTTTTTTATGCGATTTTTGCTCAATATTGAAGATTATGAGCTTTTTTACTGAAAATGATAAGATAATTCTTAAAAAACAGGTGTATAAACAAGACTTTTTAAGTAGAAGACATAATCGTTCTAACACTCGAACAGTTCTTCGAGTAGTAACGTGTTTATTATGAGTATTAAAGTAGCAATTGTAGGCATCGGAAATTGTGCATCAGCTCTCATTCAGGGAGTAACATTTTATCAAAATGTAAAAGATGAAGATAGTGTTCCTGGTGTAATGCACACACACTTTGGGAACTATAAAATATCAGATATAGATTTTGTAGCAGCATTTGAAGTAAACAGTGGTAAAATTGGGAAAGACCTATCAGAAGCAATATGGGAACACCCCAATTGCTGCGAAAAATTCTCTGATGTACCAAACCTGAATGTAATTGTTCAACCAGGACCAATACATGACGGAGTCGCAGCTCACATGTATGAGACCTTCAGGGTATCTGAGAACCATAAACCGGTAGATATCGTTGAAACCCTGAAAAAATCTGGGGCGGATATGCTAGTAAACCTCTTGCCGGTTGGAAGCGCGAAAGCGACCCGAGTTTATGCACAGGCAGCGTTAGATGCTGGATGTGCTTTTATTAACTGCATCCCGGAATTCATAGCATCAGACCCGATCTGGGCTAAAAAGTTCAGTGATAAGGGCTTACCTGTTGCAGGGGATGATATTAAGAGTCAACTGGGGGCAACAATAGTGCACCGAGCCTTAGTGGAGCTTTTCCACGAGAGAGGTCTAAACATTGACAGCACTTATCAGTTGAATATTGGTGGAAACACTGATTTTGAGAACATGTCAGCTGAAAATAGGTTAGCTACTAAGCGAGTTAGCAAGACAGCAGCAGTCCAGAGTCTCACACCTTACGATATGCCGACTCGCATTGGTCCAAGCGACTATGTGAGCTTCCTCAATGATACAAAGGTATGCTTCATTAGAATCAATGCCCACTCTTTCGGTAACCTCCCCATAGAAATTGATCTCAAACTGAAGGTTAATGACTCACCTAACAGTGCTGGGATAGTGATAGATTTAATACGTGGCGTCAAGTTGGCATTGGACCGAAAAATAGCGGGTTCTCTTGAAAGCATCTCAGCGTATGCCTTCAAACATCCTCCTACTCAGGTTGAAGATTATATCGCACGTTCATGGGTTGAAGAATTTATTGAAGGAAAGAGGACAAACTAGCCTTACATGGCTTCATTTATTTTGATGTGGTTTCATGAAAGCAGTTATTATCGCCGCGGGACGGGGTGAACGAATGGAGTATTTAACTTCACATACCCCGAAACCTTTGATTACGCTTAAGAAGCATTCGTTAATCGAGTATGTTATATCTTCTTGTAAAAAAGCAGGGATTAATGATTTCTTGATAGTGACGGGGTACAAAGGAGAATTAATTCAAAGAAAACTTGGTGACGGAAAAGAACTAGGGGTGAACATAAAATATGTGGCAAACTCTCAATGGCAAAACGGAAATGCCACATCGCTAATTGCGGCTCGTGAAGAACTAGAGGCTGATAAAAATTTCATACTATCCATGTCCGATCATATCTATAATGAGGCATTAATATTCAAAGCATTAAATGACTATAATGGTAAACCCATGGTATGTGTTGACCGGAATCCGGTGCACGTAAAAGACCTTGAAGACGCCACCAAGGTCATGGTGAGATTAAATGGTTCAGTAAAGGATATTGGCAAAGAGATCGTGGAATGGAACCACATCGACACTGGGGTTTTTATCCTTCCATCTAATGTCTTCAAAGTTCTAGATGAAACGGTATCAGAGATAAGTGAACTAATGATGATGTTTATCGAGGCAAAACAACTTGTAGCATGTGATGTGACAGAAATTCCTTGGCTTGATATAGACACTCTTCAAGACCTAGAGTATGCGAGAACGGTTGTTCCACTATGAGTTTAAAGGAAAAAATCACCAAAGAAAAGGGCGCCTCTGATTTCTTGGCCTACTATATTCATCAGCCTATCGAGAATAAACTAGTTTCCTGGTTGATGCATACGCCATTTACGCCCAATCAAGCGACTATATTAACAAATATTGCAGCATACGTTGTAACCTACTTGTTCTTAACAGGCCGTCTTATTGAGGGCTCTATACTCAGTTTCATCGTTGGGATAATGGACGGGATCGACGGAAAATTAGCCCGTGCAAAAGATATGGCTACCAACTTGGGTAAAATGGAGCATGCTTTCGACCTTTTATACGAGTTCTCATGGATAGGCGCTCTTTCCTATTACTTTACGCAAACAACAGGTTCATCTACGCCACTAATCTATGGGTTAATCATTATTGTGCTTGTCAGTTTCTATAGAATGGTCTATGACACATTCGGGAAAGCACTGGGTACTAGTTTTGATAACTTTGCTCCCTTTGAACGAAAATTCCGTCGTATAGCGGGAAGAAGAAATCTGTACAATATCCATATATTGTCATTTATCTTGGTATCAAGACCCGAGTTAAGTTTAGTCACTATCTTAGCTCATGCAGGGATAACTGCGGTAATTTATTCTATTAGAGTTGGGTACCATCTATCAGTTCTTGATAAAAAAGGAAAATTTTGAGCACTACATTGGAGTCTTTGATGATGCAGAGACTTTCTCTGGACCTAGCCTATACTTCCATTTCAGAACACTAGAGAGAGCGAGAAATCTTGGATCACTTGAGACGGTTCTAAATGATGAACTCTTTCTCGAATACTTGTATGCCACACTAGCTTCTTGGGGGCTCCACAGGATGGGTGAAACATCAACAAAGCTCGTTGACTTCCGGGTATTACGCGGGTGTATAAGTTCTTGTTCACCAGATCTCATTGAACTGGGACAATATGAACTTTTGAATATCTCAGAGAATCAGCTTGATGAAGTTAACCAGAGACTAGGAGACCTTATATCAAAGATTAAAATCAGCGTCAGTAGCACGCAGTTGGTTGCAGGGAGTAAAGCTATCCACCATATCCTCCCTGAAATTGTGCCGCCCATCGACCGGAACTACGTCATACGCTTTTTCTATGGTAGAGGAGGTACAAAACAGGTGTCTATGCCTACAGGCGGTGCCCGTCGAGTTTTCAAGGAGATGTTTCCAATTTTCCATTATATTGGCCAAAATAATAAAGAAGAAATAGAGGGATTCAAAGGTCAAGGCTTCCATACTAGCTCGACGAAAGTTATCGATAACGCGATTATCGGCTTCGTCATCGAAAACTTACCGAAAAAATAACATTGATTCAGTACCGACATGCGCGCGTTTGAAACAATATAGGAAGTAAATGCATGATGAATGTCGAGCTGACTGAGGCCGGCAGGAACAAGCTCCACGGCCACTACCCCCAGGGCATCCCCTACCAGATCCCCCACGAAGTAGACGGCAAACCAACTATCAGGAGGGTATGTGAGTAGTATTAAGGAATTGAGCTAAATGGTTGACTTTGTATCTATAGGAATCGGCGCATTTCTAGTTATATTTGCCTATGAATATAGGCGTTGGAGAGAGAATGAGGGGGGTAAAAGAAGGATACTGGAGGACATTCGATTGCTTCGAGAAAAAATGGATGATTTTTATGGTCCTTTATTTGGGAATCTAACTATATTTCATGTAGGGGATCGTGAAAGAACTAAGAGGGAATTTATAGATCCATTTTTGAGCGAACATTTTATACGAGATAAATACCACACGATGGCATCCGATAAACTAAGAGAACTGCTTGATAGATATTTCGATATGGGTGAAAGAGATATAAGGATGGAACATGGAAAACCTGATGATAAATGGAAAGCACTTTTAGATGAAATTAGAGAAACCATACAGATAGATTTTGAAAAGCTAAAAAACGAATATAATGAATTGGCTGGTTCTTGAATGATCATCCTAAGCGAGCATAATTTTAAGCGGTGATGCTCTCCATGGTTTGGTGGGGAGGGCTAGGGGCCTAATGGAGCCATCGGAAACTGGTTATCGGGGATATCGTTGCAGGGAGGGGCTGGAAACGGCTCTAACTTCCGCTCGACCAGTCGGGCATCCTGCTCCCGGGGTTTTCATACCCTTGCTCCAAGGCTGGCAACACTCCCCACCTTCTTAAAACCCCCTAAGATAAAAGTGATTACTAAAAAAAGTGGCAAAATCCCTAATCATACAATAGTAGTCAAATGTACCACAACTCAGAAAACCATTGACAATATAACCGCGAAAAATCCTTGTTTAATACATTATAAATAACCCAGATTAGCCAAAAAGATTAGAGTGACACCTGTGAAAAAAGAGCAGTTATCCATTGAGGAGATCGAAGAACTAGGCTACTACGACTTCATGGGATACATGGAGGTTCCCTTCTTTAACGTCGGCGGCGTCGGCTCCAGGCTCTATGATTCATGATATGAAGTAACAGTGGTTATTGAAGTTTACAATAAAAAAGAGTGAATTAAAGATTGAAGAGACGCTTGGCGTTGTCGTAGTAGATGAGGGTTCTCTGGAACTCTGTGAACTCCGGTGCATCCCTTATCTTCTCCACCTCTCTGCGCAGCATACCGTAGGGTGTGTTGGCTCCCATGAGTATTCTGTGTGTGCCGATGGGCTGTGTCTTGGAGAAAGTCATGCTGCCTGACATATCGGTCGCTGTGTCCATGAACACGTTCATGTGTCTCGCCGCGATGCCCGCCGCGTCATAATACATGCTGCTGAGTATGAACTTTACCTGAACATACTTGTTCAGCATCGACTCCAGCGTGGAGATGTACACCCTCATGGTGTCCTTGTCGTCTGAGTGAAGCCACACCGGGAGATTGAGGACCAACGCGCACTCAACTAGCTCATGGAAACGCCTCATCGCGTGATCAACGCTGAAACGTGGGTCCGTGACAACCCCCGAGAAGCCCTGTTCCTTGTACATATACATGAGGTCGGTCATGTCCTTGACCCGGGGGTTCATCAGGAAGAATCCTATGAACTTGTCTGGGTTCTTGTCCATCGCCTGTTTGACCAGCTTGTTCTGTTCACGGAAGTCAGGATTACTCGTGAATGGGAACACGACGCACTTGGACACATCGTTTTTCTTCATCTCAGCCAATAGTTCCTCGGCTGTACGAGTCACATCGTAGGCAGGGTCATACCCGATATGGTTATGAACATCTACTCTCATAGCTGCACCCCCACAGACTTGAATAGTTCAAGTGCATTCGATCCCAGAATCTTCTCCTCCCTCTTCTTAGGCAAGTCAAGGCAGAGCACCCGGTTCAAGGCGTCCTGAGGCTGCAGACCTCCCCTGATACTCAGACAATCTGACGCGTAGAGTATCCTGTCCTCGCTTACCTCGTCCATGAAGGTGACTATGTTCTTAGGGTGCACAAGGGCGCTGGTATCCACGTAAACGTTCCCCAGTCTCCTGCACACACTCAACGCGTCTTCGCTGAGATACTCACCAAAGTGCTGCATCACCATCTTCAAATCCGGATACATCCCGGCGAGGTCACCGATAACCAACGGGTTACTGTAATGAGTCCAGTCACTGTGACATATGGGGAGTGCTCCCAGCTTCTCTATCTCCGAGAACACCTTCTGCCCGGCTTTACTGTTGGCGTGATAATGCATTGAACTGAAACGGATCTTCACTACCCTGAGCCCAGCCTTAGTGAACCGGTGCAGCTCCTTGATGGCTTTGTCGCCCCAGCTTGGGTCCACAACTCCAGCCCCTATGAGCCGGTCAGGGTACTTGTTCACCATCTTCAGTATGTAGTCGTTTTCTTCTTTCATCTGTTCAGGGCTTTCAGCAGCTAACGAGAAGAGACCGAAGACCAGCGCCTTATCGATCCTTGGCTTACATGCATCCATCTTTTCGATGATCTGCTCCGCTGTGATGCCGAATCGTGGCTGGCCCGGCCAAGCGGCCCACACCCATTCCTTGTCGGGCTTCGCTTCACCTATATGAACATGCGCGTCAATGATCATAGCATTCACCATGTCTCTAGTTGTCCCTCCCCTTCCTAAGGACCCTTCCAGGGGTCAGGTTGCTGTGCTTCTTTTTCTCGACTACGGGTACACCGTTCACGAGGACGTACTCGATGCCGCTTGGCTTCTGCCTCGGCTTAAGGGGTGTCCCAGTTACTTTCAGCTTTTTCAGATCCATCAGCAGTATATCCGCGTATGCGCCTTTCTTGATGACTCCTCTTCCCTTGATCTCATGCCTGATGGCTGCCTGTGTCGAGGTCTTGAACACGGCTTGCTCAACTGTGAACACCTTGTCCCTCTTCACGAACTTCTGGAAGAACCCGGGGAACGCGGCGTACGCGTTTATCCGGGGCAGCATCCATGGCGGAGACTTGGACTCGTACTTGTAGTCATCTACACCTGTGTCTATCCCCAGCGCCGCGGTGGGGTGCTCCCAGAAGATCTTATGATACCCTGCGTCTGGGTCATATGTCCCGCTTGGGTACACGAACTGCTGTCCACACTTTGCATCAGGGTCCTCGACGATCAGGTCGAACCATACATCGAATGCGTCTTGCTCCCGCATCTCAGCGATATCGGCTATTGTCTTGTTGACTGCTTCCTTATTCTTGTGCTCCAGGATGATATAGTTCTCCGCCCATCTGGGGTTCGTGTTGGGGTTATACGCCACCCGGATGAACCATTTACCTGACTTGATCGCGTCCTTGATCTCCTGCCTGTAATCCGGGATCTTTAGCCACTTTGCGAACTCCTCCCGGCTTCCCTTCTCCCTGAGCCACGGAGAAAACGAGGAGCATAGATATGAAGCGCCTCCGAATTTCGATACCTGCGCTGATGGAAGAACGTCAAAACTTACGTCCATACCCTCGTCTATCGCTTTATCGATGACTGCGAGGGTCGCCTTCCTGTTGGCCTCCTCAAAGATGCTAGGGTATCCCTGCGGATTAACGTACCACCCAGTGAACAGGTGCGCGATATTCATCTTGACACCTGACTCGCGGCAAATATCCAGAATCTCATAGATGCCCTCTATCTTATCGTGTTGCCTGTGACCTGCACCGATGTTTCTTCGTCTACCTGTCCTCCTTGAGTGAGGAGCGAAGATACCCTTCTTCTTAGCTATAATCTTGCAGTGCTCTACGATCTCCTTTTTATCAGCGAATGTATCAGGGTCATAGTCTAGTCCCACTGACATGCCGTAGCATCCAGCGTCCATAGACTCCTCGATTAGCCTACTCATCTCAGCGATCTCCTCGTCTGTACTCGAGCGTTCATAGTCATCCTTGAGGACCGTGTGTCTCACCGATGAGTGCCCCACCAGTGTTGCCATGTTCATGGAGATACCTATCTTTTCGACTGCCTTGAACCACTCATCCATCGAGCTCCAGTCCACCGTCCAGCCGAACTTTTCCTTCATGAGATCATTGACCTCACCCCGCGGGAACACGGTTCTCTTGGGGTAGTATTTGTGAGGCTCGATCTCCATAAGGTAATCCGAGGCGATGCCCGGTAACCTGATGTAGTCACCAATCGGGGCAAGTGACATGCCGCACTGACCGACAATCATCGTAGTCACCCCTTGGTGAAGATAGCTCTCACATTTAGGGAAGAACATAACCCCAAAGTCGCCGTGGCTATGTGAGTCGATGAAGCCGGGGACAGCAAGTAACCCCTTGGCATCGATCTCTCTCACGGCGTCGCCTTTGACTTTCCCTATCGAAACGATCTTATCCTCTTTTATGCCTATAGAACCTTCATAGGCTTCTTTTCCTGATCCGTCCACAATTCGCGTGTTTTTAATCAGAACTGATAATTCACCCATTAGAATCCCTAAAAATAATATAGTTTC
>JAOZHP010000022.1 GCA_026014815.1 Candidatus Bathyarchaeota archaeon
AGATCACTGGTCTCGACATACTGCCTCGTGAGAATGGTGAACCGATAGTGCTTGAGGCCAACTGTTTCCCCGGCTACAAGGCGCTCATGGAGACTACCGGTATTCCGATCTATGAGCTTATTGTGGATTATTTTCTGAAAATTATCAGGTAATATTGTTATTTTTAGGCATGATGATTCAAGTGTTGGTGTGAAAAAGCAGGCCGTTTTATAGTGACTGTTGAAAAAGGATAGTGGTTCAGATAATATTCCATGATCAATATAGTCGTTAGCTAGAGTCGACCTTTTTTACTTATTTATCAGTTGTATCGTGGTTTCCCGTGTTTTCGCTGATAGTAGTACAGTCCTTGGAGTACTATGAACTGGTACGTGGCGGTAATGATGGTTGAGAACTGGTTGAGGTAGAAGAGCACAAGGTTGACAGCTACAAGTGAGACTAGCAGCCCAACTGAGCCTAGCTCCACTCCCCACCTTTCCCTGTTTAGTAACATCAGTAGCCCGCTTAAGCCAAGTATCAGACCCACGAGTCCGTCGGTGAAGACGTGGATGGAAGCCCACATCATGTTGTACTCTGAGCTGGATGGCAGCTCTGATATTATCTGGGCTAGGAATAGTTCTCTGTTGGTTGGATTTGCAGCTACTCTGCTGAACTCCATGAACCTGAGGAAGCTGGGTACGCCTAGTATGAAGAGGCTGAAGATGAGGAAGAGCTTGACCCGGTTCGGTGTGAGGTATTTTTCTTCTAACGTATTCAGCTGTGTAATGATCTTGTCGAAAATGTTGGGAACGTCGGGTGCAATCGTAAGAGCGTCTGACTCCACAAAGTCTGTGAGTTCCTCTGTGAGTCTCAGGAGGTTGGGATGGCTGGTCTTTTCCCTTATCTTCTGGAGCCTTGTTTTCAGTTCTGTGTACTCGTCGGGTTCTAGACTGTGGTCCAGTACCTCGCTGAGGGTCTCTAGGACGACGTAGAGTTCCCCTCTGGCGTCTAGGCGTGGCTCTTTTGATATCCTGAGGTAGATGAGGACGGTGACGAGGAAAGAAGCATAGATTATGGGGGCTGCGGCTGGGAAGAAGTAGTCGTTGCTCTGTGTGATGAACTTGCCCACCTCGTCGATGAAGAGACCAATGCCCAAGCCTGAGAAGATGGCTCCCCATGTGTACGCCCACCTGTTGGCGTAGACGAGGGGCAGTATGCTTGCTGCGAAGAGGAAGATACCGCCATAGAGAACGTGTGCGATGTGGAGAGTCTGGTTTCCTAGCTGGGGGTACCCTGTGAGTTCGAGGAAGAGGCGTGTGAGGCTGACGCTTGCCGCGAAGCTGAGAAGGGTCAACTGTAGGTATGTCTCGGCTCCTTTTCGTCTGACCGGTTCCCAGATGCGGCTGACTACTTGGCTCATACAGAATGGTATCGCTAGAGTAATGATAAAGTTATTCACTCAAAAAGATATTGAGAGGTTACCTTCGCTGAGCTTTATCAACGTCGATAAGGACAACTATTGTAGCGTTCGCCATCACGAGGCTATGGGTCTTGGCTTCCTCTGATGTGTTCTCGGCTGGGAACTGGAGCCCACCCTTGACGATACTAATTCTTCTTTTTCCCTCAGGAAGGATGCCGAGGACGGCGTCGCCGTCAACCTTTTCGGGGTTTGGTGTGGCTACTGTGACATCAACCATTAAGGCGTCCTCTAGCTCTGAGAAGCTCTCGAACTTGAAGAGGCCACCAAGACCCACCATACTGCTGTGGCTGATTGCGTCTTTTACGGCTCGCTGGCAAGCCTTGGTCTCGTCCATGCCGTGGAGATCAACACCTGTCCCTACTTCTAGGAGATATCTTCTGTAATCCATATGAATCAAGTGATCACGGTGGTCTGGATTTTAAAGTATATCTAGGCGCGATGTTTAATAGTGGTGGATGATTGATTTGTCAGAAATAATTGGAGCAAGCATTTGGAGTGGTAATGATTGAACAAGACAAAACAGATGGAAGCTGACAAGATCAAAGAGTTTCTTAGAGAGGATTTAGGTTACGGTGACATCACCTCCAATACGCTAATTCCCCATGACCAGAAAGCCAAGGCCCGTCTTTACTTCAAAGAACCTGGCGTTGCTTCAGGCCTTGAGGAGGCTGCCCTCGTCTTTGAGGTGCTTGGCTGTGATGTTAAACAGCTCGCTGATGACGGTTCACACGTCCAACCGAAGCAGACACTTCTGGAGATATTTGGAAGTGCGAGAGCCTTATTATCAGGAGAAAGGCTTGCCTTGAACTTCGTGTGCAGGATGGCTGGGATTGCCACACAGACTGCGAGAATCGTTGAGATAGTGGCTAAGAAGAATGCGAAGGCAAGAGTCGCAGCAACTCGAAAAACTCTTCCCGGTTTAAGAGTTTACGATAAAAAAGCCGTGGTTCACGGCGGCGGTGACCCTCACAGGTTTGGGCTCGATGACTGCGTACTCATCAAAGATAATCATCTTAAGCTGGTTCCTAGTGTCACTGAGGCGGTGAAACGGGTCAGGACCGGCGTGAGCTTCACCAAAATGGTGGAGATCGAGGTCAGGACAGTTAAGGATGCTGAGGAGGCTGCACTGGCTGGTGCTGATATTATCATGCTTGATAACATGTCTTCTGCGGATATCAGGAAGTGTTTATCTTACCTAGCTGAGAAGGGGTTAAGGGATGGATTCCTCTTTGAAGCATCAGGCGGAATCACAATGGAGAATGTATCCGAATACGCTGATTCGGGTGTAGACATAATATCGCTGGGGGCTCTGACCCACTCGGTTAGGGGCCTTGACGTTAAACTCGAGATCGAGATGATTTGATTGGAACTAAACGAGCTACAGAAAAAGATACTGAAACTGAAACAAGAGAAGAACGCGTTACTGCTAGTGCATAACTACCAGATACCCGAGATACAGGTCATCGCCGACCTCCTCGGAGACAGCCTTGAGCTATGCAGGGCAGCGCAGAAAGTCGAAGACATAGACATGATAGTTTTCTGCGGCGTGGATTTTATGGCAGAGACAGCCGCAATTCTGAATCCTGACAAAAAAGTGATAATTCCAAGCGTGAAAGCGGTGTGCCCTATGGCGGCAATGCTTTCCATGGATACGCTTATGGAGGCAAAAAAGCAGCACCCTGAGGCCCCTGTGGTGCTCTATGTGAACACTTTGGCGGAGGCTAAGGCAGAGGCAACTATAACCTGTACGTCTGCTAACGCTGATAAGATAGTGAGGAGTCTTAACGCCGAGAAAGTGATCTTTGGTCCAGACAAGAACCTTGGGTACTATGTCCAGAAGAGGGTTCCAGGCGTAGAGCTTGTGTATGTCCCGGATGACGGGCATTGCTACGTCCACAGGTTCATAGGAAACGGCGACGAGGCCATTAAACTGAAAAAAAGGTACCCGGGCAGTGAGATTTGGGCTCACCCTGAGTGTGAGCCAGAGTTCCAGGAACGAGCCGATTATGTGTTGTCCACAGGCGGTATGGTTCGAAGGGCGAAGGAGACCGACGCAGAGGTGATTATCGTGGGAACCGAAGTAGGACTCATTGATCGAATTTCCCGAGAGAACCCCAGTAAGATGTTCCTGCCTGCGAAGAAGTACTCTGAGTGCAGCGCTATGAAGCGGATCACTTTGGAGAACCTGTATCAAGCTTTGGTCGAGGAGAAGCCAGTGGTCATTGTGCCTGAGGATATCTCCATTAGGGCGCGTCTAGCTATCGAGCGTATGCTAGAGGCGAGTTAGGGATACTCTTTTTTCATACCTCATTGCTTCATTTGTTGTCAAGTGATAGATATGTCAGTCATAGAATTTGAGGGAAAGAAGCCTAAGATTCATCCATCCGTGTTCCTAGCCCCCGGTTCATGGATCATCGGTGATGTCACGCTGGAGGAGGACGTTAACGTCTGGACAAACGCAATCATCAGAGGTGACGATGACTCAGTCAGGATAGGTGCACGTACAACTGTGCTAGAGGGGTGCCTCATCGAGGCTCCCACAGGGAACCCTGTG
>JAOZHP010000023.1 GCA_026014815.1 Candidatus Bathyarchaeota archaeon
AGGTCTTCGAGGAAGCCACTGAGGAAGACTGGAAAGTAATGCTCCAGTACGGCGGCACAAGCGGTCTCGCTAGCCTCAAGGAGCACCTCGCAAAGTTCATGGAGGGCCACGGCATCAAGTCAGATCCTTACCGGGAGATCATGGTGACCACGGGCAGCCAAGAGGCGCTGGACTTGGTCACGAGGGTGTTTCTCGATAAAGGCGATGTAATCATAGTTGGTGCACCAACCTACCTCTCAGCGTTATCAGCGTTCAAGACGAGTAGCCCTGACATCAGGGAGGCAGAGTTGGACGCGGACGGCATGAAGCCTGAGAGCCTCGAGAGGACCATAAAGGAGGTCGAGAAAGAAGGCAAGCACGTGAAGCTGGTATACGTTATCCCCAGCTTCCAGAACCCCACCAGCAGCATGATGCCGGTGGAGCGACGCAAGAAGATAGTTGAGCTGGCCAAGAAGTATGACTTCCTGATATTAGAGGACAATCCCTACGGCTATATCAGCTTCGAGAGCCCCATGCCTCCACCCATTAAGAGCTACGACGATGAGGGCAGGGTCATGTACACCAGCACATTTAGCAAGATCGTTTCTCCGGGTATGAGGATCGGGTGGCTCGTGGCCCACAAGGAGTTCATCGTGAAGATGGTGGAGGCCAAGAGCAGCACAAGCATCAGCAACACTCTCATCAGCCAGTACGCCGCCGCGAAGCTCTTCGAGCAAGGCGTCGTGGAGAAGCAGATAGAGAAGATGGTGAAGGTCTACCGTAAGAAACGTGACGTGATGCTGGAGGCCATGGACACCAGCTTCCCCAAGGAGGTGAAGTGGAACGAGCCCAAGGGAGGGCTGTTCCTCTGGGCGACGCTCCCTGAGCACGTGAACGCCACCAAGATGCTCATGGAGGCCGTGCAGAAAGGGGTCGCGTATATCCCCGGCAGCAACTTCTACAATTCGGACACCCACAACCATATACGGCTTAACTATAGTCACCCGAGTATCGAGGATATAGCCGAGGGTATACAGATTCTTGGGGCGATGCTGAAGGAGAAAATATAGACCTATTTTCGCTTACAAATATATGAATCAATTTTCTGATTCATAAACCTATAATGCTTTTAACCAATTTCGTCTGAGAATCAATCACTTTGAGTCCACGAAGATCAAGCTTTCAGATAGCGGTCGACGTCTTGTCGGTCATGCATGAAGGTGAGAGTAGACCAACAAGAATCATGTACGCTTCTAACCTGTCGTGGAACACGTTGAAGAGCACACTTGATCTTCTTGTCAACAAGGGGTACACCCAAGAGTCCATCGGAGTTGGTGGCCGTCAGAAGCAGTACTTCATCACACCCTCCGGGCTGAATGTCCTCCGATACTATGATCGCTTGGAAGAGTTAGTAAAGATAGATGTCACGACTTAGAACCCCGGTTTTAACGCCATTTTTACCCTTTTAGACTAGTTCGATGATTTGGGAGTCCCAGTCACCGGGCTTCATGTAGTCATATCTTGTGGGCACCAGCTGGATTATGAGTAGGTTAGAGTCCTTGGGTCCACTCCACAACTTGCTGATGAAGTCATACTTCGAGTACAGGTTCTTGATGTTTTTCTTTAAGCGAGGGTAAGTCTTATTTCCTATAACCAAGAAGATCAAGTGCTTCCCCGATGCCTGATACAAAGCTCACTGACAGCGAGTTACTGTTCCTGAGAGCCCTATGCAGGTTTGAGCACGGCCACGTTAGCCAGGACACGTTGCGTGCGAGGCTTGAGGAGCAGGGGTTTGAGGGTGATGAGTTCAAGAAGGTTAAGAAGAAGCTTCTCTACGCCGGGATGATAGGGATAGTATACGGAAATATCACCTTCGAGGACAAGAGCATCCTAGAGTTAATTGAGAAGCATGTCTAGTATTCTGGTAGCAGCGTTGACTCCTCTTTCAACGTGTTGAGTACGACGTGGGTCTTTGTTCGTACGACGTAAGGCATCTTGGTGAGCTGCTTGGTAAAGTCGCTGAGATCCTGTCTGGTCCTGAACTTGGCGACAACCATAATGTCGCTATCCCCTGTTACGTTGTAGACGCTGATTGCTGGCGCGTGTTTAGCTATCTCTTGGCCTACTTCCATCATCATTCCATCGCTTACGATGATCTCCGTGACGGCGGTGAGATCGAACCCCAGTTTCTCGTAGTCTAATTGCACAGTGAATTTTTTGATGATACCCTGATCCTCCATTTCCTTGACTCTGTTAGCTACGGTTCCGCTGCTGTACCCTATTTGTCTGGCTACTTCTCTGAAGCTTTGTCTGGCGTCTCTGAGGTATTCTTCTAGCACTTTGATTGATGTTTCGTCGATCATCGCGGTATCATTAATCAAATGAACACTGGCGCTACTAAATTGTTGTCATTTGCACAAGCTGTGATCCTGTCACTTGGTATAAGTAAAAATAATTTTTTTTGGAAGATTAGGTGAGTATCTTAGTACTCGACTGGGATGGTCTGCATCAATTCGAAGAGCCTTAGGAACGCCTTACTGTACCTGATGATGGCGCTCATGTTGCCCTTGAACTGGAGCTGCCTGGTCATGATGGCGTTACTGCCGTCGAGTTCACCCTTGTTGACTTGGCTCCAGATGCTGTATGTGCCCTCCAGTGTGAAGTCGGTCTTCTCGCCCTCTGAGAGCTCCCTGACCTCTGTGATCTGTCCATCCACGAATTTTACGTAAATCTCGGGCTGATCATCCTTGTCTGTGACCCTGTAAGTGAATGTGGCATCGAACATCTTGGTCTTGATGCCGAACTCTTCGTCGGCGTTCGCGACCTCTTGACACTTCTTCCAGTAATCTAGACCTAAGAACTGCATTGTCATTACACCTGATTGACGAAAAAGGAGCCTAGATAGAATAAATAACTTACTGATCAGGCCCTAAACAGGAATATACCTTAAATTTGGGTGGAAGACTGGTACCTATTTTATACTAGCCGCATTATTCAATTGGATCGATATGAAGAACCTTCTCAAAGAGAAAATTAGGAATGGCGTTAACTGCGTCGGCACCTTCATCGAGCTGGGGCATCCTGATGTGACCGAGATTCTCAGTCACCAAGGATTCGATTATCTGCTCATTGACGGTGAGCACAGCCCTATGAGCTTAGAGACCATGGAGCGTATGCTCCGGAGCATGGTTGGCACGGACTGCACCCCTATTATCAGGGCTCAGTGGAACGACCCAGTGATAATCAAACGCATCCTCGACCTCGGGGCTCACGGCATCATGGTGCCATGGGTCAACACAAAGGAGGAAGCCGAGGCAGCGGTCGCGGCGTGCAGGTATCCCCCAGAGGGCATCAGGGGCTGGGGCCCAAGACGGGCAGCCAGATGGGACCCTGATTACCGTGACACCGCCAACGAGGAGATACTTGTCTGCGTCCAGGTGGAGACACAGAAATCCCTAGACAACCTAGACGAGATACTGGGCGTTGACGGCATCGACGCGTGCTACGTAGGTCCATGGGACCTGAGTAACAACCTCGGCTACAGCGTGCCCCCGAACTATGACAACGAGAAGTTCGTGGAGGCGCTTGACCACGTTGTGAAGGTCGCCAAGAAGCATGGAAAACCCGCGGGCATGTGGTGTAACTTCGATAACGTGGGCTGGGCCGTGAAACGGGGGTTCAGGTTCAACACGGTGGCTAACGCGGATTCGTTCCTGAGCTACGGCGCAAAAGAGGGTCTGCGAAGGGCTAGAGTTTAGACGGGGTTTATTCCCTTTTCTTTCTGCATTGTTTTTTTGACTGGGTCCACGTAGACTGTTACATCCTCGTCTACGGCTACCTTGACGACGTTGTAGTAGCATGGGATATCGTCGAATGACTCAACGGTTCCCCTGACGATCCTACAACCAAATGGCCCAAACTCAATCAACTTTATTGTCATCACTGTTGCCTTAGAACCCGGTGTTTTAAAGGAGACCCAGTAATTTGGAGAAGAGGTGACTGAAAGAGCGTAAAAATGTTCAAAGCAGTTAAAACATATTGAGACAAATTTATCGATGCCAATGAAAAAACAGTATATCCTGGCAGTCATCACCGTTTTAGTGATTGGAATCATAGGACTGGTCATATTCAAAGAAGAAATTACTTCTCCGGACCAAGAGACTGACATTCTCTCACCGATTCCGGTGATTATGGCTGACGAGGAAGCAAATCAGAGTGAATCTGTGCAGTTCGACGCCAGCTCCTCGTCAGATAACGTTGGTATCGTTTCATATGAGTGGGATTTCGGGAGTGGAGATCAGGCTAACGGTGAATCAGTGAGTTATGCCTTCCCGAACTATGGGGATTTCAGAGTTGAACTCAAGGTAACGGATAAAGCGGGAAACAAGGGCACAGTGTATCACACAATAAAGGTCTACAAATATCCCGTTTGTTCAGAGATCTTTTCGGGGCCACATAGGTGCAGGATGCTTCAAACACTGTATGGTAACGTGGGGAAGGTAATCACACTAGACGCGGGGGAGCTGTTCGGCGTCACCCACTGGGAACAATATGAGTGGACACAGGTTTCACCGAGTCAGGAGGATCTCCTCTATACCTCACATCATAAACTGAGCTTTCAAGAGTCAAAGGCTAACCGTGTGAACGTTACAGCATCCAACCCCGGAGTCTATAGAATAATCCTTGACGGTGGGCCCAAGAATCCTGACGATGAACTGGTCTACGAGTTTGAGCTCAAAGTCGTAGATGAGTTAAACTCAACCATGAAGGTAAAGGGGATTAACTTCGTTGACCTTTTCGGCGAGACCGGTGGCCCTAGTTTTGATATAAACCCTGTTGATCCAGAGTGTCAGAGAGAAGTATTCAGGCACGCATTCGATGCCCCCTTGAGAGTAGGCGCTAATTATGTGGGATTTGTATCGGCGGTGTTCATAACTGAGGTGGAGCCTGTGCCATTGCTGGAGGCCGAGGGCAATGATCTTTCACTTACCGACGAGGAGTTTTACGCTGAGCTTGTGGGTGCCGCAAAGCAAAATGGGTTCAAGGTGATGCAGACAGAGTCATACTACCCTGGAGTCTTTTTATCTAGTGAAGAGTGGACACGGTTAGAGGAGATGAAAGAAAATCCCATTTGGTGGGCCGAGTTCTTTGACCAATACAAGGAATGGGTGGTTTCCCGTGCCGCAAGGGCGGAAAAATACGGCGTGGACTTGTTCATTCCTTGCCTCTTTGCAGACGATACGATGCGTCCTGACGTGTACCCTGAATACGATGAAAGATGGAGGGAGATCCTTCAAGGAATCAGGGAGGTCTACTCAGGTGAAATTGGTTTCAGTGTAATCAACCCAGATGACAGGCTTAATTTCCTCGACGAGATCGATGCCCTGCAGATAACTGTTTTCGGTGGTCTATATACATCAAAGCAGGGTGAAATCGCTGATGTCCACAACCCGACAATGGAGGAGCTTGTAAATATCACGGAGGGTTTCTTCCACTATCCGGAAAACGTGCTCGCGGACAACGTGTCTATACATTATATCTTGACGTTCGCTAGCGCCGACGCCCAGAACAACGTTGAGGACCCATCGCTGAGGGGAGCCATGGATTTCGCTGAGCAGGCTCTATACTATGAGGCGTTCTTCACTGCTTTGGAGGGCGAGACGTGGGTTGATGGAGTCATATCAGAGAGATGGGACTACTGGGACGAGTGGAGACGTACCGGTGACAACCCTGAGGCAGCGTATTTTGATGAATCAACGGGCTCAACGCCTAGAAACAAACCGGCCGAGGACGTCATCAACCTTTGGTTTGATATGTGGTAGATCGGATAAGATTAAGTAAAATAAAGGGGATTTATGCTCTTGAAGCTGGGGGAGTGCCCGTTCTACTGGATTACTCCTTCAGCTTCTCAAGTCGCTCATTGATATTGGTCAGCTGAGTCTCAAGGTGTCCTTTTGCCTTCTCAAGCATCTGCACCTCTTCCTCAACGGTCATGAATCCACCGTAACCGCAGTGGCGTCCATGGGGACCAAAGTGTCGCATGTGTCTATACATCTTCTTTTTCTCCGTTAGTATGCGGCTCCGGGAAGTGGACGCGATAGTATCGCTCAATCTTGTCGAGGAACCTTTTGCGCCTTAACATGTACTCAAGACCCGTCTTGAGACGTTCACGTCCATGCTCTGTTATGCTGTATACTCTGCGTGTTCGACCTGTCTCGCTTTCCTCCTGAGTGGAGGCCAGTGAGCCGTGTTGCTCCATCCTGTTAAGGATGGTGTAGAGGGACCCCGTTTTGAAGCGGTCCTTCTTTACGAGTCCTCGTTTCTCTAGTTCTTCGTTGAGTTGGTACCCGTGCATGGGGTGCTCGTTTATGACCATGAGTAGCAGGAACTGGACCCATCCTCTCTCGGGGAGTGGGTGTCTTGGCTCCATTTCTCCGTGTCTTTTTCCTTTATGACCCCGCATACCTAACGATGTTAAGTATAACATTGTGGAATATAAACCTTACTTAACAATGTTAAGTATAAAGCCGGTATTTACCGTAAAGACAACGACACATGAGGCATTCATACAGTTTTATATAGGATTGAGGGCTCTTTTCCTTGAAACGTTTCAGAGTTGAATTCAATTGGATGCATCCGAAGCACTAGATAAGATCCTTATGCCCAAGAGCGTCGCCGTGGTGGGAGCGAGCACCGACCCCTTCAAGTGGGGCTACATGCTGGTCAACGCCATCAAGCAGAGCGGCTTCGAGGGCAACATTTACCCTGTCAACCCCAAGGCCGAGGAGATCCTTGACCTCAAGTGTTACGCCAATGTACGTGACATCGGCAAACCCGTTGACTCAGCCATAGTCGTCGTCCCAGCCAGATTCGTCCCAGGCGTATTCGAGGACCTGAAGGCCATAGGCACAAAGGGTGCCGTCGTCATCACGAGCGGCTTCAGTGAGACAGGGGAGGAGGGCAGGGCAATGATACAGCAGATCGTTGACACCGCCAAAGGTCACACCCGTTTCATCGGTCCCAACTGCATGGGCGTCACCAGCAGCAAAGCCAAGCTCAGCGCACTCATGATCCCATTCCTCCACGAGAGCGGTGAGGTCAGCTTCGTGAGCCAGAGCGGCGGCTATGGCCTCCAGCTATACCTACGCGCTTCAAGCATGGGTATCGGCGTGGGCAAGTTCGTGAGCAGCGGCAACGAGGCCGATATCAAGGGGTACGAGTACCTGAAGTATTTCGGTGACGACGAGGAGACAAAGATCATCGCCATGTATATTGAGGGTCTAAAGAATGGCCGCAAGTGGTACGAGGCAGCCAAGGAGGTCACTCCCAAGAAGCCCATCGTAGCCATCAAGGTAGGCGTAACAGAGGAGGGAAGCAAAGCGGCGGCCAGTCACACAGGCAGCATCGCTGGAAGCGACCAGATCTACGACGCGGCGTTCAAGCAAGCAGGCGTTATCAGGGCCTATGACGCAGCCGAGATGTTCGACTTCGTCAAGGGATTACTCTACGCGCCTCTACCGGAGGGCACGAACATCGCCATCGTGAGCAATAGCGGCGGCGTAGCTGTCGAGACAGCGGACAGACTCATCCAGAACGGCTTAAAGGTGCCGACCTTCAGTGAGGAGGCGCAGGAGGAGATCAAGGCGCTGATCCCCGCGTTCGGTAACGCCAAGAACCCGGTGGACCTGACCGCTACGCTGAACATGAACAGCTTCCTCAACGTACCGGATGTTGTCTTGAAGCAGCCTGAGATCCATGGCATGATCACCATCAGTCTGGGTACAAGCATCATCAGGACCATGTTCCCAGATGTCGCAGAAGAGGACCTGATGGGCATGTACCAGTGGATCAACGGCACATTGCTGAAGACCTACAAGAAATTCGACAAGCCAGTTATCGTAATCGACCCATCGGCTGATGTTGCGGGTGCAAGCGCAAAGATCCTTGAAGCTGAGCGCGTACCAGTCTACACAACTCCTGCGAGGGCAGCCGACGTGATGGGCGTACTCTGGAAGAGGAAGCAGTATCTGGACAAGTTAAACTCCTAGTACCCTCTTTTTCACCCTTCTTTTAATCAATCAAGTTGATAGATCTGAATGTTTATGTCGTGTTGGCGTACATGTGAACAGGCTGCGAGATCTCAAGCCATTGCTTAACAAGGTCAATGATCTTCTCTGGCAGCAGGTTGTGTTCCCTTGCTTTGTCCATTTTGATCCATTTGAACTCAAGGTGCCCCTCAGCAGAGATTACCTCGTGGTCCTGTAGGCTGACCTCGTAGACGAGATTGATCTCATGCATGTGCCGATCATATTCGTCGATGAACTGGTACTCAAACACGCCCATGAAAGCCGCAATGTTGGCAGAGATGCCCATTTCCTCCTCAAGCTCCCTGAGTAAAGCTACTTCAGAGGGTTCACCATGTTCAATATGGCCTCCAGGGAGGAACGTGTTTGAAGCCCCATGCTTATGAGCGACGAGAATCCTCCCATCGTCTATGATGACTGCACGCGCGATAAGCTCAATGGACCCAGACATGACGCTCGATCCATGGAGCAAGATCAGCTTAAGACTTGCGTATGCCCTACATCCGGAGAAGCCAACGGCTGACTGTCCCTGATGCGTGAGAGAAGCTTAGCTTGGAAAGGATGACTTGGGTCAAGCTCACCAAGGAGACC
>JAOZHP010000024.1 GCA_026014815.1 Candidatus Bathyarchaeota archaeon
GATTATCACGGGGAACGTGGGTCCGCCCAGACTCTCGGAGAACGCCTTGATGTACTTGATGATTCCCGTGGGTCCATAGACGTCTAGTTGCCTCTCTCTTCTGAGGAGGGACATGGATTGAAGGAGTCCGGGTAACCCGAGACAATGGTCACCGTGTAGATGTGTGATGAGTATTATCATGTTTCGCCTGAAACCGATCCGCGCCCGGGTCATCTGGCGCTGGGTTCCCTCGCCGCAGTCAAACATCACAAGGTCTCTTCTCAGCTTCACTACAACGCTGCTGCTGCCACGCTGCTCCGAGGGCATGCTACCGCTTGTGCCGAGAAAGACCACCTTCATCATATTGTCCCTGAGGATACAATGGTGTGGATGAACCGTAAAAAGGTGATTAATCAGGCTTCTGGGTGAGGTATCGCTCCGCCTCTATCGCGGCCATACAGCCGCTAGCGCATGCGGTCACCACCTGCCTGTAAACCCTGTCATTCAGGTCACCTGCCACAAAGATGCCGGGCTTACCTGTCTTGACGCCATCTGAGACAATGTTGCCGTCTGCGTCGAGTTCAAGCTGCCCCTTGAAGATGCCTGTGTTGGGGTCCCACCCTATTGCTACAAGGACGCCATCGGTCTGAAAGGTCTCGACAACTCCGTCAGGGGTTTTCATCAGCTTTACCGCCTCAACGTACTCCTCACCGATGATATCCGTAACGACAGTGTTGAATATGAACCGTATCTTCGGGTTCTCCTGAGCCTGAGTTTTTAGGCACTGACACCCAGTGACGTCGTCCCCACGATGAACGATTACCACCTCCTCGGCGAACTTGGATAGGTCAAGGGCTTCTTGTAACGCGGAGTCGCCTCCACCTACCACCACGACCCTGAGGTCCTCATAGAGTGCAGCGTCACATGTGGCGCAGACGAAAACTCCTTTCCCCATGAGCTGGTCCTCCGCTTCAAGACCTAGTTTCCTATTCAGTGACCCTGTGGCCACTATCACTGTCTTGGCTGCGATTAATTCACTTCCTAACTGTACCTTGTAGGGTTTTAAAGAGAAATCAACAACGGTTG
Organism: Candidatus Bathyarchaeota archaeon; assembly: GCA_026014815.1. Taxonomy (GTDB): domain Archaea; phylum Thermoproteota; class Bathyarchaeia; order TCS64; family TCS64; genus RBG-16-57-9. Next base: position 1,066 of record JAOZHP010000024.1, read on the forward strand.
CTTCACGTCTGTCAAGCTCAGCCCCGAACTTCGTGGCGTGAGTGATTAATCGTTCCACCAGTTCAGGGCCTGTTGTTGGCTCGTGGAGACCAGGGTAATTGTTCACGTTGTATGTGAGTGCGATCTGTCCACCGGGTGTGGGACCTGTGATAAGCTTGGTCTTGAGCCGGGCTCTGCTGGTGTAGAGCGCAGCTGTGAGCCCTGCTGGGCCACCCCCGATGACAACCACGTCGTAGAGAGACATTGTTATTCTTCTTCCAGCGGCGTCGCTAAGAGACAGTTGTCACTCATCCCAATGAGGGCGAGGACCTCGGCGTCCATCTCGTTAAGCGTCCTAATACCTATAATAGCCCCGATGGGTCTTCCATCACAGTAGACGAGGAAGGTGGGGGTGCTTCTGACGCCTTGCTTGATGGCGTGCCTTCTGTTCTCTTTGCTATCGAGGATATTCATTCGTGTGAGTTTCACCCTGTCGCCTATCCTGCCTGGTAGCGCCTCATAGATGGGCTTCATCTCTTTGCATGCGACGCATTTCTGGTGCCAGAACTCCACGACCACGGGTATTTTTGAACCTGTTATCTCTGTCTCCCAGTCGGCGACCTGAATGTCTTTTATCTCAGGCAAAACTTTCACTGGTTTGATCCAATGGATACTGAAATATAATGGTTCAGCTAGGCTTCCTTGAAAGTGAGGACGCCGTTGCTGATGCTCAGCGCGTAGAGCTGGTTAGGGTAAGGCTTCAAGTTGAAGCTCTCAAGCTCCTCTCCTGTAAGGATCAGGGTGAGTTTCCTCTGCTCGTATGTGTTGCCTTGTGGCATAGGGAAGATGCCTTGGAAGCTCTTAGTGACCTGCACCACCATCTGGCTGATCTCCTCGGGTACCTCAGGGTTGCTCATCATGACCATGGGTGGCTTGCTGCGTACCTCGACAAAGTCGATCTGGAATGCCTCCCTGTTCTCAGGGTCCTTCACTGATTTGACTGACTGTACCCTAAGCTTGATTCTGCTACTTATCATCTTGCGTACGGTACTTGAAGAAGGTAGGTGAAATAGGTATCGGTTTAGAGTTGCTTCACGGTGTCAGCGAGGAGACCAGCTATCGATACCTTGCTGTAAGACGTCTCCACGGTGTCCGCGGTGAGGATGAGGTCTGTGCCCGCTGCTTTCAGCTTCTTCTCGGCGCCCGGCATGAACAACGCGTGTGTGCACACCGCTGCCACCAAGTCTGCGCCTTGGTCCTTGAGTCCTTTGATGGCGCGGGCCATGGTGCCTCCGCTGCTTATGATATCGTCGAAGACCACGGCTTTCTTTCCCTTCATCTCAAGCTCCTTGATGATCATGGTGGTCTTACCGGTGTGTAAGTCACGCACCTTCTCGAAGAACGCGAATCCTCCTCCCATAATCTTGGAGGCTTTAGACACGATATCCTTCCTACCTATATCCGGTGACAGGCTGTAAGCCCCATCGTAACCATTTTCCTTCAGATAAGTTGCGATGGCTGGGATCGCTGAGACTGGGTGAACCTTGATCCTGTGGCTTGACTGAAGTTCCTTCGTGACTTCCTCGTTGTGGATATCAACGACCACAAGATCGTCTATCCCCACGGACTCCAGCAGAGTCAGTGCTACATCGAAGGTAAGCGCCTCTCCTTCAAGGAACCGTTTATCCTGTCTCGCGTATGCGAGGTATGGAACGAGGGCCGTGACTCTTTCTGCGCCAAAGTCTTTTGCGGTTCTCGCCATCATGAGAAGCTGCATGAACTTTCTGTCCGGATCGGGGGCAGTTGTCTGTACGAGGACGACGTGTTCATCTTTCACCGGGACTGTGATCCGTATCTTGCTTTCACCATCTGAGAAGATTTTGTGTTCAACAGGGTAGGCTTCTAGCCCCAGTTTCTTGGCTACTGCTTTTCCTAGTTCAACGGAGGCGGGCCCTGGGATGACAATCATTTCGTGTATGATGTCAGCGACCCCATAGATAAGAGAAACCCTCAGCGAGTAGAGGTTTAAAAGAGGTAGAGGATACCCGCGGCAACTACCGCAGCGCCCCAGACAACCTTGTTCCACTTGATTATCTTGGCACCATCAAATATACCGAAGGGAATCAAGTTGAACAACGCCAGCGTGGCGTTGATGCGCACACCAGTCATAGCTAACAGCCAGACGAGCTGACTCCCAGAAAACAAGGATACAACAAAGAAGAACAAGCCAAGACCGATGTTTGTCGCTGGCCCAGCTAAGCTGATCTTCCCATAGTCATCCCAGTTCATCGCTCCACTTATCATCACCGCTCCAGGCGCTATGATCTTCAAAGGTGAGATGAAGGACAGTAGCGTCAACATGAGTCCCTGTTGATTAATCCTGAATTCCGCCCAGTATCCTTGCCTTTGGGCCATAAACTTGTGTGCTAATTCATGGAGGATGAATGCTAGCGAGTAGATAATTAGGGCGCCGACCAGGAATGCGGGTGAAGAGATGAGGCTTCTCCATAAGCTCTGCGCTAGTATCCCCAGTATCACTGCGAGCCCTATACCGAGGTCCCTCAGCTCTTTCTGGCTGAAGGAGAACCTGCTTCGCTGCCTCGGGGTATACGTTGTGCCCGTCGGTGTGAACCCTGTGTACCCTGTCGTGCTACGGCTGAACTGATAGGAGCCCTGGCAGTTATGCATCTCGGGGAGCCTGTGCTCGCTGCAAAAGTAGCCTCCACAGTATTTACACCTGAATGGCATGTACTCGTCTTTGCCGCATTTGTCACATTGAACCATTACGTGTCTTCCCCGAGGAAGACGGGCGGCGTCGTATTAATGATTTGTTTGACGCGTAACTAGAACACAATTGAGTTTGATGATAACGGGTGATGGTTTACGGCTCCAATGTCTCCGTTAGGCTCGCGAGAACGCCTTCCCATGCACGCTTATGCCAGTCATGGGCTTTCTTCCATTCATCGTCGTCTCTCCAGCCGCTGTGGGTGACCTTGATCTGGGTGGTCTCACCCTCTTTGGTGAACTCAACCTTTACTTGAGTTAGCTTGTCGGGTTTATTCATGAGGCATGCAAACTCGTCTGGGTCTTTCCATGTGAACCCGAGAAGGCTCATGGGCGTAAGATGCGTCACCACGCAGCCGATGGTGCTCATGTGTTCATGGTTCTCTGGGTCGAAGAATAGCTCGTAGGGTCCTCCCACACGTGCCTCTATGTTGGCCTCGGGGGAGAACCATTCAGTTATCTTGTCTACCTCTGTCCAGTAGCTCCAGACCTTGTCTATGCTTGCCTTCAGGGAGATATCTAAAACGAGAGACTTCATCATTCTACAAGTTTTTTTCATAGTTCATAAGCGTTCTCCAGTCGCGCTGGTTGAAAGGTAACCTTCATACTGGATGCCTCGTTTATCTATGTATGAACATCAGGTTAGTCGATAAGGCCCTTGAGTTCTCCAGTGAGAGACACAAGGGACAGCTGGACGACCAAGGCAGGCCCTACTTCTTCGCACACATCGTACAGGTGCACAGCATACTGAAGGACGTGACAGACGACATTGAGACTCTCTGCGCTGGGATACTCCATGACATCATCGAGGACACAGATACTACGTATGAGGAGCTGGTCCACGAGTTCAACAAGCCAATAGCGGAGCTTGTAAAGGAGCTTACCCACAAAGGAAACAGGGAAAACGGTTACTATTTCCCATACCTAGAGTCGAGGAAAGCCGTGATGGTCAAGTTCGCTGACCGCCTCAGCAACCTCAGCAGGATGGACGATTGGCCCGGTGACAGACAGCAAGTCTACCTTGGGATGAGTAAGTTCTGGAAGACGGAGCTACCGGGTGATAAGGTGGCGTCACCTAATACACCTGATCCAAAAGACAAGTAAACACTTTTTTCTGTCATTTACCGCGCTCAGAGTCGGTTCATCTGGGGCAAGAATCAAAAAGAAGTTACGTTGAATATTTATCTGTGAGTTAATATGAAGGTCATTGTCCTAGGTAGCGGAAAGATTGGGGCGATCATGGGGAAAGAGTTCGCCAACTGCTTCGAAGGCACCAATATAACCATGGCAGATATCAACGAGGAAAGAGCCCAGAAAGCCGCATCGGACATCCCAGAAGCCGACTGGACCACGATAGATACAACGAACGCCTCATCACTTGTTGACAAACTGAAGGGAAACGACCTTGTGTTAGGCGCCCTCCCAGGGGACTATGGTTACATCAGTCTGAAGGCCGCAGTGGAAGCCAAAGTCAACATACTTGACGTTTCATTCTCCCCAGAAGACCCCATGTCACTGGATGGGAAAGCGAAGAGAAACAAGGTCACTGTCATTCCTGACTGCGGCGTCGCCCCAGGCTTATCCAATATACTCGTGGGTTACGCGACATCGAGGCTCGACAAAGTAAAGAAGATAAAAATCATGGTCGGTGGGATACCTGAGACCCCCGTACCACCACTTGAATACACCATAACGTGGTCTGCTGACGGGCTCATCGACGAGTATGTCCGTGATGTCAGTATCATCCAAGGAGGAGAGATGGTTGAAGTGCCTGCACTGAGCGGCTTGGAAGAGATAGATTTCCCTGGCGTCGGGACACTAGAAGCCTTCTATACCGATGGGCTCCGCACGTTGTCCAAGTCGATCCCTGGGGTCGAGAACATGTGGGAGAAGACACTTAGGTATCCAGGACACGTCAAGAAGATAAAACTCCTCAAGGATTTAGGCTTCTTCTCGGATGAATCCGTCACCGTGGGCGGTAGCTCAGTCTCTCCAAGGCTCTTTTCTGCGCGGTTGCTGGAGAGAAGCCTCTGGATGCCTGAGGTGGGTGACCTCCTGGCGATGCAGATAGAGGTTCAAGGAGAGTCCAGCGGGAAAGAAACAACCCTAAAGTACCGTGTTGTTGACCGCTTCGACCATGAGACAGGCGTCTCAGCTATGGCGAGAACCACAGGATACACCGCTGCGATAGTCGCAAGCATGCTAGCAAGGGACAGGATAACCGAGAAAGGCGTTATCCCTCCAGAAAAACTTGGCATGAACCCCGAGTTCACGAGAAGACTCATCGCTGAACTCAACGCGAGAGGTATAAACGTAGAAGAGATAGAGGCCTAAGCCTCCTCTTTACCACCCCAACGCGTATGGTTCACCTGTTCTAGGCGAGGCGCCGCCGAACATGACTCCGGAGACAGGGTCATACCTGATTGCTAGACATCGTCCGTGACTCCAAGGCTTACTTACTACAATTTTATGACCTTTTTTTCTTAATCCCTCGGTTATCTTCTCGGTGATACGTGGCTCAACGTTTACCTCACCTGGATGGACTGAGTGGGGCCAGAAGCTCGCAGGAAAACTACCGGTGTGAACTGTGGGTGCGTCAAGCGCCTCCTGGACGTTCATCTCGAACTCCACGTGGTTCAATAGGAACTGGAGTGTCCACTGATCCTGCTTATCTCCGCCTGGAGTGCCGAACACCATGTACTGGGCGCTGTCCCTTGTCACGAGGCTCGGCGTCAACGTGGTGCTGGGCCTCTTTCCGGGCTCTAACTTCTCCACGTGGTCTGGATCCAAGTGGAAGAACTGGGCACGTGTGCTGGTGCAGAACCCTAACCCGGGGATGATGGGACTGGTCCTTATCCACGCCCCGCTAGGGGTAGCTGAGACCATGTTCCCTGACGAGTCCACCGCCTCCAAGTGCACTGTGTCGCCTTCGAACCATGACTTTTGTCCACTCTTCTTCAACTCAGTGGGCTCCACGCCTCCTGGTCTGAAAAGCATGGAGGCTACATCTGGGTCAATTAGTTTCCTTCTGTCATCCGCGTACTCTTTTGAGAGGAGCCTCCCGAGGGGTACATCAACGAACTCGGGATCAGCGTAATAGTGCTCGCGGTCAGCGAAGGCAAGCTTCGCGGCTTCCACAAGGGTGTGAAGGTACTCGACTGAGTTATGCCCTATGCCTGCCAAGTCGTATCCTTCGAGGAGGTTAAGCTGTTGCAGTAGTACGGGTCCTTGGGTCCATGGTCCACACTTGTGAATATCAAGACCCCGATAATTCACCGTTACGGGGTTCTCAAAACTTGCTCTGTATCTTGCTAGATCTTCACGTGTGAGTAACCCGTGGTTCATCTTCCCATAAACGTCGATGCACTTGAAGCTCTGGGTATACGCGATGATTGTCTCAGCGATGGGTCCATCGTAGAAGTATCGTCGCGCGGCGTCGATGCTATGCACTCTGTTTGAGGTCTTTGTTTTCTCTAGCATCCGTGTGAAGGTTCTGGCCCAGTCAGGGTTGTTTAGTACCTGCCCAACTCTTGGAGGCTCACCGTCTATGAGATACGTCTCGGCGGAGGAAGGCCACTCCGATAGGTAACGGTTCTTGAGCCGGTTCAGGAACACTGAGAGTGTCGGGTATACGGGAAAACCTTCTTTCGCTAACCTGATAGCGGGACCTATGACTCGGTCAAGGGTCATGGAGCCGTATTCTTCAAGTACCGTTAGCCATGCGTCGAAGGCTCCAGGGACCACTGCTGGTGTGAACCCGTCCTCAGGGATCATTGGATAGCCTTGCTCCTTGAACCAATCGATAGATGCAGCCATAGGGGCGGGTCCCTGACCGTTAACTGCTACAACCCTCTCTTCGTCAGCCAAGTAGAGAAGTATCGGGACCTCGCCTGTGACTCCGACGAGATGAGGCTTGAGAAGTGTGAGCATGAACCACATGGCTGCGCCTGCGTCAAACGCGTTGCCTCCATCCCTGAGAACCTGTAACCCTTCAACAGAGGCTAAGTAATGGGTGCTGGTCACCATTCCGTGAGTGCCCATGACCACTGGGCGTGTAGTAAAAGCCATGGAGTAGGGTAGCCATCTGTGTATTTAGCTACTTTTTACGCTGAGCCACTACCACGCCGCGTAGGAGCCGAAACCAATGATGTGTTCACACTTCCTGCAGACGTAGGCGTAGTGTGGTCTCCAGTAGTCCTCAACTGGACGATTTTCATGTCATGCCTTGTGATCATGGCTTCACAGCTTGGGCACTTAACAATAGGGTAACTCATCTTGACTCTGAGAATTAGATCACTGTAGATATTAAATCAATTAAAGCTTGAAATCTGGTCCTCTACTGAATAACTCTAGGTACATCTCCTTGAAGGCGTCGAGGAAAGGCTTGGCAGACTCGGTTGTCTTGAGCAGGTTCTGTCTCTCCTCTGCGTATCTTCGCAGGTACCCCTTTCCTTCTAGGAACCCGATGTGCTCCTGAGCTATCTTGCTGTTGAGGCTGCATCTGTGAACGATACTTGTGAAGGTCCGAGGGTTCCTTGCATAGGTCAGTATCTCCCAGTAGATCTCGTAGAGAGTCCGTTTACCCTTCACTGGGTGCCCTCCAAGATACTGCTTAGCTTTTCATTGGCTTCCTCGCTGAAGCTGATTCTCATGTCCCATGTTTCTGTGAATCTGTGGATCACTGTAGGGGCGTAGAGACCGGCGAACCCGATGCCTAGGTTTGCAGCTAGTCCAAACAGCTGTGCGATGCCCTCGACGCCCCCGAAGGGGTAGACTCCAGTGATTAATGCTCTCAGCTGCGGGACCGCGGCAAGCAGGAGGAAAGCTCCTGTGATTCTGCTTCCCCATGCGAGTTTCTCGATTTTTATCTGGTTCTCCCTGTAGAACGCGATGCTCTGCACTATTATTCCCGTGATGGCTTCCTCGTCGTCAGGGTCTACTTTATCTAGGTTCTTCACTATCTCGTCGTGGGTCCCCATGAGCTCCGCGCTTGTGATGATCCAGTTGAGGGCCACTATGAAGCCTACGAGTATCAACCCTAGGTAGGGTAAATTCTGTATCTCTAGAACTCCTTCTACCATGAAGGGAATTAATTTTGGTACCCCGTAGGCCATGGAGAAAGCCAGGGATAGGGCTGCACCAACTAGGTTCGCTATTACTAGAGCTTTGAAGCTCTGCAACTCCAGTTTGAGACGGTTTAGAGTTCTTGTTTTCATTCTTGTTACCTCTAAGTATCCACTACAGGTATATTAAATATAAGCAAGTATGAAAGAATGTTACATAACTATATTACATCAGAATTATCATAATATATAATTATAGTATATGAATTAATATGAATACATAAAATAGAGATAATATCCTGTTACATAAAAATTGAAAAGCTGAGGCGCCATGAGTTCACCCATGAACATAAAGGCAGTGATACTGGACTTCGGCGGCACCCTCGCAGATGGAGGACTCGACTGGGACCCGTATCACGAACGAATCAGATCAATTCTGGCCAGCAGAGGAAACCTCGTCGAGATGAGTAAACTTAAGAGAGCCCTGAGAGAAGCGCTGGCTGATCTCAATAAGGTGAGGGCTAGGGGAAAGGATATGACCTTTGAGGATGTCTACGACATGTTTCTCGCCAAGCTTGACTTACCGGGAGACAGGGAGGTCCTCAAAGAGCTTCATGACAACTTCAAAGCACACTACAAGACAGAGTACTTTCATTGTATCGAGGATGTGCTTAAGAGCCTCAGCGCCAAGTACAAGGTGGCTTTGCTCAGCAACACCATGAGTGACCAGCCACGTGAGCTATTGGAAGAGGCTGGGTATGACAAGTATTTTGAACTAATAATCTGCAGCAGGGACCTTGAGATACGTAAGCCCAACCCCAAGATATTCAAGTATATGCTTGATAACCTAGGCGTCAACCCAGAGGAGACAGTGCATGTGGGGGACAGCGTTGAGGCTGACATGTATGGTGCGAGGGACTCGGGTATCACTGGCGTCTGGATTAAGAGCCCTAACCAGCCACTGTGGAGTGGACATGCTATCAGCAGCATCTGTGAGCTTCCCCGGTTTCTTGAGGTGCTGGAGGACGGGGAAAGCTCTTAGCCCAGTGGGTTGAACCTATTCTTTATGTCCGTCGTCGACTGGGTTGTCGGCCTCAGCCTCAACTATAAGCTGGGTATCGCTGTCTTTGCGTTTACCGTTTTGGCTTATGGGGTCTTGTTCTATTTGGGCAGGAAGTGGAGGCGTGAGTTCGAGGCGGAGGGAGTGACCTACTGGAGCATCCCCAAAGAGGAGAGAATCCAGCAGTTAATGGATGATGTCTGGGAGCCCAAGAAGATTACTTTCCTGTACGGGTTAAGCTACTTCGCGAACGGGTTCGTAAGGTCAACGTTCAGCCTCTGGGTGCCCATCTTCCTGCTGGACGAGGTAGGAGTATCCATGGGCGAGGCAAGTCTGTTCGTGGGACTCATGTATGTGAGCTGGAGCTGGAAGATGTTTGTGGGGCTCATCGCGGATATGTTCCCCATAAAGTGGGGTGACCGATACTATAAACGGAAGCCGTGGTTCGCCATAACTGGCGTACTTTACTTGATTGGTATAGGAATTATGATTGTAAGTGATATCGTTAACGCTCCAGTCTGGACTGTTCTCTTCCCGGCTGTTGTCAGCATCATCACGGCGGGTGCCTTCTACGACATGGCCGCGGACAGCTTCGCGATAGATGTGACTCCTCCCGAGTATCATGCACGGGTTATCGGGGGAGCGAGCACACTGGGGCAGAGCCTAGGCTCAGCGGCGGCGACTATCTTGCCGTTATGGCTGTTGAACGTGGGTGGTTATAAGCTCATATTCACTTTAGCTGGGGTTACAGGATTGACGGCGTTCCTATTCCTCACCGTCAAGGAGCCTGAAGTGGTTAAGGAGAGGTCCCTAAGTAGGGAGGCGATAGCGTTCACCTTCACAGAGTGGACGGTGGTGGTGGCGGTGTTGATAATGTTCAGCAGGTCATTCACTGTGTTGAAGATCACTGCTCCCCTCGGGGGCATGTTCAGCTTCACCGTAAGGGAGGTCTTGGGCGCGGATATCAGCCTTGTGAGCACGCTGGGGCTGGTAGCAACGTTGGCCGGGCTGCCTGGTTCATGGGTGGGAGGAAACTTTTCGGATAAGTATGGTCACAAGAAAGCCTTGGTCATATCCACTGTCGCTTTCATGTGCGCCGGGTTCCTCTGGGCGACGATTGCACCGGGCGCGGTGACATGGTTCATCGTTGTCGCTATGATTAGCGCCTTCTTTGAGAGGTTCTGGACCGGCACTGTGTTCGCGATAATGGCGGACAGCACACCCCTCGCCATGTCCAGCACGGTTTATCAGATGTATATGAGCTGGAGCTGGATAGGGAACATACCTTCGAGCGTCATGATTGGGTATCTTCTGGATATGAGTCTAAGGACAACCGCGTTGGTTACCTCTAGTCTGATGATCGTGCCGTTGATTCTGGGGATATTCATCAAGCCTTTCGAGGCGGGTAAGGCATCAGATATCTAGTGTTCCTCAGATCTATGCGAATGAAACCCCTACATTATTAATAATGAATTGAATGACGGTTCAACATGGCGGGCTTTTGAAGCCACCATAATTGAGGTTGGAGAGATACGACTTGGAAAAGATAGTGTTAAACCCCGCTGTGATGCAGCCAAGCTGGTTCAGCTACCAAGGCGCAGTCCTCGGGGTCTTGAAGAGAATGGGACTACAGGTTGACCTAGCTGAAGTGATAGCTGTTTCTGGTTATGGATTGTGATAAACTCCAAAAAGATCTGACACTATTTCACCACATTCTTTATCGCCCTGACTATTTTCTCGGCGTCAGGGAGCACATGGTTCTCAAGCGTTTTGTTGAAGGGCAGCGGCACGTTGGGGTTGGCTACTCTCGCTACGGGTGCCTTCAGGTTGTGGAAGCCTTTCTCGGCTACAACCGCGGCGACCTCTGCGCTGAAGCCGCATCGCTCATAGTCCTCGTCCACGACGACTAGTCTCCCTGTCTTTTGCACGCTGCGTAGGATGGCTTCCTCGTCCAGTGGTACTAGTGTCCTTGGGTCGATGACCTCGACGCTGATCTTGCCCTTGAGCTCGTCGGCTGCTTTCAGTGCCTCCTGCACCATCCTGCCGACGGCTACTACGGTTACGTCTGTGCCTTCTCTCAATGTGTTGGCTACCCCGAATGGGATGCTGTATGACTCCTCTGGGACTTCTCCCTCCATGTTGCTGAGCCTGATATGCTCGAAGAACACCACTGGGTTAGGGTCGTTGATTGCAGTCGTGAGCAGTCCCTTGGCGTCGTATGGGTTACTCGGCACCACCACCTTCATTCCCGGCATGTGAGCGTAGATACCGTATAGGCACTCGCTGTGGGTGGCTGCTCCGCCTCCTCGTGCACCGTAGATAGCGCGGAGAACCATAGGTACGTTGACGTTTCCGCCTGTCATGTAGGTGGTCTTGGCCATCTGGTTCAGTATCTGGTCCATGGCTACTAATCCGAAGTCGATGAGCATCAGCTCCACGATAGGCTTGATGCCCATGATGGCTGCACCAACACCAGCGCCGATGAACGCTGTCTCTGTGATCGGTGCGTCCCTGACACGCTCCTTGCCGAACTCGTCTTTGAGTCCCTTGGTGGCTGGTCTCCATGGGGCCGCGACGTTCTCGCCGAACAGGATCACGGAGGGGTCACTCCGTAATGCGTCTCTCTGCGCCTCACAGATCGCCTCAGCGTAGGTTATTGTTCTGCTCATTAGGCTCCCTCCACGAATATGTCGCTGTATGCATCCACTAGCTCCGGCTCAGGGCTTCCTACCGCGAAGTCCATCGCCTCCTTCACCTTTGCGGCTTCCTCTGACCTGATCTTGTCGTCCAGCTCCTTAGAGAGGACACCATCCATCATGAGCTTGTCCCTGTAGCACTTTATGGGGCAGTGTGGGCTGTCCTCGTCTGCGTTAAGCCTGTGGATCTTGAATTCAAGTAGAGTGGGTCCCTCGCCTCTGCGGGCTCGCTGGATGGCTTCTCCAGCTATCTTGTAGACTTCCTCTACATCCCAGCCGGGGTGGCTTTCCCCGGGCATTCCGTAGGCGGGCGCCCGTTGGCTGATGTCTGTGATGCTTAGCTGGGGGTAATCGATCTTGTGGCCCAGCATTGTCTGTTCCTCGGGGCTGCTGTTCTCGCAGACAAACACCATGGGCAGCTTCCAGCACGCCGCAAGGTTCAGCGTCTCCTGTACACCTCCCTGATTGCTGGCTCCCTCACCGAAATAGCTGATGGAGACGTTGTCAGTGTCCTTGAGTTGGTTAGCGAGGGCGTACCCTGCGGCCATGGGTACGCTGCCTCCCACGATGCCGTTGGCGCCGAGGGCTCCAACCTCCTTGTCGAAGATATGGTAGGCTCCGCCTTTGCCCTTGTTTGTGCCGGTTGCCTTGCCGGCGATCTCGGCCATCATCCGTTTCAGGTCTGCACCTTTAGCTATTAGGTGTCCGAGGGGTCTGTGAGTGCTGCCTATCTGGTCCTCCTTGACGAGGTGGGCGCTCACCGCAGCCGCAACTGCCTCGCCTCCAGTATAGAAGCTGACGTAACCCACCTTGCCATCGTTGATGAGCTGCCTGACGCCGTTCTCGAATGTCCTTATCCTTACCATGACCCTGTACAGGTCAAGTCGTTTATCGTCCCCTAGTTTCAAGGAATTCACATGGTGAAAGGCACAGAGACAGGATTTAGAGTTAACTACTCAGATAAAGTCCACTTTGTCGAGTACGTGAAACAGTAAGCTGACGAGGAGCGCGATCACCATAGCGGGATGCACTGAGCTGCTTGTGTACCTGACGGCACCAGCGTCAGGTAGATACCGAAGAACTGTGCCGGTAGCTATGATTATGAATACTAGTCCAACCTGCGATACGTCTGCCCAGCCTATACCCGAGTCGAGACCGAGGACCAAGTGATACATCATCACAACTAGAACCCCGAGACCGAAGACGCAGTGAGCCTTGACTCGGTCATCGTCCTGAGCCGGCTGCACCCTGTTCAAAACAAACAACGCGCAAGAAGCCGCCAATAGCAGGAGGAGAAGCCATCCCGTGGCGTAGCTTTGCTGTATGGTAGCGTCAATTAGCAGTGTCTTTTACCTCATTGTTTTCGTCTGGCGCGAACTGGGTGAACCCCCACCTCTCCTCGTCCCTGAGGGCTGCCTTGATCTGCTGCCTTATGGTCATGGCAACTGTGGGGAATATCACCGCGAACGCTATGAATGGGGGGCTCAGGTTCCAGACCATGTGTAGCAGCGCAGCCACGATAACGCCGGGAACTAGGTCCACGAACGTTATTTCTCCCTTGATGGCCTTCGCTAGGCCGAGGGACCTCCCTACGATTGCTGACCACGCTATATGCATGAATGCTGTCAGTGACCTCACGATTATCGCTGTGAATGGGGGATAATTCAGATTCAGCACCATCTCGGAGATGTACCAAAAGTTCTCCAACCCGGCGAACCCTGCGCCTGCGGCAGCGCCGTAGATCATTCCGTCCAGGTGATCGTTGAACTCTTCCTTGACGCGAGTGTTCTTGGCGATGAGGTAGATGCCTAAGGCTTTCAACGGCTCCTCTATGATCCCTGCGCCTCCTACGCCTAGTAGCGGCCCTGTGATCAAAGTGTTGAGCACTCCGGCTGCGATACCGCTGAAGGCGCCCCACCCGAAGCAGTACGCGACGAGGGCTATGGGCTCCCGTTCATATCTGTCGCTGCGGAAAATCCATATCAAGAAGACGAGGGGAGCAGCATAACCGGCGACTGTCAACCCAAGGTAGGTGTACCAGTCACCGCCATAGCTTAACACCAGACCACCAGCTAGCAACGCGATTGCCCAGCCCAAGAACGGTAAAAGGGAAGCCGGCTGCCTTACCTGAAAAACCCCTGCGCTAGGGACAATGTTCAGTGGCTGGGGTCTTATCACGCTTCCAAACGCCTCCAAGGTCATCTTCCAGACGCCGAGCACCGCGTCTGGGGTGGGCTCCTTGAAGCCTTCCCTTTTTTTCCACTCCTCTAGGTTCAGTCCACAGTATGCACAGTAATCGTCGGAGTGTTCCACATCCTCCCCACATTTTGGGCAATTCGCTAACTTTATCCCCACACCATAATGTGGTCAGGTAAATTTAGCCGTATCCACTAAAGAAACAAGAATAATTAGGGTAACGAAAATTGGGTTAAAGGCTTCGAGCAGCCTCTACTATCTTGGTGGCTACTTTCACGGAGATGCCTGCTTTCTCAGCAAGACCATCAGGGTCAGCCTCAGCTACCTGCTCAGCGGTTACGTAGCCCGCGTCTGTGAGTTTCTTGGCTGTGGCTGCGCCAACGCCGCTTATCTCGGATAAAGGCGTCTCTTTGGCCGCTGGTTTCTCTGGTTCTTCTTCGGGTTCCGCTTCTGGTTGTTCTTCAGTTTGTTTCTCAGGTTTAACTGGCTTCTCTGCGCCTCGTGACAGTGTTATGCTGATGGCTGAAACGTTCCGTAACTGTCCGTCAAGGTTTTCTAGGCGTTCGGTGCTTATCACGATGACGGGTTTCTTGATGTCCTGTAGGTATCTTCTTCGGCATATCTCGGCTGTGTCTACGGCAGTGGTTATGCTTCTTCCTCTGGCCTTGAGGATTATGTCGTCGTCTTGGTTGTTCATGGCTCCTAGCACTGCCATCACGTATGTCATTGGCGGTTTCTTACCAACGTAGATGATGTTGTCTCTGCTCAATGTGACTCAACTTTAGGTACTCCTTGAACTATAAAGGGTATACCATCAAGAACATTCAGGCCGAAGACATATCTCAGCTACAATAAGTCACCATAATGTTGAGTAGAATTTACTGAAAAAGATACTCAATATAATATTCCAACCGTAAATTCATCAATTCTTGCTTAATTTTTTCTAGGGACTTTCATGCGAGCTACAGCCACATTTTATCGTCATCGATGTGAAGAGACTTTATTGTATGGCTTCAAGTTCTCTGGCATTCGCGTCAGTCATTTCTATGCATTGGTCATAGTTAGAGATAGCCAAGTTAGCGCGTTCGTTTAGCTTCTTGAGCCGCTCCTTGAGCGACAGCACCCGCTCTAACCTTAAATATAACTCACTATACTCTACGCGTCTGGTCATTACCTCAACGGTAAACAGTCATTATTTAAAAAGAAGACTTATGGACTGTCTAGAGTCCCTTTCTATACTTGAAGAAGCGAGTAAAGCTTGCTTTTTACTACGAGAATTACATGTTTCCTTGATTCTTTCGTCCTCTATAGGCCAAGCATCTTTATGATGGTGATAGCCGGGGTTACGGCGAGAGTAGCGGTTGTATCTGATACACTTGTTATGGCTGGGATAACAACGTTATCCGGGTTCAGTCCCCGCTGGAACGCCTGATGAGCCGAGAACAAAGCAAAGACCGAGATGACGCCAAAGCTGATGAGATTTGAGGTCAACGCTATCCCAAGAAGAGCAACTAGGCTGACGCCCGGCGTGGACGGTCCAGCTATCAGGAAACTAAACACAGCGAACACACCGTGCATTAGAAAGGCAGGTAACTCCACCTGTATTATGTTTCTACCGGCATGCCTCAGCTCCTCGAAGAAGCTCTTGGCGTAGCCCAGCGCCATGTTGGTCGTGGTCTGTGACCCGATGATGGCGCCGATGTTCCCAAGCGCGTTGGTGAGAGCCGGGTACATAACCATGAGCCCTGGGATGGACGCAAGGCTCCCACTGAGGCTGCTGAGAATGACTCCGTTGACGCTTCCAAAGACACTGCTAATCACCACAATGAACGTTCCCTCGCTCAGCGTCTGAGTGAATAACGTGTCATCCCTGTTCATAGAGGCTAGGTACCCCACAGCTGCGAGGATAACGACGAAAACAGCGCCGAGAGCCGTGAATAAGAATCCTCCACGGATAACCAGTGATACCGTGATGACGTAGAACGCGGTAACCACGATGTCGTTGACGCTGGCAAGGATTGGGTAAACAAGGATATCGGGGTCCAGGCCCCTCCTGAAGGTCTCGATGGCGATGAAGCTCGTAACCGGGATGCTGAAACAGACTGCTAGCATGCAGGCCACCGTGGGTACGATCAGGAAGATGGGCAACATCTCCCATGACGCTGCTCCGCTTAAAACGCAGAGTATGAAACTCATCACGCCGAGGACCATGGTGTCGATGGTGGTGATGACCAGCACCGACTTCACGAGACCCCAATAGCTCTCGGTGTTATCCCTGATCTGCGGCTTCACCATGCCCAGATGAAGCATGGTGGCGAGGTTACCGCTGAAGATGCCTCCGATGCCCCCACGCACCGTCAACACGGGGGGGAACAGCGCCAGTATCCATGGCCGGTTGCTGAATAGAGGCATGAAGACCATCATCAAGCCCCCTGCTAGGAGGCTTAAGTTGTTGAAGCTGAGTGCAAGCAGAGTTTGACCTGGGACTGTGTTAAGGAATTGGCTGAGTTGCCCCTTTACGGCTGAGGTTGCCCCATGGACTTTTTCGCTCCATACGCATTCACGGGACTTGGTGTCCCACCCCTAGATTGACCACAGACTTAAAAATGTATCAAGCAGCCAGTGCTTGATTAGCTGGATCGGTCTCTGAACCCTTTTACATCGGGGTTCCCATGATACAGCCATGAACCCGCTTTTGGTTGTGTTTGTCTTCATCTTACTCTTAGCCGCGTTGCTCTACATGATGAGCGTTGAAGAGCCAGAGAAGCCTCTTGAGGAAGAGTTTACGGTTGTCGAGACGATAGTCCCCAAGGTCAGTCTAGAGAAAGAGGAAGTCAAGTCAATAGATGCCACACCACCAATGGACACAGAGCCAGAGAAAGAAGAAACCGTCGAACCCTCTGAGCAACCCGAGGATATGGATGATTTAGAGAGGCTATCCGGCGTCGGAGCCAAATACAGGCAGCTACTAATAGCCGTTGGAATCACAACCACTGCTTCCCTCGCCACGCAGAACCCGGATGAACTCTGGTCAAAACTAGTAGAAACAAACAAGAGCGAAGAAATAGTAAAAAGACCTCCACCTTTGAAGATCGTCGAGGCTTGGATTGAAAAAGCCAAGGAACTTTACTAAGCAGAGACTCCAGAACCTAGTTCAAAGGCACGGAGTTTAGTATTGCTACTTGTCACTGTTGAGCGGATAAGTAGCTCAACGCCTTCTCGGTTAGCGATAATTTCCCTTTTTCCTCTCTGATATACCCGTCATCTATGAGGGCGTCCACCATGAACTCGGCTTGGTTCATCCATCGGGGCATCTGGCCTCCTTGAAGCATGGCGTGGTCCGCTGGGTGAAGCCTATCCTCCATCAGGTTGTATATTCTCTGGAGCAGTGATTCATGTGAGGCTTCGCTGAGCTCGGCGAGGGCGAGTAGAATATATGGACCGTACTCGGGTTTGCTTGTCCTCTGCTCCTGATCCATATCTAGGTGAAAAGGTTTCATAGTAATAAACCACTCCCAATGTATGGCAACATTCAGCGACGACTCAGTAAGGATGGACCTTCTCCGCAAATACTCCAAAAACAGGTGGGGAAAACTCCCCGAAGACGTTATCCCAGTGACGGCAGCCGACCCCGACTTCCAGGCAGCACAACCCATAAGAGAAGCAATCCAACGAGCCGCCGCGGATGGCACATTCAGCTACGGCAGCGACGGAGGCAACCACGAGTTCAGGGAGACAGTAGCAGAGACAGTTAAGCACAGGAAAGGCATCGACTGCACCCCAGATGACATCTACGCCACCAACGGCGTCGCTCAGGCAATGATGCTCACAGCCAAAGCCTTCCTTAAGCCCGGAGACGAGGCTATCCTCTTCGACCCAGTGGACTTCCTCTTCGGAAAAAGCATAGACCACGCGGAAGGCAGACGACTCTACAGCCAAGTTGACTGGGAGACCAGAAGCTTCGACCTTGAGGGACTCAAGGACCTCGTGACCCCGAGGACACGAATGCTGTGCATCTGCAACCCCCACAATCCGAATGGAAGAACCTTGACGAAGGACGAACTCAAGGCCATGGTGGATCTGGCTGTAGACCACAACCTCGTCATAATGAGTGACGAGATCTGGAGCGACATCATCTACGACGGAAGGAAACACATCGCCACGGCTACGCTGCCAGACGCAGCAGACAGAACTGTGAGCCTCTACGGGTTCAGCAAGACCTTCGCGTTGGCAGGGCTGCAGCTGGGATACATGGTGGTCACCAACCCAGAGCTGCTGAATACGTTGCGGAAGGTGGCTCCGAGTTACTTTTATCCTGTAAATAACGTGAGCCAAGAGGCAGGCAGGGCAGCGTACGCTGAGGCTTGGCCTTGGGCAGACGCGTTTCTGGTGCATCTTCATAAGGTGCGAGACTACGGGTATGGTAGGCTCAGGGAGATGACTGGGGTTGAGGTTCATAAACCCGAGTCAACCTATGTGCTGTTCCCCAAGATAGATTCTTTCGGAATGACCAGCGAGGAGATGACGCGGTATCTACTGGAGGAGGCGCGGGTGGCGGTTGTGCCGGGTCACGGTGAGCCTTTCAGCTACTTCGGGCCAGGAGGCGAGGGCCATATAAGGATAGTGTATAGCACAAGCATGGGCATAATAGCTGAGGTTATGGACAGGATAGAGGCAGCGTTGGCTAAACTTTAAGCTGTTTTACTGCCTCAGGGGTGAATTGCACCCAGATCTCTTCTCCTTGGGCGATGTTCTGTTCAAGGAACCTTCGTTTACTCTGAGTGATGTTGAGCTTGATGCCTATGTCCACGGTTACGGTGATGGCGGGTCCGAGGTCCGAGTATCCTGCTATTACTCCTCTGAACAGGTTGTCTCGGGTTGCCGGTGGCGTCACTTTGTGGAGGCTGATGTCGTCGCTGTGGATGCCTATTCTGGTTTGGCCTCTCTTGGGTGCCTTACTGCTGCGAAGTATGACGCCTTTGACGTTCATCTTGGTTATCTTGCGTCCCTTCTCCAATACCTTCGCTGAGTAGATGTTCTGGTATCCGAGGAACCTTGCGGCGTACTCGTCGGTGGGATCGTTGAACACGTCCTCGACGGTGCCTTTCTTGACGATGACTCCTTTACGGATAACTCCGAGCCTATCTGCGAGGCCGAGGGCCTCCTGCTGGTCATGGGTTACGTGGATGACGGTGACTCCCAGATAGTTATGGATGGTGTTGATCTCGTCACGTATCTCCTGCTTTGTGGTGACGTCCAGGTTGCTGAGGGGCTCATCAAGGAGTAGCACCCTCGGCTGCTGGACTAGGGCTCTGGCGAGGGCTACTTTCCTTTTCTCGCCTCCGCTGAGAGTGACGAACTCTCTGTCCTGGTGCTCGGATAAGCTCAGCATTTGAAGCACACCGTCCACCTCCCATCTGAGCGTCTCCACGAGGTTCTTCTTCTTGAGAGGGTACTCGATGTTCTCCCTGACCGTGATCTGAGGGAGAAGATTAGGGGTCTGGGGTACGTACGCTATCCTGCGCTGGTCCGCTGGTACTTTTGTGATGTCTTGTCCGTCGAACTGGATGCTTCCCTTGTCAACTGTGTGGAAGCCTTGGATGGTCTCTAGGAGGAGGGTCTTACCGCTGCCTGTCGGCCCCACGAGGACAAAGTACTCGCCGGGGCCGATGTTGAGCGTGATGTTTCGAAGCTTGAAGGTGTCCCACGTTTTGGACACTTTTTTTAGGCGCAGCTCTCCTCCCACGGACTCTCCCCCAGAAAAAGCATCCTATGGACGCTTAAATGTAATGAACCGTGGCATGGATGCTGGTCATTTCGATCAAGGTCGGGATGGTTAATATTTATTAGTACTAGGCAGTAAATCATGATTGGTGTGGATGGGTTGAAGAGGTATACTCATGCATGGATCGCGACTCGTGCAATTGATCGTCTGGGAAGTATCGGTAAACAGTTTCTAGAAAAGGAAGAGGCAAAGGCGGTTAAAAAGGAGATTAAGGCAGCGAAAGCAGGGACTGTGTCCGAGGAGCAGAGTTTTCTCGATGACGCTGAAGAGATCAGGAAGAAGGCGTGGGAGAAGTACGGGTCCATTCTGTTTTACTGGGATATTTTGAAGAGTAAAATAGAGTTAGTTGTGGAAGGCGCCTGGCTTCCTGACAACGTGATTGGTGATATGAACCCAGGGCATATCTGGAAGTACAGACCACCGATGGTGAAAGGCGAGGAATGGAAATATGACAGAAGCGGGATACCGTACACAGGAGTAGTTGTGAAAGATGGGGACGGAAAAAAGTTTTACAGGGTTGACCATGCCGAGACTCTTTCTCTCTGCTATCAGGAAGCCGAGTATGCTTACGCGTGGAACAAGGCATGGGACAAAGTAAGCGGACGATTAGCCGACAGGGTTGTGGCGGTTCAGCAGATGATGAGAGATCTCATTCTTTACCAGAGAGACGAGATGCACAGAATCACTGCTACCTTGATGGCAAAGTTTGATGACGACCTGTTCTCGAAGGTAGATGATGTCAAGGCTTTTCTGTCTAATAGGGATGAAGTGAACGCGTACTATGATGAGAAAGTCAACGAAGAATATGTGAACAGGAAGAAAATCATCGACATCAGGAACAAGCGTAATAGAAAGGAGTACAAGTTCAGATTCACTAGATGTCTTATGACGTATGGGGATCTTATCAAAAAGCATCTCTACGAGTTTAACAGCGACCAGGTATTGAAGGGGAAGCAGGTGTACTTCCCCATGTTTTTCAGTGACGACCAGATAGCTTTGACTTTTTTCACGTTAAGCCATTATGTTGCTGACGCTCATATGCCTCTTCACTGTGACGCAAGGGAGTTCAGTGATGATGATTGTGATGATATTCATGGTTTGATCGAGAAAGAGTGGGAGGACTGGGTGATCAAGAGCAGCGTCTCAGACAAGTTCAGTAAGAGTCTCTCAGAGAGTACTAGGACTAAGAAGTTCATCGAACATGTGTTCAAGAAGAAGCCTCCACTCTGGCGGAATTATGTTTATCCAGACGAGTCGGCTCTCAAGCTTCTTGATGATAAACTTGGTGAAGATATCTGGGAGTCGAGGAAGGGTCGCATATATGACGGTGATTACTGGAACGAGATAGTTGGAGTCACCTATGCCTCTTACTGTCTGGCGAGTAGGCTCCTTGAGTTCAGTGACAAGGTTAGGGCTGTACCTAAAACAAGGAAGGATCAGTACAATGACAACTTTGACGGGAATGTGCTGGAGATTGATAAGGAGAACTGGATGAATGCAGTGAAGTACGATTGCGCCGAGGAGAGGTTCGGAAAGACGAGAAGCTCGACGCAGAGAGAGCTTATCAAGATGCGAAAGAAAGTCTTTGATTTGGTCGAGGGAGACAAGGATCACGAAGCAGCATTCAAGTACCTTAGTTTGCTTGTGCTTATAGACGCCATCGAGTGCGTGGCTAAAATGTGGGCGGAGACGATTCTTGATCACTTAAAATATGCTTATGGAAGACCAAGAAAGGCGTAGCCGGTACACAGTTTTCTCTTCTTTTTTCTTGGTATGAACTCGGTGTTTGCTGTCGGTTTCTGATTAACGTAAAATTTGTTTTGGGATCATGAATGTATATACCTCAGTATTTCTTGGATTTTATACACAATTTTTCTCTAGTATCGCGTAGTAGATTGGTTTCTCGGGTTCGATGAGGTGTCTTATTTGCCATCCCGTATCTTGGAGTAGGGTTTTCATTTCTTCTGGGCTAGCCCATAGGAGGTGGAACCATGGGCTAGCGTATTGCTCGTATCGTGTCCGGAGCTTTACTAGGCCAGGCATGCGCCCGTTTTCTCTGTTTTGTTGATGGTAATCAAGGTGTTGTGTTTTGTTGGTGCTGTAGGGGTTTAAGGTACTAGCGATGATGACTGCTTTGTCACTCGTGATGGTGTGGAGGTGCCTGTAGCCATGTTTGGTGTTCTCGGGGTCCCCGTAGATGCCGAAGTTTCCGCCGAGGAGGAGCACGGTATCGTATTTCTCTGCGGGGTTGAGGTCGTTTACGTCTGAGACGAGGGTGTTCTTGACGCCTCTCTCCTTGGTTACTTGTACGGCGAGGGGGCTGAGGTCGGTGGCGAGGACGTTGACGCCGTTGTTCTGGAGGTGAAGGCTGTGTCTTCCTGCGCCGCATCCTACGTCGAGGACGTTGCCGTGGGCGTGGCTGATGGCTTCTTGTTCGCCTGGTGGCCAATCGTTGTGGCTTGAGAAGTAGGTCTTTGTGCTGTTGGGTGAGGCGTTTATGTGTCCGTCGTCTCGTTCAATGATTGATGCTACGCTTAAGCCTCGGTGGGCGTCGAGGAGGTAGAGGCCAAAGGTGTCATTGTGGATTTTTAGTTCCATGTTTTTTAATCGTCAATGGAAAGTTATGACTCTTACTGTATCACGATTATAGCCATTTTCTGCGTAGGATATAATTGCTTGATAGGTTTATGATGGGAACTAGCACCACGGATAGGATCAATATGATGTTTCTCGTGGATACTGCGGCGGCTAGACTCTGTGTTAGTGTTATCGTCGCGGCGTTCATCAGGATCGCTGCGATGTTGAACCTGTTTCTCCACACAGGGACGACATGGAATATCCTGCGGATGATTGACATGACGTTCTGGAAGCGCGTCATTAATAGGCGCAGTATCAGTGAGTAGACTTCTTTGAGTAACCGGTGAGTGAACTGGAAGAGTTTATACCCCTTATTAAAAAAAGGATGAGATGTTTTCTCTATGTTATTCCTGTTTCTTTTGTGAGTCCCTCTCAAGGAGGGCTTCCTCGATGGTCGCCAGAAGATCGTTGATATAGGATATCTCGGCGTTTAGGTGGATTCTCCCGAAGCTCGTCTGGGCCTTTACTTGCTCCATGAGCTGTTTTTTGTCAAGCACTGGGCCCTCGAACCCCATAGCTACTTTGCTTTTTCCAGCAAGGTTCTTTTCCTCGGCCTCCATGTCTGTTCTGAGCCTTTCAAGGATCAACTTGGTTTTGTCCTGCTCTGATAGCTCAGTCAAAGGGGTCACTGGTTCCCTCCCGTCTACGACGTCGTCGTAATAGATGAACCTCTGGGTTTCTGGGTTGTACCCTATGGGCTTCTTCTTTGCTTCGTCTGATAACTTCGGGAGGCTGCTCAAAGTTTTCTCACTACTCTGTTATGGCTAACTCGGGTATTGCTTCCTCGAGTTCGAGGAAGGGTGTGACGGGTAATTGTATCCATGGATATATCTTTGCCGTTTTGTCGCCGTATATGGGGTCATTCACGGGGGACCTGAAATAGTTTCTGTCATGGGTAAGGTACGCTGCTGTTGAGGTGTTGGGCACAAGGTTGATACAGTAGTTGAAGACCGCGATGGTTACATTGTGGGCTTCCTCGACTGTTCTTCCTAGCGCCATCATTATATCGAAGGCGCTGTCGCTTCTCCAGAAGAGGTCAGCGTCGTTGAAGGGCGTATCTGGGTCATCATAGAGTGAGAATATGAAGTTTTCATGGTATCCCGCGTAGGCTTTCGCCCCTTTCTTTACTAGATCTGGGCCTAGCTCTTTCGCTGTCTGGCAGCTGAGGAGGTGGATTACCTTGTCTTTCACTTCCTGGGAGTCATACATGGATTTCTTGAGTATGGGGTCCCCTAGGTGACCGGTGTATGTTGTAGGGCTTCCGTGGCCGACGCCTGAGATGTATGATACTCTCCATGACTTTGCCTTCGGCACGAAGTATGCTCTGGTGTCGTAGATGCCTTTGAGCACTTTTATGCAGAACCTTCGCTTCACGAACAGAGGGTGTACGTGCTTCATTCTGTACGCGACCGCTATCTTTGTCAAGTGATCGGTGGTGTTCTCACAGAAAAGAGCGCACATTCTGAAATATTTCCACCATCGCTTCCACCATTCCTTTGGAATCCATTTCCAGTCTTTTGGGATAGCTTCAGCTCTGAATTTCGGGATCTCTGGTTCTAATAGCTCCGGTGCTACTGCAAGGCTTGCCTGAAGCTCGTCGAGATAGTTCATCTCGATACGGATGAACCACTCACCTAGCTCAGTCTGGCTTTCTACGTTTTCAATTACCTCAGCCTTAGAGAACTGCCCTACCCCGAGTATCCCGACATCGAAGTCTGGCTCAAGCTTGAGGCGCTCAACAGTTAACTTAGTCTTCATCTCGTTTCCGAGGGTTAGCATTGAGCCAAGTGCAAGAGGCGGTGCTTCAAGGAATTTCTCTGGTTTCACAAAGTCCCCTGTTGGGGTTATGGTTATTGGTTTCTTTGCTGCGTAGTCTCTGAACTCTAGGTTGCCTATTTTCATTTTGGCACCTGTATTATTGATGAAAACAGGTAGATTTATCTTTACTCGTATGTAATTTTATATTTATTTTCTCTTATTTTCAGAAAAAATTATAGGTAATTATTCGAATGTTGGTTGGTTTACCTTGAATAAACGCCATTTTCATAGTACAGCGACTATCCTACGACTCGCCTTTCTTCGTTGCCAATGTCAATGTGACACTCGGAGTCGCAGAGATAGTTAATGTCATGTTATCCACTTCCCACTCCACGTTGGTCGCGTCCCTCAGCCCCTTCTTGAGAATATCAGCCGCGTCAACCAACCGTTTTGTGCTAAAGTTCAGCAGCCTTTTTTTGCCTTTCCTGATGAACTCGTAGAGGCTGAAACCAAGCGTCTCGCCTGTCAGTGTGGCTTCAGCTTTTTCGCGGGTGGCGTCGAAGGTTATTATGAACTCTTCTTCTACACTCAAATTACTTTCCACGTGAACCTGATAGATTCACTCCCATATAACTATTAATGAGAGGTTTAGGTTAAATTTTTTCGAGTACCGCGTAGTAGACAGGCTTCTTGGGTTCGATGAGGTGTCTGATGCGCCACCCTGTGTCTTTGAGCAGAGTTTTCATTTCTTCTGTGTTTGCCCATAAGAGGTGGAACCATAGGCTGGCGTATTGCTCGTATCGTGACCGGATCTTTTTTGATAGCTAAGTTTTCACTGTTTCGTGGTTGTTCACTGTTTTTTTATGTTTTGGATGATCCATGTGGATATGGTGTTGATTGTGAGGTAGATGATCCTTTGGTGCTGGTCTTCTTGCTTCTCTCTCTTGAAACAGTTACTGGTGTGATGGTGATAACTTGTTTTAGTAGTTATAGGGAGTGGGTGTGCTGGGTATGAGTACCTTGCGTATTTGTTCACCCTAAATAATAGCGTCCCTTCTTTCATGAATAATGGTGTTTTCATGGGAGTTGACTGTAAGGTTTTTTAGTTATTATTCACTATAAATTGGGTGGACATGTTCCGTGTGGGAGTGAAAACGTGTCGATTGATGATTATCAGATAGTCGGGTTGGTTTTTCATGATATTCTTTCCTCGTATCAGGTTGCTATCAGGGATACGCTGGGTAACTCGGATGCAGCTATACTTAATCTGGTTGATCATCTTTGCGAAAATGTGAAGATGAAAGGTATAGAGATTGATAAACATGGGTTTGAGGATCTGATTGGGATTTTATCCATGCAGGTGGCAAAACTGGGTCTGGGAAAGATTAGTCTCAGTAATATTGGTAATGATAACTATTTGTTTCGTTTAGATGAATGTGTGTGGGCTGAGATCAGTCATAAGAGAAAGAAGCAGAAGGATGTGACGTGTCCATGGGCTTTGATCGCCATGGCTCTCTATCAGGCCTCTACGGGGAATAAGGTGTTCGTCGCGGACTCGGAGTATCTGCCCAATGGAACAATAACGAAGATACGTCCTGTCAGTGACATCTATAATGTATTAAAATAAGACAGGAAAGATATCGCCATCAAACAATATCCTTAGATCGTTATTCCTACTGGCTTGCCTAGTGGTTGAGGTTGTCTGTGGCTATGAGGATTATGGCTGCGAAGATGACGGGTGTTCGTGAGGTTTGATGGTTAGCTGTGATATTTATTTTCCCTGAAGGTTTTTGGTGTGACTGGGGATTTAAGGTTTTTTGGAGAGGTTAGAATTGTGCCTGTGGCTTGGGTTACGGTGCGGGTCTCTACGGCGTGTCTGGTTGGGCTATTGGGATTTACCAGATTTTACTAGAGGTTATTCGATGAGTGTTCCAGTAGAGATAGGTACACGCTTACAGGGATAACACAGGTGTCTCTGGTGACGGAAAAGTCGTCTTTGCTTAGTATAAGGTACTCTCTCAACCCTAAGGCTCTTGTCACGTCTTTTGGACTGACGTTATTTCTGTACTTGACTTCGACGCCGTTGTAGCTATTACCTGATTTTATTATATTATCGATCTCTCTGCCACTGTTATCGTAGTAGAACCAAGTGAAGGTGTTCTTTTCTTTCAGGTATGGGATTTCTGTGCTCATGGCGATGTGGGATGTAACCATGGCTTCGACGATTTCGCTGAGCAGTCTCTCGTCATCCATTATTTCGGAAGTGACGTCGTTAACGTCCATCCCGGATAGCCAGCTTTTTAGTGAGTAGTGGATGAAGGGGTCTTGGAAGTAGATCTTCTTCTTTCCCTTGTATTTTGGGGTTTTTTTGTTGAGGTCTATGGCGTAGAGTGTGTGTATGATGAATGATTTTTCAAGAATGTCGAGGTAATCGATTGTGGTTACATGGTTTACTTCAGTTGATAGGTTCCTGAAGCTGAGTGTGGTCCCGTATTTGGTGAGGATCTGATCCAGTAGCTGGCGTGCGGTTACCTCATTTTTTCCGTATTTGGATAGCTCGCCTAGTGTCATACGGACGAATGTCTCGGCATGATGTGGCTCGATGAGACAGGTGTTTCCCTGAGTGAGGGGTTTTAGATAGCTGTTGATGGATACTGGGAAGCCTCCGCATCTCATGTAATGGCCAAATAGATACATTAACTCCTCTTGGAATGGGAGTATACTGTCACAGGTCTCCACTAGTTTGTCGATGCCGTCTGTCAGGTTTATCGTAGCTGTGGAGAGAGCTTCTTTCAGCAGGGTCAAAGCTCGACGTAGTTGATTTGAGCTGGGGATGGATGTGAACAGGTCTATGGTCTGTAGTGTAAACTCGCGGAAGCTGAGGGGCTTCATGTAGTACTCGTTTCCTTCTAGGCCTCTTCCTGGTAGTTGTTCACTGGTGTTGCGGAGCGCTGCTCCGCTTGAGCCTGTGACTATGAGTTTGGCTTTCTGTGTTATTCCTGAGTCTGATATTGTTTTTAGTTCGAGGCTCCAGTCCTTCAGGGCTGTGATCTCGTCTAGGAGGATGTATACTTGGTCTGCGTCCATGTTTCTTTTTAGGAAGATGTCTAGGGCGTTTCTCAGTTCACGTCTGGATTTGATGAGTCGGTCTATGGAGAGGTACATTATCCTTCGGGGTTCTATGTTCTGGGAGATGAGTCTATTTACCATGGTCTTCAAGTAAGTGGTCTTACCGATCTGTCTGCATCCTCTTATAACTCCGATGTCCCCTTGTTTGAGTTCGATCCATTCTCTCTTTATTTGGATGGTTTGTTCGTGGAGAGCAGCTAGGTCTTTATCGAAGCGCTGAAACCCTTTTCCATATTTCCACCAGGGGTTTTGGTTAGTTAACTCCCCGAATTTCACCATGTATGGAAATCGTGGCTTCCAAATATTAAGTATTTTGGAAATCACGGTTTCCAATATTAGTGATTTTTGGTAATTACGCTTTCCAAAATCAGGATTATTAAGAAAGGGAGTTATTGATTACGGAGTTTCTTTTGCCTAGAATGATCCATGTGTGTACGGTTATGATGGTTAGCCGGATGATCCATTAGTGCTGGTCAAGTTTGCTTGTTACGATGTTGAGGAATGTTAGACAAAGAGAGGCTTCTGAGCATATGCGGGTTGTGTGAGTACGCCCTGAGGAGTTCCACATATACGATATCTACCCGGATTTCAGAGAATGTCTCAGGGCAGTTTCTGGAGTATAGCTTTTTTCCTGTTTTTTAGTTGCGGGTCCAATGATAGAGTAGATTTATTAGAAAATAAATCTTAGTTATTACCGCTATGAAAATAAAACAAGGAGACAAACGTAAACTGAGGGAGCTCAGGGTTTCCCTCAGTAAAGAGATCAAGGCCATGGTCAGCGCAACAGAGGCGATGGTTAAGCCGCTTAAAACCCTGGACAAGAGACAGATCGCTGCAGTCAACCTGTTCATCCTTGAGAGGGATGCTTTGATGGGCGCTTTAATGGAGGCGGGAAAACTCGACGCAGGGCTTGTCAGGGAGTTTTCCAATGCGGTAGTGTCCATCTGCCCCGACCTAGAGCCCGTTGTTGTGGGGTCACGGTTCGCAGATCCATGTATGGACCATCATGTAGCGTACGCCACGGCTATGGCAAGATGCGAAGAGGATGGGAAAAGCGAGGATGAATGCGATGACGCAATTGGACCTGGGGCAGCTGCGGTTATGTGCGAGATGGATCAGCTCTTGGAAATTAAACGAGTCATGGAAGATCTCTGGATAAAAATCCCGGAGCCTAGGCCTTTCCCTTGGCCATATTAACACCTCATTTTTTATTATCTATACGCGCGGGGCTAGTGTCTTTATGTTAAGGTCCTTGGCTAGATGATTAATGAAGCATTGGTACCCGATTTTTATTAGTTGGGTATTTATATAACATATTTATTTGAATTAATTGTTAGTGGGTGGTAAATGTTGTGCGCGCGTAGTTTATCCACCCGAGCATTGGTTGTTCGGGAAAGTTTTAGAAATGTTTTTTCAACTCGATCTAGGAAGATAATGGGGACCTCTGTTTTGTCCCTGATCATCTTATTTTCGTCTCTGCAGATATATGGCATAACTATTGGGGAGAAATATCCTGATCGTGATGGGGACGGTATTATTGATATAGAGGATAATAGCCCAGGTATTTCGAATCCTGATCAGAAAGATAGTGATGGAGATGGTGTTGGTGATGTTTCTGATAACTGTCCATTTAGCCCTAACCCGGGTCAGAGGGATAGTGATGGTGATGGTAAGGGTGATGTATGTGACGTTGAGTCGGGTGTTTCTAGCTATACAAACTTGTTATTGAACACAGAGGTTACTGTAAGCAGCGGTCAACCGTTCGATATTGTTATCGTTGAGGCGCCGGAGGACAGTGTTATCGACGGTGTACTCAATCCGGTGAAGGTCGAAATTAGCGACGAGATCCAATGGGCCTTGATCAAGATCAGCTATGATGACAAAGTATATGAGGAAGCCCTTGAGGTGCATTCCTTTGTTGAAAACATATTTGCGTGGTACCCCGTCGCTGATTCAGGGGTAGACACCGTGAATAACTACGTCTGGGCCAATGTCACTGGTTCAGGCATCTTTTCACCAATTGATACTACAAAGACCGAGTCCACCGCTATATACCTGAAGTCAAGATACTTTATCCCCACGATTGGGGTTGGCCCCGGTACGAAAGAGAATATCGAAGTGATGCCGCAAGAGAGGGTTCATGTACTTCTCAACTTTGGTCACGACCCAACCATGGAAGAACGAGCCGTTTTAGAGAAATATGGTGTAACTTTGCTAGCACATATACATGTAAATGGTTGGTTTTCTTCAATTCCTAAGGACAGTATAAACGAAATTACTGATCTACCATTTATCAGATGGGTTGGGGAAATTCTCAATGATGACAAAATATCCCCTTACATTCGTCAAGATTCTTTTGGTGAATGGGGGATAAGTGACGATGGAAATGTAACTATTATTGTTAACTACTTTAAAGACATTGAATTGAATGAAGCCAAGTCCATTATTGATAGGTATGATGGAGTATATATAGGAAATATCAAAACAATTAGCGCTATTGTTGTTTCACTCCCAAAAGAGAGGATTGTTGAGCTAGCAAAAGAAGACATAGTGCAGTGGATAGAGCAGATTCCACCGCCCCTTACTGATGCAAATGATCATTCAAGAGAAGTAATTGGAGTGAACGTGTTACAAGATCCACCATACGGTCTTGATGGCACAGGAGTCATTGTAACTGTTTATGATGGAGGGGGGATAATCAATGGGACACATCCTGATTTTGGTGGTCGAGTTACGATAGGAACAGCTGATATTGGAAGTCCAGTTACAAATCACTCAACTCATGTTGCAGGCACTCTTGGAGGAGATGGAGCCCTAAGTGGTGGGTTGTATAGGGGAATGGCCACGAATGTTTCCATAATTTCATATCATATTGATCAAACCTGGGGCGCGAATCTATTTTATAATAGCATAATGGATATTGAGACCGATTTAAACGAGTCAATACGAAGTTTTGATTCAGATTTTGTTTCAAGTTCAACTGCAATAAACATCTACAATAACTATCCTGGTAATTGCATATGGTTAGGTGATTATGAGTCAACTTCACAATCAATTGATAGTATCGTTCGAGGTAGTTTAGGGGTTCCTTATCCTCTGGTATGGTGTGCTGGTAATGAAAGGACGGGTGCAAATGGTAACGTTTGGGGTTGTGGGGCTGGTACTAATACTACTGGTACACCAGCCACGGCAAAAAACAGTATTGTTGTGGGTGCGGTAGATTCAGACGATAACGCTATCATGGTCTTCAGCAGTTGGGGGCCGACAGATGATGGTAGAATTAGACCAGATGTAGTGGCAGCAGGAGGTCAAAATAACACTTACTTTTCAACGTTTGATCCTAATTGGGACGCGAATAGCGGCGAGGATACTTCTATTTGGTCAACTATCGTGCCTGGAGGAAGATATTATGGAATGTCTGGAACCTCTATGGCGACACCCGCTGTTTCCGGTAGTGTTGCTTTGATGCTTCAGGATTTTAGAAATACTCATACTTATGATCCTTTACCATCAACTTGGAAGGCTATTCTTGTTCACACCGCTGTTGATTTAGACAGGAGTGGTAATGGAGCCGTTACAAACGATGGTCCTGATTATGTTAACGGATGGGGGCTGGTGAACGCTACTGCCGGTGTTGATTTGATCAGAGATGACACCATGGAAAACCCCAGATTATTCGAGGAAAGCATTTCCATGGTCGGGGAGGTTGATGCTGACTACTATTCCTTGGCGATACCTCTTGGAATACCTGAGTTGAGAGTCACTATTGCTTGGGATGACGCACCAGGTGTGCCAAATAGCGCCTTGAGAGACCTTGAAAATGACCTAGACCTCACTGTATTTGATTCAACTGGCAGCGTTTTTCATCCATGGGTCTTAGATCCCACTAACCCGGGAAACGCCGCTGGAAACGGTGTTGATGATTTGAATAACGTAGAGCAGGTACGCATCGCAAACCCTGCAACTGGGTTGTGGACTATAAAGGTGAACGCATCAGCTTTACCTTACCCGCCGCAGATGTACTCTCTTGTTGTTACCCCATCTCTCAACGCCACTGAGTTAGTGCCAAAAAGGCATTCCGTGGTCTTGACTCTTGACTCCTCTGGTAGCATGGACTGGGATATGTCAGGAACAAGCGATGTTCCAGATGCGGATACTAGGTTATACAAGGCACAGGAAGGATCAACTTTCTTCTTAGACCTGTTATACGATTTTTATCCGGATCAGGCAACCTTCGGCGTAGTGTCATTTCCTGATCACCCACATGTAACACACCCAGACTCAGAAATCGTTTATCCGCTGACAAAGATCAACGCTACGACACGTACAGATGCTCAGAACAAAATCGACGCGATGACCGCTAGTAGCGGAACTCCGATGGCAGAGGGATTAATATCAGCCAACAACATGCTAACCAACCCGGCAGAAAACAAGACAATCGTGCTCTTCACTGATGGATACCACACTTGTCCAACAAGCCTAACAGACTATTATGCTTCTTATACTGATAGACTTGATGTTCAAGCATATTTTGATACCATTCTCGATGGTATCAAGGATAAAAACATCAAAGTTTACACCATCGGATACGGAAAGGCCAAGGATGTTGACCATATTCTCTTACAACATATCGCTACTGAGACAGGGGCAGGCGGAATTGGTATAGGGTCTTACAATGCAACGGATATGTCGAATGAGAACCTCGTACCTGCTTTCCAAGAAGTATTCGTACAGGGGATGGGTCTTGAAGCACCGGTTGACCCAATTGTTATGATTAATGGGGGAGAGGAGAAGACTCATTTCGTCAATATCACTGAGTACGATAACAAAGTCGCGTTCACCCTCTCCTCGGCGGATGCACAAGTATCGTCGTTACAGTTCTCGTTAATCACACCTGATGATGAGCTCATTGACCCAACAGTTGCGGCTGGGAATAATGATGTAAGCTATGTATCAAGGGGAACGTACCAGATCTACTTCATCAAGGGCAGTTTCCTAAAGAATAGACCCGGGGAATGGGAGATATCAGTCTACGGTGATTTCTCGGGGTCAGCGGAATACAGTTACGGTGTGATAACAGAGTCTACCTTGAAAATGGAGTCTCTCCTCGACAAGGAGATACACCAGACAGGCGACTCGATCCAGATAAGAGCTACGGTGACGGGAAACACTGTTCCATTGACAGGTTCAAAGGTATATGTCCTTGTCCAAAAGCCTGACGCGGGTTTAGGAAATTGGTACGCGGATAATCCAGTAACCGAAGCCGAGCTGGCCATGATGCCCCTCGAGGTTGATGGTGAACAGTTAAGCGATGTATATAGAAAATCCATGGCGTTAATGGCGGAGGGGGTCGACTTTCCATCAACGGCGAGCCAGGCCTCTCTGGAGTTGTATGATGATGGTACTCATGGTGACGAGAACGCTGATGACGGAGTCTACACCAACACCTATGATGTAACTACGACTGAGGGAATCTATACATTCTCTTTCTCTGCGAACGGTATCACGCCTACTGGTATCTCTTATACGAGGGAAAGCATGTCCCAGAGATACGTCGAAGTCGGAGTCAAACCCAATAACATTCAGATAGGAGTCTTCTTTGATGAGGTCGTTGACGCTGAGCTGCGCTCATATTACACCGTGACAGTGACCCCGAAAGACCCCTATGATAACTTCCTAGGCCCAGGTTACGCGGACTACATTTCCCTCACGGCTACCAGAGGCGAGTTTGTGAGTGATATCGAGGATAATCTCGATGGAACATACACAGTGACTTTACGTACACCAAGCTACATGAACGAAGAGGACATCGATATCAGAGTAAACGTCGGAGACGCGGATACTACATTTAATCTGGATGAGGAATCAGATCGCCCAGATGACGGAATATCGATAGGCGACTGGCTAAAATGGGCTATTGTAATTGTAGTGTTGCTGATAATCATCCTCCTCATATGGTTTTTTAATTAATTAATCGAACAGTGTACTCCTCGGTGGTGTCTGGTGTGTTTAGGCTTGGTGAGCACTGCCGGGTGGCGTGGGTGGACCCGGGGGAGTTCGATGTGTACGATATCTACCCGGCCTGAAGGGAGGCACTCAGGTCAGTGATAGGAGAATAGTTGAAATAATTTATTTTTTCTTCACATTCTTTGACCCTGAAGAGGTTACTGCGCATTTTAGATTGCCATCAGCTTTCCTTTGATTGTTTTCCCAATGTAGTGGTCTAAGGTTTGAAAGGTCATCTGAACCAGCCCTTGATTTTGGTTTTATGTGGTCAATTTGCCATCCATAGTCTGACTGTTTTCCGTAACTGGCATAATAAATCCATGCACCGCATTGGCCTTTTCTCCATTGAGATCCATCGTCTCCTGCCGCTTTGGTTCCTTTATTCCATACTTTGTCTTTTTTTTCTTTTGAAAAACTCATAATAATCAAAAGATATTAGTTTTAATGTAATATAAATATTTTATTTATATGTGGCTGATTCTAGAATTTTACTATGATAACTAGTTTATTTTATATGAGTGTAAACTTCTAATAGCCATTCTTCTAACGATACTGTATATGAGTTATCTAAATCCTTATGATTTTGGTCGTCCTGTCAAAGATCCCTCCATATTTGCTGGCAGGAAAGAGGAATTAAGCGAAATTGAATACTATCTTGATCTTTCGTTTCAACCAATACCCATTTATTACAATTTGGCGGTCATAGGGAAAAGAGCAGTCGGAAAAACCAGTGTTTTGAATATGATTCAGCACATAGCCGAGAACAAAGACTGTTTATGTATAAAACTGGCGTTAAATGAGGGGATAGTCTCCAATGAAATTCTATTATTCAAAGAATTATTCGACCATCTCATAACAGAAGCAGCTGAGAAAGGCGTGTATGATGGTTTAACAGGCAAATCTTATCAATTATTTAGAAAAGTCATTGATTCATTAGATGCTGAAATCCGATTACCGCTATTATTCTCCAATGCATATATTGGCTTTAAAAAAGGAAAGAAAACATCGTACTCTCAAAAAGTATTGATGCACGATTTTACTGAGATATACAAAGAAGTATCAAAACATGATTTGAAAACCATTGTTGTAATGTTAGATGAATGCGATCTATTGGCAAATAATCGATCACTTTTACAAATATTCCGTAATATCTTTACCGACATTGAAGGGTATATTTTGGTTTTTTGCGGAACTGATAAAATGTTTCCAGATATGAATGAAGTATTTTCTCCACTCCCTCGATCATTCAAACGAATATCTATTGATCACTTCAAGTCAGTAGATGAGACAAAGGAATGTATCTTAAATCCTTTAGACGAACATGAAAAAAAGCTTGTTTCTAGGTCAAGTATTAACGAAATTCATACAATTACTAATGGAAATCCGTATGAAGTAAAATTATTGTCTCATTTTATGTACAAAAATTATATCGAAAATAGATTAGATAAAATCGTTTTAGATGTCAATGTTCTTGATTCTGTTCTTGTTGAGCTAGATAGGTTAAGAAAAAGTGGACATCATGATGTAGCAAATAAAATTCGTTCAATCTGGCAAATTGAGAGTATCAAAGCAATTTTATCTGTTCTTGAATACCCCGATATGTCTAAGAGAAACTTAGCTAGACTGCTAACCCTTGATAACATCGAGTCAATTGATTTTAATGAAATTACCGAGAAAAATAACTTTCACCATCTAATCTTATCTGATTTGATTGACCGATCAATTTTGGTGGAACAAGATAATGTTGTTTCTTTTGGTGGTGATGAGTTTGATATTATGTATCTGAAACATTATGCACTTTCAAAAGGAGTTGAGAAAATACAATTTGGGATGAAAGGTCACCCAGTTCATAATATCCAAAATAAACTGACTGAAATTATGCTACGTGATGTCGAAGAGTATCAGCTTGATGTTCGATTTGATCAAGAAAAGACGGATATTGGAGAGTCAAAACCTCAAGAATTGCTTTATGGGGCACGTGTCAAACCAAAACCAGAACAAGCAGGAAAATGGACGACAGTAATAGAATTCTCAATAAAAGAAATTAATGAAAAATTTTACTCTAATAGTCCAAACTCCTTCAGATTCAGAGTTATCAATAACTTAACAGGTTCAGGCTATTTGATGCAAGTCGTTTTTACGGATGATAAAGGACCAGAACTTCTAAGAGAAAAGATTCAAGATTATAAGACGAAATTATCAATCCTAGGAATTGATTTCATTCTAACTGATGAAATAGATTATAACATTCAAGGGGTGGGGCTTGTTAGGAAAGGAGAGTATGACTCAGCCCAAATAAAATTTGATCAAGGACTAGCTTTAAACCCAGATTTTGAATTATTGTGGGCAAACAAAGGAAGAGCCTTTTTTGAGTCAAAACAATACGAAGATGCACTCTCGTGTTTTAAGAAATGGTCTGATATTCGTAGTGGGTCTGCCCATCCTTTAGAGCGTATTGGGGCTTCTCTGATTCATTTGGGAAAAATGGATGAAGCTATTGAATCCCTCGAAAAAGCAGTTAAGGTAATGCCTGAATATGGAGTTGCCTGGGAAAACCTTGGGAGGGCACAATACTTTACCGAAAAATTTGCTGATTCAATTCAGTCTATGTCAAAGGTAATTGCACTTAGGCCGGATTATTTTGTACCCTATTTATTTTCTGGGATATGTCACTTGGCGCTGGACCGACAAACTGAATCATTAGAGATGCTAGAAAAGGCTCTAGTATTAAAACCAAATGATCCTGAGATATTGCTATACAAATCGACTGTTTTCTTGAATCTTCGCCAATATGAAGAAGCAGTTATGATATTGGATGAAATATTATCCATCTTTCCTAACGACCTTTCTCTATTGAATATGAAGAGTACAGCTTTATCGAAACAAGGAAAAAACAAGGAGGCAATTGAGTTATGTAATAGAATTTTAAAACTAGATCCAAATTTTGCTGTTGCGTACTTCAATAGGGGTTGTTACAATGCTTTACTTGGGAACAAGGAGTTAATGTTGTCAGATTTGAAAAAGGCTATTGAATTGGACGAGTTGTACGTAGAGATGGCTAAGAAAGATGCAGATTTTGATGTATATTGGAATGATTCGGATTTTAAAGGTATATTAAATGAGGCTAGCTAATATGAATGAAATTTATGGCAATTTATTTAATATGGAAATTACCTTTTTTGGTGTTTTTATAGCAGCCGTATTTGTTTTCTATGAGTTAGTATATAGTAAATATCCTTTAAATAAATTCAAATTTCTCCTTTATAATGTAGATCTTATTTTATTTTCTTCTTTCATTATCTTTTCTATGGTGACCTCTTTATTGGCATATTTTACTTTATCTTATAATGTAGACATAGTCCCAGCCTATAATTTGAATATCAGAAAATTATTCTCCGGTCCTCATTATGGTATATTATGTATATTCTTATTTTGTGTGTCCATTATGTTTTTTATAACATTTGTAATAAATAACATAGGATTTTTAAATCCCAGAAAAATGGTAGTGATGTTATCCCAAAATGTTGAAAAAAACGACATTAAGTTATTTCTTTATAAAAAATATGGTTTAACATCCCCTGAAGAAAAAAAACGCATGAGTACATATTTTCCATTGCTTGCTTCAGAGGAAGTTGAATACACTGAACAACAATATAAAATTGATACTTTAGAATTTCAAAAACTATTAAAAACGACTGAAGTTGTTGAAGATCCTTTTCTTATGATAAACGATATGGCGACAAAGGCTATTATCAATTACGAGTTAGGTTCTTTTTATGAAGTTATGTTATCTTATGAA
>JAOZHP010000025.1 GCA_026014815.1 Candidatus Bathyarchaeota archaeon
AGGTTCCTAAGATTATTTCTCGGTCTTTTTTCGCAGAGCTTTCTCGATATTCGTTATTCTTTCGTCAACGTCACTCTGTTTCTTGAAGAGACGCTTGAGTCGTTCAGCGACCTCCTCCAGTTTTTCGTCCTCTTTCAACCTAAATTAACCCCTGTAAATCATATGTTATGCAAGCTAATTTGAATATGTAGTGTATTAAAATCGGTTCTATGTATGTTGGTTTTGATACATCCTTGAAAATATAGACCACCACGACTATTTTTTCCGTTATGACACTCGCCACTGAGTGCTTCCAGATGGAGTTCCTGGAAGTATCTGAAAAAATCAAGGACTTGAGCAAGCTTCGAGATGTCTACTTAGAGATAAGTGACATTGAGGCCCCCTTAGCTGAATCTTGAATTCGGTGTATCGGTGCTCATGAAAGAAACGCTAGATGTGTGTACACGTCACAACATCAATTACCATATAACAAAAATTTGAAAATGACTTCTCCATGTCAGTGACCTGTGCCGATAGAGACAAGTTAAACGTGAACGAGGAATTCAGGGAAAAGATGGAGCGATTCAACAATGCAATGGAGAGATACAGGTATCTGCAAGAAAAACAGAAACGACTAGAAGAAAGATTAAGAGAGTTAAGCGTTTCCGCTTAGTCCTCGGGCTGCGTCACGACGAACTTGCAGTGAGGGTCTTCTTGGGTCAGTATCTCTGGTAACTGTACATCCAGGTCTGGTCTGTATGATTGCCAGAAGGCGTGATGGAAGTATTGACAGTAAACTAGGCCGAGTTCTACTTTTCCTCTTGATCGCCAGATCTGCTCATAAGGGCACTTGTATGTGAAAGATACAAGTTGGTTATCCGTGAACTTTGTACGTGTTTTCTCGGTGCCGGATATCCCCGGTAGATCGTAGTGTTCGAATAGTGACCGCAGGTTTATTGGGCGTCCTTCCTCCTCGTGGCGTTTCCTTAATCTTAACCCACGGGCTTTACCGTAAGCCTGCACTGCCCTGATTAGGGCTTGTTTACCTTCGTCGCCGAAGCTGTCTACCATCTCCTCTGCGAAGACGATGTACATTAGTGACCAGAGTTCACCGAACTCATCGATGTCTGCCTGTGTAACCATGATGTTCCTTTTTGATGAGCTTCATCGGTTTAAAACATCTAGCATGATTGAAATAGCCATGACTCATGCATGAACTATGGTCAAACCCTTCCTAGTTGGCAGTGACAGCGCAGAGCATTTCTTGCATATTGGAGCAGAGATTCTAAGAAAACACGGTACCAGCCTTGACGCAGTTGAAGCTTCCTGCAGAGCAGTTGAAGCAAACCCGGAAAGGGATATGGGTAAAAGAATAACAGATTCTTACTGGTAACAGAACCGATACAACTTTCTCATTATTGTTTCTCAGCTATGTTTTAATGGGAGACCGATGCTCTTCATTGCCCGTGAAGCTTATCCATGAATACATTGGAGTGGCTGAGGAAAGAGAAGCAGATAGCTTACTTCATCCTAGCGACAGCCTTCCGTGGCATCAGGGATAACATCAGATGGGTTATCTGGCAGCCCTTCGCGCTGAGTCTGGGGCTCCCCATGACGAGCATAGGGGCGCTCAGCAGTCTAACCGAGTTCAGCCGTATAGTTATTCAGCCTATTATCGGAGCAGCGTCTGACAGATACGGAAGAAAAAGGTTCCTAGTTTTAAGGGACGGCCTTGTTGTGGCTGCGTGTTTCTGCTTCCTGTTCGCTCAGTCATGGGTTTTGCTCTCGGTCGGCATGGTTCTTGTGGGATTGAACGCCGCATTCATGCCTGTCTGGCAGTCAACTATCGCTGAGTCCACTGATTCAGATAACATCGGGTACCTCTACAGTGTCATTGGCAG
Source organism: Candidatus Bathyarchaeota archaeon (assembly GCA_026014815.1). GTDB lineage: Archaea > Thermoproteota > Bathyarchaeia > TCS64 > TCS64 > RBG-16-57-9. Next base: position 1,881 of record JAOZHP010000025.1, read on the forward strand.
CGCGTACATGATCACGGGGATGATAGGGACCATTAGCAGCGGCTACATCACTGACCTCTATGGTTACAGAGCCGCGTATGGTATTTCCACGTTTTTTGCCACTCTTACGCTGATAGTCACTACATGGAAGATCGGGGAGACCAAGGTATCCAGTGGAAAAGGCTACTCTGTGCGACAGGCATTCGGAACTTTAATCGAGACTTTCAAGCCTCCGCGTTACATGTGGGGCTACTATATTGCCATGTCTGTGGACCTCTTTGCGTTTAGCCTCGGCTGGGGGCTCATAAACGGGATGCTTACCGAGAGCTACGGGTTCACTCCCAGCATGCTTGGGGTTCTTCTCACGGTGAACAACCTGTGTATGGCGGTTTTCCAGATAAGCTTGGGAAAATACGTGGATAAGATAGGATATGTCAAGTGTCTAATTATCAGCCAAGGGATAAGCACCATCCTATTGGGGTTGCTGCTCATTAACCAGAGCTTCATCGTGGTTCTAATCGCGAACATGTTGATGGGTGTCGGCGCTGCTTTCTGGGGACCAGCGGAACAGGCGTGGATAGCAAATAACGTGAATCCTGAGGAGCGAGCTCAATCGATTGGTGGCTACTCCACGTTCAGGGGTCTAGTAGCTTTGCCGGCTCCACTCATCGGAGGAATGCTATACGATAACTTTGGGTATCATGTCCCTGTAGGCGTGAACATGGTGATCGCCTTCATTGACATCTTCCTGCTTTGGTGGCTGGTAAAAGATAAGGTTAGGCCTGACTAGTCTACTCGTTTGAGTTCAAGGATCAAGGGATTGTATCCGTCAGGGCACGCATGTCTAGCTACCTTTGAGCCGTCCTCGGCGGTGGCATACGCTACGTTACCGCCCTGTGCTAGAGCATAGATCTTGGGCAAAGCCGAGTATAGCGCGTGGAGGCATAGTCTTCCTGTGACCTCGTGGGAGTCCCAGTCAAAGATTATCTCGTCTCCTACTTTGTGTCCCGCGTCACAGTGTCCTTCCTGACTTATGACGATGACTTTTACTTTTCCTGGCATATGCCCACTATCAGCATCGTTGGATATAACGATTGGGCGCAAAATGATCATCCACCTTTTTATTGATGACCAATGATAAGATGGTGATTCTAAAGGGGGAAGACGGGGGCGGGGCTAAAAAATAGAGTAACAGGCGTCAAAGCCTTCCTCGCGCGTCAGAACCATAACTACCGCATGATGCTTGTGCGTAGCGGTGGCGCAAACTTCCTCATGAACTTCACTTCAAGCTACACCAGCTACTATACAAAGGAGCTTGGAGCAAGCAACCAGATTCTAGGATACCTCTCAAGCGTAAGTGCCCTTGTAAGCATGATAATCAGTATGCCCGCCGGTTGGGTCAGCGACAGGTACAACCTGAAACACGTGATGGGGATTGGGATGGCCATCCAGATCTTGATGATCGCTTTGTATGCCTTCGCCCAGAACTGGGTGTGGATTCTTCTCGCCATGGTACTGAACCCTTTCACCATGGCTTTGATGTTCAGAAGCCAGAACGTGATGATTAGTAACAGTTTACTTGACACAGATAGAGCAACGGGGATGGGACTTCGCATGATAACTGCTCAGATTCTTGGCTTGCTCAGCCCGATCCCTGCGGCGATGTTGATCGAGTATTTCGGGGGTTTAAGCGTTGAAGGCATCAGGCCTCTCTATTATTTCAGACTGATAGGACTAACGATTCTATACGGTTATGTCTACTGGAAGCTCATGGACGTGGAACCTTCAATCAGGGTAGGTAAAGTGAACTTTTTGAAGGATTTCAGGGAGGTCTTCAAAGATAAAAAGGGACTGATTCCTTGGATCTTTGTCGGTGGATGCGGCTCTCTTGTCTGGTCTACTATGCAGACGTTTACTATTATCTGGTGTGTTGACGTGAAGGGAGCGGATGCTTTCACGGTGGGTCTCATGACAACTATCTCAACGGTTGCCGCAATTGTGTTCTCACTTCCTAGTAACAGGCTGGCGGATGTCAAGGGAAGGAAGTATGCATTCATCATTACGAGACCAGCACTTTGGATATGGATACTGATCATTGTATTCGCCCCTCATCCTTCATGGCTTCTTGTGGGATGGTTCTTCAGGGGACTTGGTATGAGCAGTAGCGCCTATGAGACTATTCAGGTGGAGCTTGTTCCAGCTCATCAGAGGGGGCGATGGCTCGGGATAACCAATACTTTTAGCGCTTTAATCAGGATTTTTGCACCTATACTTGGCGCATATCTGTATGACAGTGGATTGCCTGCGTTGACCTTCCTTGTTCCTCTCGCAGTGGACTCTTTGATAAGAACACCTTTACTCATGTTCAAGGTCCCTGAGACCCTCAGAAAACCGTCCTAAACAGAGGTTTTCCTCTGGAATTCTTATTTAAACGTCATTTTAGAGGATCGAATGGAGTTCATGGAGACCAGCGATCTGACAGGCACCAACGTGTGTATCGTGTTTGGAGGCGAGGACTGAGTGGCTGACGCTATAAGGGTCAGGACTATCTCGGGAATGGACCTTATTCTTACTGTCTGTGATGATGGAGTAGAGGAACCCAGCGATAACGATGCCTTGAAGGCATTCAAGTATGTTCTTGTTTTTTAGTTGGATGTTTTATACGTGAATTGAGTCATTTTCATTGATCGATTTGTCGGGCATACGTGATTGGATTGGGTACATCGTGCCCAAGTATATGCAAGAGTTCAAGATACCGGGTATGAGCGTCGCCGTGGTTAAAGACGGTGAGACCATCTACTCTGGGGGATTCGGAGCTAGAGACCCTGCGAGGAACCTTCCTGCTACACCTGACACCCTTTACGGTATCGGGAGCATTACGAAGAGCTTCGTGGCTATCGCGATCATGCAGTTGGAGGAGGAGGGTAAGCTCAGTGTGGATGATCCTGTGAGTGATTACATTCCCTTCGAGCTTGGGCTCCCAGGTAAGCCCATCACTATTCATCACTTCCTCACCCATAGCAGCGGTCTCCCGAGCCTTGCATCGAGCAGTGTGGCTCTGTATCGGGGCGTGGGTGCGGACACAGGGATTCCTTGGGGATCCGCTGAGGACTTTTACAGGCTGGTCAACGATGGGCAGGATGAGATAGCAGCGGAGCCCGGTAAGAGGTTCTTTTACCATAACGCTGCGTGGAGAATGCTAGGGGATATAGTTCAGAGGCTCAGCGACACGCCTTTCCACCACTACATCAAGAAGAGGATTCTTGACCCCCTCGGGATGAAGCGAAGCACCATGAACACCGCTGATTTTAACGCAGACACCGACCATATCGTGCCTCACTGGAAGAAACCTGATGGAAGTGTAGAGGCTAGTAGGTTCCCTTACCCTAACCCTGAGGATAACCTTGAGTTCAGCTTCATCGCCGCTGCGGGGGGCATCGCTAGCAGCGTCAACGAGATGACACAGTACCTGAATGCTCAGATTAACAAAGGCGAATACGAGGGAGGTACGCTGGCTAGCGTTGACAGCTTTACCAAGATGCAGACGCCCCACACGAAACGGTTCGATAACCTGTATGGTGCATACTGGTATGGTTATGGGCTGGGGGTCACGGAGGATTTCCACGGCTACAAGATGGTTAGCCATGGTGGAAGCATCCTTGTCTCCACGGCTAACATGAGCTTCATTCCCGAGCTTAACGCAGGTGTGATAATGATGGCTAACTCAGCTGCTCCCCCATGGGATGATATCTCCGGAGGCATCTACGCGAGTCTTCTCGACCTTGATCCCATGAAAGCGGTGCCTAGTCTTAAGGTGAAACAGAAACTCGCCATGCTTTCGGGTGACTACGAGATATTCAAGGGCATCGAAAGGGTTCAAGTGGAGAACAAGAGAGGGATGCTTTACCTGAGGTCACGGAATCCATTCGTGGACTCCGTTACGCCGTTGATCCCTGAGGACCCCTTGCTGGAGTCCACGATGTTCTACACCTACATGAATGGTATCAAGACTCCCATCGAGTTCGATGTCCTTGATGACGGAAAGATCGATCTTTACGTTGAGAGATACCGATACCATAAACGTAAATAGTTAAATTATCCTCCTTTATTTCGAGTGTTTTTATCATTTTATGTAAATTTTTTGTGGTTGTTTCATGGAGATGAAGTTGGTTAACTCAACAGTTAACATATGTATACATTGAGTAACTGGAAACCGTGATAAGGTATCATTATATCATATCAGTCGAGAACCCAGGAGAGAGCATTGAGCCCAAAAATAAACATCAAGGCGTTACTGCTGTCTATAGTCCTAACTGTAGTCATTACTGTCACATCGGCGTTCGTTTTTGGTAACTTACAACAGGAGGCTACAGTAGAATTTAGGGAGATTGTTGACGCTCCGTTTGATGTCTTGCAGAGTACTTTTACTTACTCGGGTAATCAGAGGGTGGACTTTACTATTGAGCTACAGAATATCGCGTCGAGTCCCCAAACGGCATACGTCGAGGTTCAGGCGCTCGGTATGTCTGGGGATATTATCACTTATGATGCTAATGGCAGTGATATGATCAGGTATGCTACTTCTACCCAATTGCTCGCGGGTGAGATATGGATGAAGGAGTTTGTGTTTCAGAACCCGTCACTCGTCACTGAGCTTAACGTCTTCCTCATACTGGTTAGGGACGCGTCAAACGCTACCATCCAGAGCCTATATTTCAGCGGTGGCGGAACCTCGGTGCCCCCCACTATTTTTTTGGGCTATGTCTCAGAGAGCGTCAGCGGTCCAAAGTACCCTAACTATCGTTTCTATGATACTGCTTGGAGCAGTGAACTACAGATCAGTGAGACGCTGACAGATGGGCAGGCCGTTCACACTGCGTTTAACCCTGTAATAACTGATGAGAGAGTGATGCTAGTCATAAACAGTCAAAACTATGTTTACGGGTTCAAGTCCAGAGGCTTTGGTTGGGATATAGAAAACCTAGGTAGAGCCTGGGCAAACATGCCTGCTTTCACTGATAGACCATTTGATATCGCGTTTGAGGGCGTCAGCGGTGATGGTATCGTCGTGATAAACAACGAGGACGCTGATGGGAGCCACGACTTACAGTATAAGATTCTCAGCGGTACATCACCCCGAACTTGGAGTTCGACAATGTACATTGGGGATGATGAATCGGGTGTTAACAACGAGTTCAGGCAGGTCATGATGACTGGCAAACCTGGAGAAGACGAGGTGGCTTTATTGGGGATAAGGGATGACGGTCATGCATTCTGCTGGACCTGGGATGGCTCAGCTTGGAGTGCGCCCCATGAGATAACTGATGCTTCTAACTTTGTCTCTGAGCCGGATTATGAGACAGGTGAGCTTGAGTACGAGTTTAGCAGCGGCGAGCTGATGGTGACCGTTGGGGCAGGCACATCCATTAGGTGGGCGACATACGACTCAACTCTTCCAGCGAACCAGTGGAGCACAACCCAAAGCATGGCAATGGATCCTGCGACAAGCAGGCTTGGAGATATTTACTGGGTTGTTCTCCGTAATCACATGTACAGTGGCTCGGATAAACTGATGTTACTGAGCTTAGACTCAAACCACAAGCTGTACGCGAGGTACTGGGATGGCTCCAGTTGGGCTACCGCGACCGAGCTTGATGACAAATTAAGGACAGATTTGAAGAGATGTTTTGATGGTGACTGGGAGCACACCCTGAACGGAAAGTTCCTAGTGGCTGGCGCGGATCACCCTGTGACTTTACTGAGCTACAAGACTTGGAACGGTATCTCATGGAGTCCAGCTCCTTCGGGCACATGGACGACTTATGGCTCGAGTGTTGGGTTGCAGGACTGGGTTCAAGTCAGGGGTAACCCCGCCGCAACAACGCCTCTGATGGTGATCTCAACCGTGAACAATCTCCCTGAAGCTGATCTTTACGTCACCGAATGGGATGGCTCCAATATGGGTACCCAGAATTTCTTCTCACAAAACATCGAGAACCCATATGAGAGCTTCGAGGTCGCGTACGCGTACCCTTAGAGGATGAATATTCGCGTTCTCATCAGTGATTCTCATGTGGATGTGATGTCTCAGGAAGAGATGCTTGAGGAGTTACGAAGGATCAGGAACTCTTTGGAGCCGAAGCCTAAGACTCCAGCCGCTGAGCCTGTGAAGAAGGGGCTTGGCGAGGAGTTCATCGAGTTCCTGAATAATTATGGTGTGGTAGGGCTGGCGATTGGCTTCATTTTCGGTAAGAAAGCCATCAAGTATATCAATAAACATGGGAAGACCACCATCAAGTGGCGGTTCAGAGTCCACTGCAAGAGGATAGAAAAGTAGCTACCAGCCGGTGGGTTCGTCTATACGTAGGAGAGTATAGAGACGGTCTCCGGGGAAGACGAGGCGTGCCGGATACATGGTGTGGACCACGCCGTCTATCGGGCTTGTTATCTCCGCTAGTGTAGAGCCGTCAAGGTCGGTAATCTTGCCTATGAGCTGACCATCGGTGAGTATGTCGCCGTAGTCAGCAATGGCATGGAATACGCCTGCCTCTGGTGCGGCTACTCCTACCCACTCCATGTCGAGGTATCGCTGGTTCTTGGGTTTAACTGGGTCTCCATCAATCATGTCGTAGTGTTTGAGGAGGTTGAGGGTGCCGTCCACGTGGTTCATGATGAACTCTTCAAGGGGCTGGGTCCTGTACCCGAGGCCCGCCTCGCTTATAATGCTGGCTACGCCCGCCTGCACCGCCTCATGGATCATGGTGCCCGGGCTTGTGTGACCGATCTTGGGGGTGCCCGGTAGCACGTATTCGAGCCCGAAAACCTTGGCCATCTCCTCTGTGACGTTGTCGATCTCTGCGTCTACTCTGAGCTGGATGGTGTGGACCAGATGACTCTCAGGCAGGTCGCCGCCCCTAAAGTCCACGTGGTAATCACATTTCTTCAAGACCTGAAATAGGGTGTACGCTATTCTGTCGCTGAGGGTGCCGTCTGGGTCTCCGGGCATCACGCTGTTCACGTTCTTGCCGTCGTAGGGGGTGGAGCCGGTGCTTCGGAGGTTCATCCACCTTGTACGCCACTGGAAGCTATGCATGTTCATGACGGGCACACTGATGAATCGGCCCCTCAGCTTCTCTGGCTCCAGCATCTGGTAGAGTCGTGAAGCAGCCTCGACGCCGCAGTACTCAGTGGGGTAGAGACCACCAGTTACAATGAGGGTGGGACCTGACTTTACGCCGTTTACTACACCGAATGGCATCTTGATGTTGACGGCGAGGTTATCCACTACATCAACGTACCCGAACTGTTTCTCTCCGGGTTTAACATCAAGAGGATTGAACATATTCATCAATGAAATGATACAGGAATATTAGATATTTAACGCACTGGGTGGGATTCGAACTCACGTGAAGCGGATGGTTTCATCCCGGTCTCAACAAACGATCAGCTATGCAGGAATAGGTATTCCAAAACGTTCCATCATATTCCTCAATATATACGTTTAATAACCCTATGCTAAAGGTGAAAGATATGAAAAAGACAAGAAAATCAGCTATCATCCTAACAGCGTTGCTGTTAACGGCGTTACCCACAGCCGTAGCGTACGCTGAGACAGATGACTTTGAGTTACCTAGCCCAAGCTGGGCTCCAGGCCACCCATTCTACGGCTTAGAGATATTCATAGAGAACAACATCGAGATTCCCCTAGCACGCATGACCAGAGGACAGATCGGGGAGGCAGAGAAACGATTACAGCTAGCAGAGGAAAGGCTCGCCGAGCTACAGGAAGTCTGCAACAGAAGCGACACAGCGACCCTTGAACGCCTCAGGCAGAGGTATGAATATCATATTTTCGAGGCACAGGCGCTAGGAAACATGACTGACTCCTTGGAGTTAGACACCCTTCTAGGCAACAGAACAATGAACCATGTCCGTGTGCTCACACAGCTCAGTGCACATGTGAGTGAACAGGGGCGTCAAGGAGTTGACATGGCGCTAAAGTCGTCAACCGAGAGCTTTGGAAGACAAATGAATCGTCTGGCAGAGCGGATCGAGCAAGAAGACGTAAACGGCACAAGGCTACAGCTACACATTGAGACACTTCAGAGCCAAGTACAGGAACGCCTCAACCAGTGGCAACAGATACGTGAAAACATGCCTTCACTAGGCCAAGACGTAGACATTCAGATGCCCATCGACCCACTAGGAAAGATCAACAGGACCCACCGAGGTCCACCCTAACCATTTTTTTTCTTAACATAGCATACCTAGCTGATTCACAGCGTTTTTTCTCCTCTTCCACGGGCTTTTATGTTGTAATCACTCTAATAGAAACCAGCAGGCGGTCCAGAATGAAGAAATACCAAGAGAAATTCACCAATAAAATAATCAACCCCGATAAGGCAGAGAAGCCGCTGAGTAGATTGGTATGTGAGGAGGCTACTCATTGAAGTTCGGAGTATCAATACCCCACGGCAAGCCAGGGCAGTACACTGACTATAAGATGGTGAAGGAGGCAGCGCTTGAGTGTGAACGACTGGGCTATGACTCCATATACGTCTCGGATCACGTCGTCCCGCGTCCCAACACACCTTACCCCGAGAGAGATGAATACGACCTCGATGTCCCGTACCTAGAGTGCTGGACGCTCCTCTCAGCTCTCGCCGTCGAGACTAAGCGAGTCAAGCTGGGCACATTCACCCTCTGTAACAGCTTCAGGCAGCCACCGTCACTCCTAGCCAAGATGGCGTCCACATTGGACCACATCAGCGGTGGGAGGCTCATCTTTGGGATAGGTGCGGGTTACAACGAGAAAGAGTACACCATGTATGGGGTCCCGTACCGCCATCGTTCAACACGTATCAGGCAGATGCGGGAAACCATTCAGATATGCAAAAAGATGTGGACCGAGGAAAGACCCAGCTTCAACGGCAAATACTACAGCATCAAAGAGGCCATATGCAACCCGAAGCCCATCCAGAAGCCGTACCCACCTATCCTCATCGGGGGGAGAGGCCGAAAACTCACCCTCAGAGTAGTAGCGGAGCACGGCGACATCTGGAACTGGCCACCCGCCGTCTACGTAACACCCAAGATATTCATCGAGTACAAGGAACTCCTCAAGAAACACTGCGAAAAGGTGGGGAGAGACCCAGCGGAGATAGCCATGTCCATGGGGGATATCCTCCACATCGCTGAGGACAAGTCAGAGGTAAAGAAACAGATCACCAAGTACAAGCCAGACGAGCTAACCAGGGAAGCCTACATGAACCACCTCATTGGCACACCAGATGAATGCATAGAAAGAATCAGGATGTATCAGAACCTAGGCATCAGCGAGTTCGTCATGCAGATACCTACACTAGCATCAGGAGACCTAAACGACCTCAAACTATTCGCCGAGAAGGTGATGCCCGAGTTCCACGACTAATCCATATGGGCAGCTCCACTTACTGGTTTCGTTTTGACCACCCCCAAGGTGGTGCGGGAAGCTCCATCAGGTTAATCGTGGCTGAAAACGGGATCACTGTAGATAAAAAGAGGGAAAGAGGGATCAGCTTGGGTCCGTGACCCTTCCCATGAACAGAATTACACCTGTGTCCATGTCCCGTATGAGGAAAACGAAGGGATGGTCCGCCCGGAACACCTCATCTGGAATCGTCGCGGATAGCCTCATCGAGACCCCCGTCGCGGCCGCCGCCTCGGTGCCCTGCTCGTTTACTTCTATGAACGCCTGGTGGATTACTTTGTCGATGAACAGATCCCTATTCCCGGTCATGCCGCTGAAGTCCGCGGCGCCGGTGAACGCCGTGGGCATACCCATCTCCGTTAGGTCCTCCATCATGAAGTACTTGGTCTCGAAAGTGAACCTCGGCAGGTAGACGTTCACCGCGGTTCCCTCCATCATTTCGACCCATTCATCGAGTCTCTCCGCCGACAGCTGAGTCTTCACATCGCCCATGAGCCCATTCTTGGGCAGCAGGACGATCATCGAGACGTCCTCGCCGGTGTAGGGGAGTTCTAGAATCTGGAGCTCGTCGGTCTCCGCGTAGTTGAAGGTCTCGTCGTGTAGGTTCATCATGTCCACCTCGACTGACGTGGACGGTGTGACGTGGAACTCCTCTTTACTTGTGGCCTCCTCGTCGAACTCGTAGAGCCAGTCTCCCTTGAAGTAGATGGCGTTCGTTAGCACCAGCCTCACGTCGGCGTCTATGGAGTCGGGGGGAAACAGGTCCTTGATCCTGTCGTAGGTCCTCTCCTCCACCCACTCGTTGATGGTGACCCGGCTCTCGTCGGGCTCGGTGATGAAGTCTAGGGCATTGACGTCACCGCCATAGAAGTTGACGATGGCGTCCACATAGTCCTCCTGCACCGGGTAGTCCTGCTGAATCCACAGCGCGTTCACCGTATGGAGCATATATTCGCGGCCCTCCTCGTTCAATGTGTTGTATATCCTAGCGACGGAGGGCAGCCGCTCCAAGGGGTCATCTAGGAAGCCGAACACGGCCTCCATCTCCTCCGCGGTCTCGCCTCTGGCGCCCTCATAGGTCATGGAGAGAGCCATCGAGATGCTGTACGGCGAGAACAGGACGTTGCCTTCATCCATACTGTACCTGTCGAAGAGGTCGAAGGCGAAGCCGTTGCACGCGTCCACGGTAGCCTCGACCGTCGATGCCGTGGTGCCGGCGTCATCGAGCACGGGTACATCTTCCTTCGCCGTGGTCCCTGAGAACCAGTTGGATACGGCAGGTAACTGGGAGCCCACCACAACGGCGGCCAGAATAATCACTATAAATCCATACAGAATCCGATGTTTACCTAGTCTCGACATCCTATTCACTGATTAAACGTACAGGTACGTCTAGATAATCCCATACATTAGAACACCTGTTTCAAAGCATTGAACAAAGGTAGATTTGGCTAGGAGACCTCCCTGATGTCTTTGCCTATCTCGTAGACAACGTCTCCCTGCCAGATTGCTGGACTCGTCACCATGTGGATGACACCATCCGTCGGCACTACGATCTCCTCAAGGGTCTCACCGAACAGGTCTTTGATTACGCCGAGCACTTGGCCTTCAGTTACCATGTCGCCTGAGCGGACGTTGCTGATGAAGAAGCCGCCGTGCTCCGCGTACAGGTGGTAGGGGTGATACACTTTAGCCTTCGGCGGTATTACTGGCTCTCCCTCCATCAGGTCCAGCTGCATCAACACGTTTCTGCAGCCACGAACAACCTCAGAGACAATGTCGCTCTGACACCTGCCCATGCCACCGGCCTCTGTGCCAACGGTCAATGGGAACTTCATGGGGTTACTGGTCTTCCGTGGGAGGCTCTCTCTTATCCATTCCCAACCGAAGGCGCGACACAGCTCCAGATTCAGCTTATCTTTCTTCGCGTCACCTGTCTGTCTATACATGGTGCCTGTGAGGAGGTCCTCCTCGATGTCACCGCCGTGGAGGTTTATCCGGTAGTCACCCTGACTCAGCACCTCCTTGTAAAACGTCGTTGTCACGTAGTAGGTGATCTTTGGTGGACCTGAGCCGCCGCGTGGAATCTCCGGGACATAGTAACCCGTGAGGTCCCTGTAGTCGATGGGGTTCCCATGCATCCACCTTGTCTCAAACGCCAGAGTGTTCACCATGGGCACGATGATGACCTTGCCGTCTATGTCACCCGGTTTTATTGTCTTCATCAGCTCCAGTGCCCCTGCGGGGCCATTGTACTCGCTTCCATGTTCGCCGCCGTTAATCACCACGGTTGGGCCGCTGCCCGTACCGTTGATGAGCATCACTGGAATCCTGTGCTTGCCAGCGGGGCGCTCAGCTATCTCCAAGTAGCCTTGAACCTTCTCCCCCTGCTTAGCCTCCAAGCCCTGAACTCTTAGAATATCAGACATAGACTAGACTTGGATGGAAGCGAATATGGCTTTTATGCCAAGTAAGCAACGTTAAACGGGTGGAAGAGCGGTGAGACTCAACGGTAAAAATATTCTAGTCACAGGGTCGGGCAGAGGCTTCGGAAGAGCCATGGCCATCTCCTACGCCGCAGAGGGCGCGAGAATCATCTCCGTGGCTCGAAGTAAGAACGAGTTAAACTCAGCCAAAAAAGCTATGAAGAAACATGGAGCCGAGGTACTCACGGTAAGAGCAGACCTCGCCACCGACAAAGGAATCAGTAAGGTCTATGAAGAGACCATCGACACGTTCGGTGGCCTAGATGTACTCGTTAACAACGCCGCCACCAGTCCTTGGCTAACCATCGATGAGATGACTATGCGGCACTGGGACACAACGTTAGCGGTGAACCTGAGAGCCCCCTTCGCATTAGCTAAAGCGTTCTATCCATCCATGGAGGAAAGGGGAGGAGGCAGCGTTATCAACGTTACAAGCAGGTCAGCGGAGACAGGCTTTGTCGCAGAGATCGCGTATTGCCCCAGCAAATACGGGTTGGAGGGACTGACTCAATGCCTCGCTCTTGAACTCAAGCCACGCAACATCGCGGTCAACAGCCTAAACGTGGCGTCACCCCCCGGAATGAGACTCAAGCCCACCGAGCTAACCCTTCAAGAAGCAGCGAACATGCCCAATGAGGTCAAGGACAAGTACGCGGACGACGAGTCCATGGTACAGCACTTCACCGATGCATGGGTCTTTGTGGCCCAACAAGACGGCGAAGGCATCACAGGGCAGAGGCTCAGCACAAGGGAACTCGCTAAGGTTCTACAGGAGGAAGGCGAAGAGGCCGCCATTGAGCGATGGAAGGGAAAAATGGTGGACGCCATATACACTCCCAGAGACTGGCCCAAGAGCGTGAGGTACCAGACCCCTGACGGGGGTTGGAAAGGGCTGGTTTACTAGGCTAACTCTTCCTGCAGGAACTTGACAAGGTCGCTGAAAGAGGGATCACCGGCAAGATTCATGGTCACAACATCCATCCTCCGGAGATCGCTGCTCCCGAGACCCAGTCTCTCGGCGTCCTTGAACTGGGTGTGCATCCGCGTCGGCTTGTCCTTTATCCTGACGGTGCCATACTTGCGCATGAGCGCTACAGAGACCGCGTCCGCGGCTACCATGTTGTTGCTTGCGATGATGACTCCGGGGCTCACCTCATCCTCGGGGTCAGTCCTGAGCCCTGTGTTCATCTTGAGTGCATCACTGACTACTAGGTCAACCTGATACGCGGTGTTAATATCCATCATCTTGCCGTAGAAATCCACGCCGTCATGAAGCCAGTCCCGCTCCTCGGCGTCAATAAGCCCCACCCCTAGCTTCATACTGCATGTGAAGGTAGCCGTATTGTGACTCCTGAGGATGGGCGTGAAGATGATGCGTTCAGCATCATAGATGGATTTTGGTATCTTCAAGCCCTTGGGCCAGAAAGTTGCTTCGTTAGGCTTTACGGTAACCCAAGGCTCCTCTTCGAAGTATTTGATACGTAACGCCATTTCATCTGCGACAGCCTTTATGCCAAGATTCTCCATGGTGGCCCGCGTGGGAAGCCCCCTTCCTCTACCTGACATATCCCCCACAACGACCTGATCAGGGCTTACACCTGCCTCGATGAGAATCGACGCGATGGCTCTAACTGTGTCAGGATGGGTGTCCCTCGGGTAAGGATCATCCGTGTTGCAGTTAGGCTTGATGAGGATATCACCTTCAACGCCTTCAATGAGGGGAGTGATACCACCGAGGAGGCTAATGGCCTCCTTGATGCCTTCAACGCGGTCATCTGCACGGATGATAGCCACAGGGTTCCTGTCCTTGAAGACGTAGGGATCAGTGTGCTTGGGTTTCATTGGTACAAGTGGTGCCTCAGGTGGGTTCTCAGCGAACTCTCTGTAAAGCTTCATCGAGTCTTCGTGGATTACCTTCATCACATCTACAGCGGATGTAAGGGGATATAATTCGAGCGATAAGAATGACTCAAGTTTCAGGCACCAGACACGACTTACCGTATTTTACCTCCATAAAAACTATGTTCATCGTTTTTTTCATAGAGACGGGAATAGGCGAGCGTAAATGGAGATCATATTATGATTTTCTCGTTCAGCAACATCTTACTGGTAGCTGCATCTATCACATTCATCGCAGCGGTAAACGTCTGGGCGAGACTCAGGATGCCGGGACGCATCCCGGGGAGTATCCTCATTACCCTCGGCTCCATGTGGAGTCTGCTCCACTGGCTTCAGGTTACTAGCGTAGGATCTAGCGATGTTCTTTTCTGGTTCAGGCTCCAGACAATATGCTCATACCTTGTGCCCCCGGTTTTCATTATATTCTCAATTAGATACTTCGAGATGAAGCAGAGCACCAGAGAAAACTTCGCCTTGATAATGATGATTCCGCTGATGTTCACTGTACTGACGGTTACAAACGATTACCATCACCTCATGTGGACCACCCCAATGATACATCAAAACAAGATGGTGGCAGTGAATTACGGATACGCTGGCTTCCTATCAATTTTCTATGTCTTTGCCCAAGTGATGTACGCCACATATAGCTACGTTCGTATGATAACGGCGTCGCATAAGCTGTACAAAGTAAGGGCAGTGATATTCTTGGTGGCAATCTCAGTCTACGTCACAGTCTATGTGTTATCTAGTCTAGGTCTACTGCCCAACTTCCTCAACATCTCATCTCTAGTCTTTAACTTCCTGAGCGTATCAATCGCGTTCATCGGTCCAGACTACCTGTACAGGCTGGATGTTCTGCCTGTCGCCTACGAGTCAGTCATCGACAAGATGAAGGACGCGGTCATAATCACCGACCAGAACCACCGCGTCATTTTCATGAACGACTCTGCAAGAAAACTAACAGAAACTGATGAGTATAAATTCCTCTCACTGAGTATACAAGATATCGTACCGGACCTGTTCCTCGACGACAACGAGGAAATTACTGAGAAAACCGATATCGAGTACAATGAAAGAGTCTACGACCTCAGAGTAACCAGTATAACCGACTGGCAACAAGACGAAAGAACAAAAATATTCATCATCAGGGACATAACCGACCTCGTAAGCTATTCTAAAGGCCTCGAGAAAGTAATCGACAAGAAAGAGGAAGAACTCAGAGACGCCGAGCGAATGGTAGCCATCGGCGAAACCACCATGATGGTGGGACACGACCTAAGGAACCCCCTCCAAGTCATCAAGGGAATCAGCTTCAGCATGAAGAAACAACATCAGGAAAACATGAAAGCCCTCAACGTTTTCAACATGATCGACAAAAGCATCTTCTACATGGACAAGATAGTCTCAGACTTGCAGGCCTTCGGGAAAAACAGGGCGCCGGATGCTAGGCTCTACAGGATGAAGGACTTGATGGACAACGCTTTGAGCCAGCTTGAGATCCCCGACAACGTCGAGTTAATCCTCAAGTTCGAGGACGACTTTATGGTTAACGTCGACTGGTACTTTATTCAGAGAGTCTTCATCAACCTGATGCTGAACGCAGTTCAGGCTATGCCTGACGGCGGTACGTTGAGGATTCAAGCCTTCCCGCGAAATAAAGCCCATGTTATCATGGTAAGCGACACGGGAGTTGGAATCGCTGAGGAGAATCTGGATAAACTATTCAAGCCTCTGTTCACGACCAAGGCGAAGGGCACGGGTCTAGGGTTGGCTGTCTGCAAGAAGATCATCGAGTCCCATAAAGGCACCATAGAGGTGGGGAGCAACCAAGGCGAAGGCACAATCTTCACGATAACTCTTCCCTCAACAGATGACGCGGTTACAAAAGACACAATATCGTTGGACTTGGTGAAAGAGGCAACGGCGTAACTGTCAAATCTTCGCTACGACGGGGTAAACAATCATCGGCGTTACTGGGTGGCAACTTGACCCTGCACTGATGCTGAGCTTATCCAATTTCTTTACCAGTCTTCCTGGATCAATCGGCTTCATAAGAACGTCACAAACACTGAAGTCGAGGTGCTTCACCGCGTCGAGGACATCAAAGTACCCCGTAACGAAGATGATGTTGATCTTCTCGTTGATCCGCTTCAGCAATCTTGCCAGTTGATCACCTCTCACGTTGGGTAAAACAAAGTCCATTATGGCGTAGTTTACTTCCTCGTCCTCGACGATGTCTAATGCTTCATCTGCGTCGCTTGCAGTGTACACTAGGTAGCCTTCGCTTTCAAGTATAGATTTGAAGCTGAACATGATGTCTCTGTCATCATCGATGAGGAGAACGCTGCGCGCTGTCACCTTTTTCCCAAAAAGTGTAAAATCTGCGTCAATAAGAGGAATATGGTGGATTATTCCATCTCATCAATAGCTCCCCTGAGCCATGAAGATGAGCCAGATTTTAGTTGGGATGTATTATATTTCGGTGCGTGGTTTGAGTTGTGTTGATATTCTTTGACCAAGGTTGATATTCCCCACCATTGCTGGTACGAGGACAAGCCACTCACACTGACCTTCCCCGATGAATGGAAGGTTCACAGATGCAAGGTGGCGTCCGAGGACGCGAAAGCCATGACTCCAGAGGAGATCAAGGCAGCAATCCACAACCCCATCGGGCAGAAGCCCCTCACAAAGCTCGCCGAGAATGCCGAGGAGGTAGTCATCATCTTCGATGACATGACCAGACCCACCAAGACGTGGCAGTATACGCCTGCGATCCTTGAGACACTGCACAAGGCAGGCATCCCCAAGGACAATATCAGGTTCATAATTGCTCCCGGCACCCATGGCACTTACGGCAGGATGGATTTCGCCAAGAAGCTGGGCGACGACATCGTATCCGAGTATCAAGTCTACAACCATAACCCCTACGAGATGCTGGATTACCTGGGCGACACGAGTCAGGGCTGCCCCGTATGGGTCAACAGCGAGGTAATGGCCTGCGACCTCAAGATCGGCATAGGCACCGTGCTGTTCCACCGCCTCACCGGACTCAGCGGAGGAGGAAAGATGATCAGCCCAGGCGTCGTCGGCATCGAGACCATAAAGTACAACCACGGAGACATTGGTGGCTTTGGGCCAGGGCTTAAACCCCACGAGTCCACGGGTTACCTCTGCAACGAGGGAAACCTCATGAGGAAAGATATCGAGGAGGCAGCCCGAATGGCGGGACTGGACTACAAGATAGACACAGTGCTTAACCTAGACCGTGACCCCATCGAACTCTACGCCGGTGACTTCATCGAGACTCAGCGAAAGGCTGGAGAAGGGGTATTGAGGTGGCACGCCACTGAGAGCCCCGAGGCGGACATCGTGGTGGCAGGGGCGTACATGCGTGAGAATGAACCTTATCTGAGTATGTGGCCATGCTACAACAGCGTCACCGAGGACGGCACAATCGTGATGGTGCACAACGATCCTGATGGTGATATCAACCACTGGTTATTCAACAGGCATGGCAAGGAGATCGGAGCCAGTCTTTGGAACCCTGCGAAGCGCAGATTGGCTAAAGGAAAAAGAATGATTATCTTCGGAGACTACCCGTTGAAGAGTTTCGAGATGAGGTATTCTCCAGAGGAAGTCACGTGGATCAGGCGGTGGGACGAGGTAATAGAGGAGCTCAAGAAGCATCATGGTGCAGGAAGCAGGGTAGCGGTTATACCAGACGGCACCAGCTGCATCCCACAGAAGGGAATAGGGGGCTAAGAATGAAAAAGGCGATACAGATCGATGAGAAAGACAATGTGGCTACGGTCACTGACGACGTAAAGGCCGGTGAGGAGGTAGAGGTCCTCAGCCCACAAGGAGAAGTCATCTTGAAGACAAAGCTCATAGATGACGTGATTTTTGGGCATAAGATGTCCCTCAGAAAGCTGAAGGAAGGAGAGGAGATAATCAAGTACGGTGAGATAATCGGAGTCGCCTCAAAGGAGATACCGGTAGGTGAGTGGTTACACACTCACAACGTGAACAGCGCGAGGCTTCACACCCCTGGTGAGAAGGTGAGGGGAGTAACATGACTCAGTTCTATGGATATGAACGCCCTGACGGCTCAGTCGGTGTCAGGAACCACCTCCTAGTGATAGCACCAGTGGACTGTAGCATCGAGCCAGCGAGGAAGATCGCTGAACAGGTTGAGGGAGCAGTCGCGGTTACTCAGACATATGGTTGCAGGGACGACAGCATGGTGGTTCACAATCTTGTCGGCACAGCGTTGAACCCTAATGTGGCTGGAGTTCTTATCGTAGGTTTAGGCTGCGAGACACTCACAGGTGACATCCTCATGGAACAGATCGAGCCCAGCGGTAAGCCAGTTTATAATATCACTATCCAGGAGGAGGGAGGCACCATTTCAACCCACGCCAAGGGAGTAGGTATACTCCAACGAATGGCACAGGAGATGGGCAAGATTAAACGAGAGGCCTTCCCAATCAGTAAACTTACCTTAGCTGTCGAGTGTGGAGGCAGCGACGCCACCAGCGGACTAGCGGCCAACCCAGCGGTCGGCGTAGCGGCTGACAAGCTCATCGACGAGGGAGGCACCGTAATGTTCGGGGAAACCCAAGAGATGACAGGCACACAGCATATACTCGCTAGAAGAGCCGTAAACGAGCAAGTAGGAAAAGACATCTACAGCATCATTGAGACTCAGGAGAACCGCCTCAAGGCAATGGGTGTGGACAGCAGGTGGATGAGCAAAGGCAACATCGACGGAGGACTCACCACCATCGAGGAGAAGAGCCTCGGCGCCATCCGTAAAGGAGGCACAAAGCCTATCCAGGGGGTCCTGTTCAACGACTGGAAACGATTCGACAAACCAACAAAGCCGGGTCTATACCTTATGGACGGCCCCGGGTGGGATGTACCAAGCGTTACACATATGGTTGCGGCTGGAGCCCAAGTAGTGTGCTTCACCAGCGGAAGAGGCAGCACCACGGGTCACGCGATAGCTCCTGTAATCAAGATCACGGGAAACCCCGGGACATTCGCTAAGATGCGGGATAACATAGACATCAACGCCGGCACCATCCTTGATGGAAGCGAGAGCCTAAACAGCGTCGGTGACCGCATCTACGACATGATCGTGGAAACCGCTAACGGCAGACTTACCACAGCGGAAGCTCTTGGCTACAAGGAGTTCATAGTGTTTAAGAGAAGCAGGGAAGCCGAGCACATGCTCGGGCACTGCTAAAACCTCTTTTTACACATCTCAGCGAGCGTGACATAGTAGTACTCTTTTTCCAGCAGATATTTTTTCTCTTTTTCGGGGAGATATGAGGCTAAGGATAAGGCGTATAAAGGATGGTTCCTGTTTTGGGCTATATGAAGCCCACTGGCAGCGTCAAGGTAGAGATAATAGCCACGGGCGATGAGCTTCTCTACGGCAGAATACTGGATACTAACAGCCAATGGATAGCTAAACGCGTCGCCGAGCTAGGTGCAAAGCTCACAAGAGTCACCATGATAGGTGACGAAACTGAGATAATCGCCGACACGCTCCTTGAGGCTTTAAAGCGTGATGCTCACTTCATCCTCTTCACGGGAGGTCTCGGCCCCAGCGAAGACGATCTTACTGTGGACAGCATAGGCAACGCGCTGGGTCGTGAAACTGTCATTGACGAGGAAGGCGCCGGAAAGATCATGGCTGTCTATAAGCAGCGAGGTCTCAACGACGAGGCTGCGATAAACAGGGGTCGCCGGATGGCACGAGTACTTGTAGGCAGTGATCCACTTCAGAACCCTGTTGGATTCGCTGTAGGTATGTGCGTAGAGGGGGCGGGAAAGAAGATCTGTACCTTCCCGGGCGTACCATCCGAGATGAAGGGTATGTTCGACGCTCATGTCGCTGATATGATTAAGGGGAGAGCCACCAGCGTGTTCCTAGCCAAGACCTATAACGTCAGCATGGTCTGGAAGGACTTCTTCCCTCTGTACAGGCAGATGCAGCATGACTATCCCGATATGTACATCAAAAACTCAGCCACACCGCCAGTTGAAGGAGAAGATAGAGAGAAAGCCCACACCATCAAGGTGGACTTTGTGCTGGAAGCGCTGACACCTGAGAAAGCAAAAGAAAAAATGACCTCCTTCCTGAAAGACTACAAGCGCAGGATTGACGAGGTCGGTGGCGGCAAGATGGATCTCATCAGCAGCAACTAGCACCACATTATATAAAATAAAATACTTTCAGTTCAATAAAACAGAGGAATCGTTTTGTGGAGATTAATCGACTTTGGAGCCATCGAGAAGCTGGAGGAACACCTTGAAGGCGTATCCTTGACCAAGGAGGCGTTGACTGAGGCCATCGCGTCAGGCTTTGAGAAAACAGGTCTCATGGTGTTCGGTGCAACGCAGGAAGACTTCGTGGAAGCTATTCTGAAGGCAAAAATTGAGACTGGGTGAAGTTACTCTCTCACTACCGGCGCCCCTAGGTCACTGAACTCTTTCTCACCTTTGAAGTAAGCCTCTAGAGCCGAAGGCAGATCGTTGATTGTGGTGCTTACCTGGGTCCAGCTATCCCTGTCACGTATAGTCAGGATGCCTTCTTCCACTGTCTTGTAGTCTATCGCCACGGCGAGGGGGGTGCCTACCTCGTCGCTACGGGCGTACCTGCGGCCGATGCTGCCCTTCTCGTCGTATGTTACCCAGAAACCCTTCTGGATGAGCATGCTTCTAACTTCTTCCGCTTTCTCTGGGAGCCTATCTTTTGATACCAGAGGGAAGACGGCTACCTGGTAAGGCGCTAGGTTCCTCGGTAGGTGGAATATGTTTCGTTTGTTTTTTCGCTCATAGCTGTTCTCAAGAGTCGCGTACATGAGCCTGTCAAGGCCGTAGCTTGGCTCCACAACGTAAGGAATGAACCTTGTGCCGTCCTCCCTGAGCACAGTCATATCGATTCCTGAAGCCTCCATGTGGTTCTTTAAGTCAAAATCGGTCCTGTATGCGCAGCCAGACATCTCAATCCAGCCCCATGTCTCAAGCTGGACTTCTTGATCGTACGTCTGTAGGCTATAGTGGGCTCGTTCATCTGGTAGATGTGCTCTATACCTTTGTTTCTCAGGGGGCACACCGATAGCTTGGATGAACTGATGGCTTACTCCCATGAAGTAGCCCTGCCACTCGGTGAGGATTAGGCCCTTCTCAACCGCTTCACTGATCGTGATCACGAGGGGCTCCTTTATGTCATTCTCCATCATTTTCTCCGTGTAGAGGTTGATCGTTATGTCTTTGACCTCGCTGAACCATGGACAAGCTGGGTCCTCGGGATCGAAGAAGAGCTCAAGCTCCATTATTGTGAATTCTCTGAGCCTAATCATGCCTTGCCTTGGACTGATCTCGTTCCGGAGCACCTTGCTGGCCTGAGCCAAAGCAAAAGGCAGTTTCTCCCTGTTGTGCTGAAAAGCCCTCTTATAGTTCATGAACATGGCCTGAGCGGTCTCGGGACGCGCGTAACCTATCTCGCCGCCGGTGGCCCCTATCTCTGTCTTGAACATGGTCAAGATCAGTGTGGGTTCTTTGAGTTGGCCTCCACAGTTGGGGCACTTTATCTTGTGATCCACCATGAGGCTCTTTATTGCCTCTCCTCCCATGGCCTCCACGTTCTCCATGCCTGTCTTTTCCTCGATGAGGTGGTCAGCTCTGAAGCTTTTTCCACACTTGGTGCACATGCTGCTGTGCTCCTTGAAGTTTTCAAGGTGTCCGCTTGCCTGGAAGACACGCTCGGGGTTGATGACTGGGTCATCTATCTCCAGGAAGCCCTGTCTTCGTACGAAGTGCTCCTTCCATAGTGCCTCGATGTTGCGCTTCAGCTTGGTTCCCAAGTCACCGTAGGTGACGAATCCGCTCATCCCGCCATATATCTCGAAGCTGGGCCAGTAGAAACCACGCCGCTTGGCGATCTCTGAAACAACATCGTACTTTGTCCTTGGAGCCATGGTTATCAGAACGAGGAAAAGGTGAATGAATTATAAAAATAGAGAGGTATTACTCGACGACGGGACGGAACTTGTAGCCGTACTGGATGATGCCTTCCTTGCCGTCTTCCTTCACCTTACGGAACACAGCCTCAACCTTCAAGCCAGCGGATACCTCTTCTGGGTCCACGTCAACGACTTGGCTTAATATCTTGATACCGTCGTCTAGCTCTATGAGTCCCACCATGTATGGCTTGTACTTCTCGTAGCCCATTGGTGGGTTCCTGATGACGGTCCAAGTAACAACCTCGCCGGTCTCCGATAGCTTGTATTCACCGAACTCGGTGCTCCCGCATGTGCAGACTGGTCTCGCGGGGAAGTATTTGGCTCCACAGGCTTTGCATTTCTTGCCCTGAAGCCTGTACCTTGGAACTTCTTCTCTCCAGTATCTTGGTACACTCATCACGCTAGCCTCCTCAACACGTTCACAGCGCAAATCGAGGCGATGCCTCCCATGTTCTGGGCTAAGCCTACCTCCGCGCCTTCAATCTGCTGGTCACCTGCTGCTCCCCTGAGCTGCAACGCGACCTCGGCTACTTGGTATATTCCAGTGGCGCCTAGTGGGTTACCGCGGGCCTTCAAGCCTCCCATGGTGTTTGTGGGTATCTTTCCGTCTCTTGCTGTGCCCTGCTCGGCTACCAGCTTGGCTGCCTTGCCCTGCTCGACGAGTCCAAGGGCTTCAAGGCTGAGAACGCCGTTGATTGTGTAGTCATCATGGACTTCAGCTAGGTTAATGTCGCTTGGCTTGACTCCAGCCATCTTGTAGGCTCTGTCCGCGGCGGTCTTCACTGCATTGAATGTCAATGGATCGTCTCTCTGGGCTAGGCTGCAATAGTCTGTGGCTACCGCTGAGCCTGCGACTTCGACACCTGAATCCTCCGCTGGTACGAGGATCAACGCTGCTGCGCCGTCTCCTATTCCGCTGCATTCCATCATTCTGATGGGGTCGGCCTCCATGGGGCTAGCCATAGCGCGCTCGATACTCATCTTGAAGGGGTACTGTGCGTGCCTGCAACCAACTGCATGATCATGGCTCTTTACAGCCATCATGCCCACCTCCTCGGGTGAGGCATAGATGTCCAGGTAGAGCCTGTGAAGCATGGCGCTGAGACCAGCCTTGGTGACACCCGTATACGCGGTGTACTCCTGCTCCTCGCTCATAACCAAGCTCGAAGTGACTACCTCAGGTAGGACATCGCTCATCTTCTCGACACCCCCCACCATGACGCAGTCGCTGTAACCTGACGCGACTGCCTTGACTGCCTCGTGGAAGGCGACGCCTCCGCTAGCTGATCCTGCCTCAATTCTTGTAGCTGGTAGCCCTGGCTTGGCGATAACGTCGGCCATCACTGTTCCCATGTTGAGCTGATCCTGCATCAATGCGCCACTCATGTTTGCCACATAGAGGCTGTCGATCTTGTTGGTGCCTGCGTCCTTCATGGCTTTGTATGCTGCCTCTTGGAACAGGCTGCCTATGGGCCTGTCCCAGTACTCTTTGACCTTGATGAGTCCGATTCCCGCTACGGCTACTTTTCTCATTGGATTATCTGCCCCCTGTGCCGTAGATATGTGCTGTAATCCACGTACTTCTTGCGTTCGATGTAACTGCTGAGCTTGGGTCCGCCTCGCTTATCCTCGATGGCGTCCTGAACCGTGAATATGAATGCGTCGCTACCGGCGCCAGAGCCGTAGCTCACCGCGAATATCCTGTCCCCGGGCTCAGCCATATCCAAGATGGCGGCGAGTCCGACAGGCGTGGACCCAGCGTAAGTGTTCCCCACATTGCCTGCAACCAGACCGGGGTTAATCTGGTCGAGGGTGAAGCCCAGCATCCTTGATACATTGATGGGAAACTTGACGTTGGGCTGATGGAATACAGCCCAATTAAAGTCCTCGGGTTTGTACCCTGCCTCGTCTAGCAGTGCCTTACCGGCTCCTATGATGTGTTTGAAGTATGCTGGTGCCCCCGTGAACCTGTTTCCGTGACGTGGGTACATCTGCTTGGCGCGTCTCCAAAAATCCGGGGTGTCCGTGACGTAGCTGTAAGACGCCTCAACGTATGCAATGGTCTCGCTGCTTCTCTCTGCGAAGATGTATGCGGCTCCACCGCAGGCAGCTGTATACTCTAATGCGTCCGCTGGTTTTCCCTGAGCCGTATCTGCTCCTATGGCCATTGCGTACTTGTACATGCCGCTGCCGACGAGTCCGATGCAGTTCTGCATAGCCTCGGTTCCTGCTTTGCACGCGAACTCATAGTCTGCGGTGCTGACGTTTGGGGTTGCCCCTATTGCCTCGGCTACGATGGTTCCGCTGGGTTTTACGGCGTAGGGTTTTGATTCGGTTCCAACGTAGACTGCGCCGATGTCGGCTGGGTTGATCTTGGACCGTTTGACGGCTTGCTTGGCGCACTCGACGCTGATGGTTACGGTGTCCTCGTCCAGTGCGACTACTGATTTCTCCTCGACGGGTGCCCCTACTCCTCCCCATACGCGGTTCACCTCTGAGGCTTTCAGCCGATACATGGGAACATAAGCTCCGTACCCCACGATACCGACCTGTCGTAATGTTTTCAACGATATTCATCCTTCGGGGAATTTACGAAAACATGATGGTGTTTGCCTATTTAAAAACCTCGACATGAATCGAACAGGTGTTCGACATTGATCGTTGAAGCCGTGGTGTCTGCACGGGCTCCCCACTAATCGTTATTACAGCCTTTTATGGGGTATTCAATGACTTGAGGAGAATCGTCAAAGTAGCTCTAGTAGTTCCAGTGATTATAGCTGTATTATTTGTCGGTGTGTACTTTGTTGGCAGGAACACCACGATCCTCATGTTCCCAGAGGTGTGGAGCCAGAGCAGTCCATACGGGGAGAGCTACGAGTTCAAGGTCAATGATTTCCAAGGTGACCCAGATCTGGAGTCAGGGTTCCTCATCACTATCGACAGGGTTGTGGTCACTGATCCTTTAGGCAGAGAGTACGAGTTGGAAAAAGACTTCAACATCAACGAGTACAGCGGCGAGGTTACCAAAAGGTTCGTGCTATACGGTCCAGAAGATGGAGGGCTACCGGTTACAGGGGAATACAGGTTCGACTTCATCAAGGACGGAGAGACGGTTCTCACTAAGCACGTGGACTATACACAGAGTAACCTAATGTACCCCACAGATGTATCTTGGGAGCGAAGAGGAAGTGACATCTACGTTGAGTGGACGCCGCCTCCCAACGTCAATAAAAATAACTGGTACAAGGTGCTAATCTGGAGCACAGGGGACACGCCATCCCAGTTTGTCTCACTCAGATTCGACGGCGATGCGTCAAGCGGGCTCCTTGAAGACGTGCCGTTTGTCGAAGGAGGAACCTACCAATTAAACGTGGCTGTGTTCAGTGGTGTTGGGTACGCTTACTCCGAGTACCATAACTTTGTCTGGGACCGAGAAGCTTCTCCGATAACAGGTTAACCTGACAGATAAATGTCCTTTATAGTTCTCGCAGACTTGAGTGTAGCCTTCAGCGAGAAGGGACGCTCGAACTCTTGAACGTGCCTTTTCCAGTCTTCGCCCGATACCTCGATCTTGTCAAGATCCAATTCCCCTACACCTCGTTCATTTGATAGAGCGAGATGAGAGACCTCTGCAGGGTCGAAGCCCATGAGCCTTGATGCGATGGAGTCAACCGAGACCGGGTTCGTCCCAGCTAGGATGAGGTTCAGGCATAGATGAGTACCGATTATAGGGCCGTTGCCCTCCATGCAGTTGATCCCATCCAAAACGATGAAATCGTTACGTACCTTCTCAGCGAGGAAAGGTATGACCTCATCTAGGTGCTTATGGAGCTTGCTCTTCTTTTTTCTCTGGAAGACACCGTAGAGGTTCTTCAATGCCAACGTGACAAGTGTGTGGGCGCAGGTCTTCATCTTGGGCAGATTGATGAAGTAATCGGCGTCCATCACGGTCCGTGGCATCCTGAGAGTGGTACCAGCTACCTCATGCTCCTCGTAGTCATCGTGGCTGAGATTCAGGAAGGGTACATCCAGCACGTCTAGCAGGTCTAGTAGCCCGGATTTCTTAGCTCGTTTATCAGCTGTGCCTGAGATGTTGTCGGACTCTACGATGGTCATCTCGTTGCCTTTCTCTTTAACTATCTCGACGACAGCCTCGATGACTCTGAAATCCGTGATAACCATGCCGTTAGGGTTCTTGGAGTTACAAATGTTTGGCTTGATGACCACGTGTTGACTTGGCTTTAGGTTCATACCACCCACGAGGCCAACACTGTGCCTCACAGCTGCGTTGATGTCGTCCTCTACCTTGACAATAGAGACCTTGCTCATCACGCCACCTCGATTAACCCCAAGTACATCTTTTCCATGATGCGTAGCATCGCCACCTCATCGTCCACGGTAATCCTCGGCTTCTCAATACCTTGAATAATTCGCTCAAAGTGCCTGTATTGGCCCCGGAAGCTGGGGTGCTTGAAACGCATCAAGTCCAGGTACCATCTGAGACCCTTTTCTTTGAGCTTCTTCTTTTTACCTTGTTTCTCCAGTGTCACTGTGTAGGGTTTTATCATTAGGTCTGTACTCAGGTGTCCCTCAGAGCCATAAACCCCGACACTGAACCTTGGACGCATCCGGGTCCAGCTGAGTCTACATTCCAGCTCCAAGTCTTTCTCTGTGAGCAACGTTGCCTGAATGTTATCACAAACATCGTATTCCTTGCACTGCCAGTTCATTTCCCGTACATCCACAGCGTTACCGGCGATACGTGATGAAACGCTGATGATGTGAGGCAGCACATCCTCTATGATGCCATTCTGGGTCTTGACCCTGAAATCCGTCTTGCTCCTGTAGCTCTTGAGGTAGTTCTCGAAGTAAACTTGCATCCGCTCAACTTTACCGATCTCGCCTTTCATTACCAACTCTTCAAGATGCACAAGACTCGGCGTGAACGCGTAGTTATGGGCAGGTAACACAACGAGGCCCGACTCTTTTTGAGCCTCCTTGATCTTGAGGCATCCATCCACAGTCTGGGAAAGTGATTTCTCGCAGAGCACGTGCTTACCATAGGCGAGGCTGTCCAACACCATCTCTTCGTGGAATCTAGGAGGTGTGTTGATGGCAACGGCGTCAACCATAGGGTCTTTTAAAAGGTCCTTGTAATCCGCGTATGTTTTCTCCGCCTTACATTGCCCCTGAGCTTTCTGCATCCTTGAGTCGCTTACATCACTGACCGCTGCGACCGAGATTGAATCCAGTTGGTCGATAGCCTTGAGATGAAACATGGTTGTGACTCGGCCGCAGCCGATGATTCCTAGGCGGAGCATACGACATGAATCCCGGTTTCGCCTATTTATGGTTAAGGCTATCTAACCTAGGAATCGTGTGAACAGCATCCCAGCTAGGCCGGTGGGTCGCTGCATCTGTTCTGGTTTTGGTGGATCTGGAACGTTGCAGAAGTGCTTCCAGTAGAGGTATTTCCCGATGGTGACCTCCATCTTGAGGACTTTGTGAAGGAATACGTCAACGGTTCCCATCCATCTTCTGCCAAGGAAGCTACCTGCGAAGGCCATGCCTAGGAGATATGTAAATATGGCTAGTAGGACGTTGAAACCCAGTTCTAATGTGAACTCCATACTATATCACTAGCGATACAGATTAGAGGTAACATATAAGTTTATCGCTAGCGACACGGCTAAGAGAATGCTCCATCCACGGCCTCACGATAACCATAAACAAGGCTCACAGCGCCGCACAGCACAAGCTCAAACCAGTAAGTAGCAAGCCTCGTCAGAAGGCTAATCGCCGAGGCGAGGCTCAACGGAACACCGATAACCACGAAAGCTCCGGTCAACCCAGCGTCAACCACCCCTAACCCACTCGGAATCAAGATGTTAAGCTGCTGAATGAACTCGATGACCGCGTAGATGAGCACCAGAACCCAGAAATCGATGGGGTGACCCAGCGAATACGAGACAAGGTAAGCCGTGATCGCCCCTGTGCTCCAATGAAACCCTATCAACAGAAGCGACAACAGGTTCTCTAGGGGGCTTTCCTGCATCACGGTCACGGCTTTATGAATCTCGTCTATGAACTCAGGGAAACCACCTGACCCCAGTTCGGGGGTATAGACCCTGTCAAAGATGTAACGCCTAGCCCAGCCGGGACTCGCGTCGTAAACATAGCTGAGCAGCCGTGGCGTGAGAATGACGCCGAATAGGACGGAGTTCGCCAACGCGTAAAGCACCACGAACCATACCAGCTCTGGTCTCACGGGAATTCCGCCCTCCTGAATAAATGTGACAACTACTGCGGCGAGAGTGATCAACACACCGAAGCTGATGAAGTAGTATACCTTGCTCACGATGACGGAGCTCACCGCCTTCCCCATGTTGCTCCCCTCTTCGTCTTTGACTAGGTAAGCGCGTATTATCTCCACACCTGAGGGCACAGGGAACATCCATACAACGAACATGCTGATGAATGTCCGTTTCACCGAGGCCCAGAGACTGGCTTTAACTCCAAGTATATTGAGTAACACGTGCCATGAGGCAGCCATGAAGACAAGACCCACCCAGTTCAGGAGCACAGCCCCTGTGAAAATCCATGCGTTGAACCGACCCGCCTCGGTGAGTACAGTGAATGGGTTAGTGTAGGCTAGGTAAGCAGCGAAGATTATTATCCCGATTACCGTGAAAACGGTGCTCCACCTGCTCCGCTTCAAGCTTAGCCCTGAACATACCCAATAGTTCACAGATAAATAACTGATGAGGGCAACAGGCAAATAACCAGAAACAGGATATTCGAGTAGATGGACGCCTTCGAACAATTCCTAGATGAGAACCATGACAGGAAGACAGTCGTAGTGACACCGGGTGGAAACCACGGTGACACTCTCATCCACTGGGGGTTGGTCAAGAAGCTTGACGAGTACAGCGTCAATTACAGTTGCCTCAACCTAGAGCATCTCTACGAAGGAAACCCGATACTAGGGGCCAAGTATCTCATCAATATAGCGCTAAGGAAGCTGGGCTCAGATATGGGGTTCAGGCTTCTTGACATTCCGGATGACACTGAGCTAATCCTCTTCGAAGGCGGAGGCTACATGAGCGACATCTGGTATGGCCCTGTCCTGCTGAGGCAGGTGATGAAAAGACATCACGCACCTGTAGCGGTTGGACCCCAGAGCTACCTGTTCACCAAGACAAAGTTCAGTGACTACTTCAAGGATGGAAGACAGGTCAGCTTATTCTGCCGAGAAGCTTACAGCAAGAGACATTTAGATGGACTCGGGCTTCCATCGAACGTCTCGGTGGAGGTTTCTCCAGAGTTAGCCCTATACCTGACACAGGGAGATCTTGAGAAATACATCAATCCAAGTGACGACGGCCACGTTCTCGTCGCGTTTAGGGAGGACAAAGAGTCCGCGGTCACAATGGAGATCAAGAATGAATATCTGACAATGCATGCGAATGTAGTGGTGAAAGACGTGTCCATGACTGGAACATTAACTGATTTCGTCTCCTCCGTTGCGAATGCAGAAAAAATCTATACTGATCGACTTCATGTGGCCATACTCTCAGTCATCTTAGGCAAAGAGGTGACCTTGTTCGGTAATAAATATCATAAAAACAAGGGCGTCTGGGAGCTAAGCCTCAAGGATATGGTGTTTTTCATTGAAGCCTAATAGCGCTGATTTTAAATCGCCAGTCAATGTGTTTTAATTATGGTTCAGGCCGGCGAGTTACCGTCCTTGAGTATAATTGTGCCAGTGATGAACATGGTCAGGACCATAGGGGACCTATTGGAGTCCTTGATGGATATTGATTATGACAAAGATAAGCTGGAGATCATAATCGTGGACGGAAACTCACGGGACGGCACACGGGAGATCATAGAGGAGTACCCTGTCACCCTCGTTCAACAGGAGGGACGAGGCTTGAACGCTGCAAGGAACACAGGGATCAAGTACAGTAGCGGTGACATCATCGCCTACACTGATGGTGACTGCGTGGTGCCGAGGGATTGGGCGAAGGCTATCGTCGAGAATTTTAGGGATCCAAGCGTCGGCGTAGTGGGTGGGATCATGGAGGGCTATGACAAGTCTGATCTATTGAGCAACTATATAGATGAGACTTTCTTTCAGGTAACACCGGGGTTCAGGTACAGGATTGAGACCACGGATCTCCGGTTAATGCAGTTCCCGGCGGGCGCCAATATGGCGTTTAGACGTTCGGCTCTCGCAAGGGTCAGTTTCTTCGACGAGAATATCACATATGGGTTTGATGACCTCCAGCCTGTGGAGGCTTTAGGGTTCAAGGGATTTAGGATCGTCTTGGATCCCAGTGTGAATATCCGTCATCAACACAGATCCAATATCTGGGCCTTGATGAAGCAGCACTTTAATTATGGGCGGGGGGGAACTCTGTTGGTAATCCATAAACGTACAAGCCTTTTGGCGAGCTGGTTCGCCTCTTATCTTATCTTCACCATGTCAGCGTTAGGTATTTTCACGTTCTTGTTGTATCTAGGTATCAGGCTCAGGCATCCGATGCCATTCAACATTGTCCTAGGAAGCTTTGGCATTTTTACGTCTTTCATAATGATCTATTATCTTCCTATCAGCGTGTTAGGTGGAAAGATTTGGAAGCTATTCGCGTACCCTGTGTTAGATATTTTACGTGGCTTCGCGTTTACCTGTGGGGGCGTGTACCAGTTATTCAAGTCGCTGAGTAAGCGAGTGATAAGGTAGTGCAAGATATAGACCTCCACGAGTTAAGGCCAGAGGAACTGAACCAAGTCCACAGGATAGAGCAGGATATTTACCCGGTCCCATGGACAATGAACTTTTTCAGGATCATGGCCCACACGGTGCAGGACCTGTTCCTCGTGGTCTCTTTGAATGATGAAGTCGTAGGATACGCTGTGGGGGAAGTGGAGTCACGGGGCGGTGACAGGAAGACGGGTCACGTGATGAACCTTGCGGTCAAGGAGTCATACAGGAGAAGAGGCATTGGGACATTGCTTATGGATGAACTTGAGCGAAGGTTCATTGAGAAAGGCGTAGGGTTAGCGTACTTGGAGGTGCGTGAATCCAACGTGATGGCTCAGAGCCTCTACAGGCACCGGGGCTATGTGTATCTACGCAAGGTAGGGCATTATTACGGAGACGAGGATGGCCTGGTATTGACCAAGTCGTTTAACGGAACAGAAATATAGTTTTCGTGTTCCCAATGCTTATTTCTATATTTATATCCAGCAACTACGTAGAGTAATTAGACTTACAGTAAAAATTAAAAGGAGATGTTAGATTGAGGCAAAAAAGAACACTCGAGATAGTGCTCGTTTTCTTAATATCGTTTTCATTATTCGGTATTGCGGTATATGCACAGGATTACACACCGAGCACACTGATCCTCGATGTGTTCTCTGACGGTAGCGTGAACGTCGAGTTCGTCATTGAGCCTGATCCGATACTTGCCAAAGTCAACGTGACTCTCATCGGGAAGACCATCGAGGATGTACTGGTTGTGGACTCTGATGGCATCATCCTGGATTGGGACCTTTACACTGAGGTGATTGAGGTGGATGGCTTGGGATTAAGCGAGATTACTTTGTCTTACTCGACGCCGTCACTCACCAACAAGACGGGTTCATTATGGTCCGTAAGCGCTACATCACCAGTGAACGCAATTATTTCTTTACCGAAGGACTCCGTGCTGGTAGGGTTATCGCCGGCACCCATCGGCATCAGCGTTACCGATAACAGGGCTACAATAACGATGCCCACGGGAACGTTCCGGGTCTCATATGTCCTTGGGACCACGGGGACTCGTGAACACGCCCTTGTGCTCCTGAATGACGCTGAGAGAACCGTGGAGGAGGCCGATCAGGCGGGTGTCGTCGTAACGGAGGCCGAGGAGGTTCTTGCACAAGCGAGGACTGCCTACATGGCTGGACAGTATACTCAGTCCGAGACGTTGTCCAGGCAGGTCACCGAGATGGTGCAGGAAACCATTGTTCTGGCGGGGGAGGCGTTGAACACCATCAACGACGCCGACGCACTGATTCAGAGTAAGACAGGGCAATACAATCAGGATGCCCTAGACTCGGCTAGAAGTATGTTGGACTCCGCTGAGGAAGAGTACAGCGCTGGTGAATACCAGACAGCGTTAGCCGACGCCGAGGAGGCGTACTCGACTGCACTGGACGCGGAGCCGATATCCACAACACCGGCAACCGGGGGAAACCAGACTCTATTGATGGCCGGGGGCCTTGTGGTAATCATTGTTGCTGCAGGTTACATGTATGTAAACAGGCAAAAACAGGCTCCGGTGATGAGACCAGAACCTACAATTGTGGATGTCGACCTGAACGCCGTGTTCAAGGACCGGCCTCACCTTCGAACCGATGACAAGGCGGTGCTCAGATATATCCAAGAGACCGGTGGAGCCTTCGTCACCGATGTTCGAGAACGGTTCGATATACCGAAATCCAGTGCCTGGAGGATGGTTAAACGGCTGGAGGAGGAGGGACTGGTTGAGGTTACCTCTGTGGGCCGTGAGAGCCACCTTCAACTCAAGGAACCGGAGGAAGAGCCATGAGACGGTGGTTCCAAGTGGTTCCTCCGGGTTCTTATTATCAAATCGATGTACAGGGGGTGTCAGTGAGAAAAATGTACAAGAAGACAATCTCGATAATCTTGATAACCCTGCTAATCGCCTCAACAGCTGGGAGCATCGGCTTCGCGCTGGCTGAGAACGGTGACCCGGTCCCTGTGACCCAGGAGGACGCAGATACTTGGTTTGGCCTCGTGGAAACGAGCCGTAGCGAGGTTGTCAGTTTATTTGAGTCCATAACGGGTGGAGGCGGCGAGGTGCCGTCTGACGCGACGGAGGATTATGACGAGGCAGAGGCCCTCATGGTTGAAGCCCACGCGGCCTACGACGCCGAGGACTATGAGACAGCCGTCGAGAAAGCCACCGATGCTTTGAACAAGTACGGCGACGCATTGGAGAACGCCATCCCAGAAGAGCCTGAAGATGACGACGACGGTGTGGATGATAAGACCTTTGATGCATTGAAGCAGTTCGCTGGATACGAGAAAGCCCTTGAGCGACTGGAGAAGCTCCGGGAGATCGCGGGTGACCTTGAGGCACAAGGAATAGACGTATCCGAGGCGGTAGCGATGCTAGACGAAGCAGCAACGGTACTCGAAGAGATGGATGCCCAGTTGAATCTGGGAGACCTAAACGCCGCAGCCAACATGCTCGGTGAAGCAAACTCTCTCATAGGAAACGCGACGGGTAAACTAACCAGTCTGAGTAACCCCAAGAAGAAGGAAAAGACTGAGCAGTTCATCGCGAAGACACGTGAAAGGATACAGAAGCTTGAGACTAAACTCAACAGGATTCTGGCAAAGTACGGTGTCTCGGAGGAAGACAGCAATGCTATTGGCAACGAGTTCAACGCGCTCCACGCGATTCTTGACGACGTGGATGTCGGTAGGGACGACCTGAAGGATGTCATAGACCAGCTCAAGGACGTGGTCAAGGATTCTAAGGACGTCGGTAAGGACAAGGATGCCCTGGATGAGGAAGTCATCGAGAACGTCAACGATATAGCGGAGGAAGAGGACAAGCTGAACAGTATCCGTGAGAGAATCGCTGAACTCACGGAACAGGGAGTCGAGACAGGGGAGTTATCAGCTCTTCTGGCCCAAGTCGAAGGACTTCTCGCGGACGCGCAGGCCGAGATAGAGGCAGGCAACAATGAGGCCGCTGAGGATATCCTTGAGGAAGCTGAGGACCTGCTCGACGAGCTCGACGACATGATCGACGACGTAGAAGAGGACGAAGAAGACAAGGCACAGAAACCAGACGACGAAGACAAAACTAACAACGGCAAAGTCAAAGACGAGGAGACCTTAGAGGAGAAACAGGCTGAACTAGAGGAAAAGATCGCTGAACTCACCGATGAGATCGAGGCACTGAGAACGGACGGACAGGACACCGCCGAACTTGAAGCAAAACTTGACGAGGCGCGTCTAGCACTGGAGGAAGCCGAGACCGAGGATGACCTTGACGAAGTCGAGGATATCCTAGAGGAACTCGAGGAACTCATAGAGGACGACGACGAGTCTGAGGAACCTGAACCCGATGAGCCAGAGGAACCGGAAGACCCTGAGTCCACTGGTTAATCTTTTCCCGTTTTTTTATTAGCCCCCTTTTTTTTAAACGTTAATCTTGTATACTGGTTACCGGTGTTCATAGTTGTTAACAGGTGTGCCATGTTGGGTGAGATACGTGTCGCGGTGGCCGGGGTAGGGAACTGCTGCTCCGCGCTGATGCAGGGAATCAAGTTTTACAGCGAGAATGGGTCCAAGCTAGGATTACTGCACCACAAGCTAGGGGACTACGAGGTTACTGATATCAAGCTCGTTGCGGCCTTCGATATCGACGCGAATAAGATAGGTAAGGATGTAGCCGAGGCTATTTTTGCTGAGCCCAACAAGGCGCCAAGGTTCATCGACGTCGAGACCACGGGGGTCAAGGTCCAGATGGGACCCGCGCCAGATATCTTCGACGATGAGAATATGAGCCACATCAATAAAGCCGGGAAGAAGCCAGTGGACATAGTCGAGGCATTGAAGGAGTCAAAGGCAGACATTTTGGTGAATCTCATCTCAGGAGGCGCTGATAAGGCGAGCAGGCAGTACGCTGAGGCGTGCCTTGAGGCGGGATGCGCGTTCGTCAACGCAACGCCGTCTGGCGTTGTCAATGACCTCACCATCGCTTCATCATTCAAAAGAAATGGGCTTCCCCTTGCAGGTGATGATCTTCTAAGCCAGATGGGGGCGACGGCGGTCCACATGGGGCTCTTGGAGTTTCTTGACAGCAGGGGGGTCCGTGTGGAGGAGAGCTACCAGCTTGATGTTGGCGGTGGCAGCGAGAGCATCAACACGCTTGAGAAGACGCGTGACAGTAAGCGCCTAATCAAGACAGAGGCCGTGAAGAGTAGTGTGGACTATGATTTCCCCTTGGTCTCGGGTTCAGCGGATTTCGTTGACTTTTTGATTAATGACCGTGACAGCTTCTTCTATGTTAAAGGCACCTATTTTGGGGGAGCCGGTTTCACGATGGATGTGAAGCTCAGCACGGAGGATGCTCCTAACGCTGGCGCTGTTCTCATCGACACAATTAGGGGTCTGAAGATAGCGATGGATAGAGGCGTAGGGGGTCCTGTGGAGCAGGTCTGCGCTTATGGATTCAAGCGTCCCCCTGTCAGGTACAGGATGCCTGAGGCGTATCGTCGGTTCAAGGAGTTCACCGAGGGATAGAGTTGAACCTCGTCTTCATCCTCGGCACAGCGGGCTCAGGTAAATCAACTTTCACGGCGAAGTTCACACGGTACCTTGAGTTTAACCGGGAGGACGTGATGGCGGTCAACCTTGACCCCGGGTCGATTATTTTGCCGTACGCTGCCAACGTGAATATCCGTGACTACATCAAGGTGGAGGAGCTCATGGAGGACTATGGTTTGGGCCCTAACGGTGGCTTGATGCTGGCGCATGACATGATGGCTGAAATCGTGGAGGACCTGAGCAACGACATCGAGGGCTTCACACCGGACGTGGTCTTGGTTGATACGCCTGGCCAGATGGAGTTATTCGCGTTCAGGAACATCGGCGCTCAGATAGCTCAAAACCTCACGGACAGCGAGAAAGGGGTTATCTATCTTTTCGACGGCGTCATCTGCAAGGACCCATTGAACTATGTGATGAACATGTTCCTTGCTTCGGCTATCAACACTCGTTTCCTGCTTCCCCAGTTCCAAGTCATCAGTAAGACTGATCTTTTGGAGTCTTATGAGGTGGAGGAGATCGTAAGCTGGTCCGAGGACAGTATGCTTCTTGAGCAGGCCATCGACTCTAGGGTCACGGGGATGAACAGGACCATCAGTCAGGACATGATCGAGGTTATTAATAGGCTTGGAGTGGATTTTGCGCCTATTCCTGTCAGCAGTACTACGAATGAAGGCTTCAATTATCTGTACGCTGAGTTGCTCCGTGTCTTTACGGACGGCGGTAAGTTCACCCCTTAACCTTCGGATATAGGCTATGTGGCAGGGATGCTCTCCGCGAGCATGGGGTACCACTCTTTCTTGTATTGCTGCGTATAGTCTCGGACGTAGATTATGCCTGTGTCGTTGGGTACTTTGCCTTTTCTGAAGTCTATGTTGTGTTCCCGCATCTTTTGGCAGATGTCTGGTACGTCTTCGAACATGGTGTCGCTGATGATGAGGGGTATGTGGCTGTACCCGTGTTTGTCTAGGATGGCGCGTCGTTGTTTGCCGTACTTGTAGATGTTGTGACCCAGCTTCAGTACGATGGGGTGGTGTTCCCAGAAGACCCGTTTCAGGGGGAAGAAGTCGATGTGTTTCTTGCCGATGCGGTACTCGTGGTGCATCTTTCCGGGTGGTATGCCTATGTATTTGAGGTATTTGTAGCATTGTACTTCCTGGTAGCTGACGAAGAATCGTTCATCGACCACGTATCCCTTGCCCTTTTGGACCGCCTTCATGTGGTGGACTCCTTGGTGAATAGAACATAAGGAAGGATAAGCAACAAAATATTGGGGTTCTTTGCTGTCGCCCGGTCCGTGCCCTTATGCTCTATCTCCGGGAAAAGGTATGTCATAAGTAGTAGTTAATACTTGCCATAATTGACTGCATGGAGAAATATCCTGACGTAGACGTCAGTGTATAGATCATGATCATAATCTCATCATTATGAGACAATGTATGGTTACTGGTTGCAAAATGATTGTTTGTGGGTTCGGTGAAACCTAATGGAAGGAGATGCCTATAGGATTTGACGTGTATTAATGGGGTTTACCTGTCTCTCGAAATCATTAAAAACGCATTCAACGCCTTTCATGATTGACTCACTATGACATTATACCTAACACAGGATGAGGTGAAGCAGGTTCTCGACATGAAGAGCACCCTGGAGGCAGTTGAGGGTGGCTTCAAGGAGATGGGCAACGACAACATCGAGATGCCCCCCCGGGTCTATCTTCACTTCGATAAGGGTGTCCTCATCGCGATGCCGGCTTACATGCCGGGGCTGAACGCTGCGGGCACCAAGATCGTGACGGTTCACCCAAGCAACAAGAAGGACTTTGGTTTGCCGGCGGTTATCGCGCGGATCATCCTCAATAGCCCCGCTAATGGTGTGCCACTGGCCATCATGGATGGAACATACATCACCGCTCTCAGGACAGGCGCAGCCGGAGCCACCGGGATAAAGTACCTGAGCCGTGAAGACAGCGAGGTAGTCGGCGTCTGCGGTACCGGCGTACAGGGAAGGAGCCAAGTGATGGGACTCATGGAGGTGAGACCCAAAGTTAAGAAGATCAAAGTCTACGACATCATCCCTGAGGCAATGAAAGCGTTCGCCAAGGAGATGGGTGACATGTTCCCGAGCGTAAAGTTCGTTACCGTCTCTAGCGCCAAGGAGGCAGCCGAGGGCAGCGACATCGTTATCACTTGTACTCCGAGCCCTGAGGCGTTTATCGACGGGGCGTGGCTGAAGAAGGGGTGCCATGTGTCTGCGATCGGCGCTGATACTGGTGCTAAGCGTGAGCTCATGACCAGCGCCATTGAGAAGATGGACAAGCATGTGGTGGACTTTATCCCTCAGGCCTTCGTGGTGGGTGACTTTAAGGTGCCTAAGGAGGAGGGCATCATCAAGGAGGAGGACATCTACGCTGAGCTGGGTGAGATCGTGGCTGGTAAGAAGAAGGGTCGTGAGAGCCCTGATGAGATCACCATGTTCAAGGCCACCGGGTTGGCTATCCAGGATGTGGGTACAGCCAGCAAGGTCTATGAGCTTGCCAAAGCCAAGGGCGTAGGGATGACCCTCGCCTAATTTTTTCCTCGTTTTTTCGAGTTTAACTTCGGCGTTTATGTACTGAATAGACCGTAATTTTGCACTGAATGCACAGCGTTTTTACGTAGATTTGGATCGAATCAGGGCTGTTCTGGGGCTTGTTTCAGTTAAAGAAGACTGTTTCATGTTTTTTCGTGGGTACCTCCCCTCCCCCCCGTTAGAGGCTATTCCATTATGGTAAGTTTCTAGGTATTACGCGGAAAAAATCAGTAGTGGTGTATGAAAAAAGGGGGTGTTACTAGGCTAGTGAGACTATGTCGGTTGCGAACTCCTTGACGTATTTCCATGCGTCTGGTGTTCCGTTGCCGAGGATGTCTGTGGTGAAGCTGTTCCATGCGTCTAGTCCTTTGTCTGTTACGTACATTGTTACGTTGTGGTAGTTGTTTCCCCATGGTGTGCCTCGTCCCATGAGTTTGAGTCCGTGTTTCTTGGCGAGTTTGTCCCATCGGTCCATCTCGGGTTGCCATGCGTCACTGTTCTTGAGGAAGTCTTTTGTCCAGGTTACCTTGTTTATGAAAACTAGTTTTCCCATCTTGATCTCTCCGGTTCCACGTTTTCGTTTGCAGAACCTAAAATAATTTCACTCATCACTGATATAACGTTAACTAACAGGTAAAGAGAGGTTTTTTGATTATCTATCGGTCACTCTACCAGTTTTTTACGCTTAATGAGGCTCAATCTGGGCTATTTTAGGGCTTCTTTTAGTGAAAAGGGCGTGATAAAGGTTGTAGGCGTCTACCCCCCCCTCCCCTAGTTAGAGGCTTTTCAACTTTGCTTTGGATAACACCGCGGTGTACTGGTTGTCTTCAGACGCCTCTAGGTGTCTTTCTTGGCGGCTTTTTCCTGTTTTTTTCTCATTTTTGTTAAGAGGTTTCGTGCATCCGGGTGCATCCAGCCTTCCTCACTGTATAGGTCCAGATTCATGCCGTAGAGATCGGGCTGTGGAGCGTCCTCATCGAGTCCTTTCATCAATGCGTCTCTGGATTTGTATCGTCTTCCCGGGTCGGGTCCACGTCCTTCTAGCCAGCTTATCTTGTCGCCGTATAGCCGGTATAGTATTAGTGGTCCGCCGAATACGAGGATGGCGATGCCCCAGCCCTTCAGCACGTTAAGGAGCTTGTCGTAGGGGTCAGGGTAGAACGGTGATTCCCATAGCAGCTTGGTGACAGCGAATATGAGGAACACGAGGATGACTCTCAGAGTCCAGTTCTTGATTTGCCCCCAGTCGCGACCCGTTTTATTCATTCAAGTGAAGCTGAGGATTTGTTGTTTAATAAACGTCACGGATCAGAACTCATCCTGTTTGTTTAATCAAAATGTCAACTGGAAGCAACGACTAGACGAGCCCTACAAGACATGGGAGGAGCGGAGGACGGAGAAGGGATATGCAACCCCCAAGGAAAATCATGGGGTATGTTAAAAATCGGTTCAATAGATTGATAGTTCAAATCCCCCCCGCTACCTAGCATCTGCCGCCCAATTATGAGACCTTTTAAAGACGCTCTTTGAGCCCGGGTGTTTTGAATGGTGATAAATATTCATTGGACTCATTTCTAGCATGTCCTCTGATGATATTTTCGACTCACCAACAGTTGAAAAAATGGTTAACTCACTCAACCGTAAATGGCAGATATACCCGAAAGACGTTATCCCCATGTGGCTCGCCAGCCCAGACTTTCCCATACTCCCAGAAATAAAACAAGCGCTACACAAAGCAGTAGACGATGAAGACCTTTACTACAACTCAGACATCAAACCCCGAACAGCCATGGCGGAGAAGATAAAACGAGTCAACAACCTCCAGGTCGCCCCAGACGAAGTAATGATAATTCAGGGAGTTGAGCCCATTTTATGGTTTGCAGTCAAACATGCATGCAGTGAAGGCGATGAAGTCGTACTTCCCAACCCCATGTACAATGGTTTCCTCCACGCAGTACACGACATTAAAGCCAAACCAGCTTACTGGAACCTTGACTTTGAGGACGGATACAAGTTCAACGAGGAAAAACTCAAGGAAATCGTGAACAAGAAAACCAAGCTCATTTGCCTCTGCAATCCGCACAACCCCGCAGGCCGAGTGATGACAAAGAGCGAGTTGAAAGCAGTAGCAGATATAGCAGTGGACAACCAAACCCGTGTATTCATAGACGAGCTCTGGGAGGACATACTTTTCGATGGCCGTGAACACATATCGTTGGCTTCATTGAACCCTGAAATTGAGAGCCTCACCGCCACAGCTTGGGGAGTGTCCAAAACATTCGGCGTCGCCGGGCTTTACTTAGGCTATATGGCGTCAACAAACAAGGAGATGCTCGGCGACTTTAAGAAAATAGCTAAACTAGTTCAGAGAGGATCTAACACCCTCGCTAGAGCCGTTGTCCCCATTATGCTGGATGAGACTCTGGACTGGTGGAGACGAGACCTGATTAACCATTTGACAAAAATACGTGAGATATGTGTGAAAAGAATGAATGATATTCCAAACGTTAAATTCCCCAAGATCGAGGGCACCTATATGGCGTTCCCCAGATTTGATATCGGCATGACATGCGAGGAAATTCATGATTATCTGTTGAAGGAAGCGAAAGTAGGGTTAAGTCAAGGCACAAGCTTTGGGCCGCTCGGTGAACACCATATGCGCATCTGCATCGCCACAAGTGAAGCAATAATGAATGAAGCCATCGACAGAATGGAAAACGCATTAACCAAACTAGCTTAATCTTCCATACTTATATTCAGACCAAATCAAAAATCTAATGAAGCTTTGAATCAAATTAGTGGACTGTTTTGGTTACGTCTTTGCACTGAATAGACGACACTTTGCACATATTTGATCTTAAACTGAGCTGTTCTGGTGATTCTTTTCGTGAATAAAGGCGGGTTTCGTGTGTTCAGCGTCATGGCGGTGAACCCGAATCATGTAGCCC
This sequence comes from Candidatus Bathyarchaeota archaeon, assembly GCA_026014815.1. Lineage (GTDB taxonomy): Archaea > Thermoproteota > Bathyarchaeia > TCS64 > TCS64 > RBG-16-57-9. The sequence goes on from JAOZHP010000025.1 coordinate 42,626, forward strand.
TCAGCGTTCCCAGCGAGATGATGCCCCAGATGACCAATACCCTTGAGAACTGGGTTAAACGGGGAAAAGTCCTGTTCAACGAGAAAGCGTTCCAGTTTCGATGGATGGTCAGCTAAATATGGTATTTAGAGCTCGGAGAATGTCTTTCACAACTGGATAGATCAGGCCGACTGCGGCTACTATCATGGCCCAGTACTGGTAAAACTCCTCGATGGTCTGCCCGAAAACCTTCTTGACTTCAAACTCCTCCTCAAGCCACGTGTCATCCAGCTTGACTTTAAAATCGGTATCCTCGAAACGGATTACGCCGTACCCAGTGTCAAGTATCTCAAACTCTGATTCTCGGAGAACAAGGTCACCTGACTTCACCGAGCCAAAGGAAACCTTGTTTGTTTGATGCGCCCCGTTCGCCCAGTCAACTCTTACCTTGAAGTAATGGTCGGCTGGGTAGTCCCTTTCATCGATGTTCTTCAACGCGAATATGAGCGTGAATTCTTTCCCCACGATGAAAGCAGGTTTTCCACCCCTCGTGAACAAGAATTGATGAAGAACGCCGGGATTCTTGATAGCTGCTTCACATTCCACAAACTCGAACTCGTAATCAGAATCCATACAATCACATAAACGTGAACCCGTCATTATATCATTTTTTCGAAAACAGCAACTAAACCTTCTCGTATCTTCTTTCATTACTGTCAATTTTTATACTAAATTTCAGGAGGGAGCTAGTTCCTAAAAGAAGTAATAA
>JAOZHP010000026.1 GCA_026014815.1 Candidatus Bathyarchaeota archaeon
ATCCATTTTATAATTTCGCATTTATTATTAAATAATGAACTATTAATGTAATGGGAAAATTCCTGTAATTTCTCTAGCTCAATTTCATAATTACTTTGGTAAACCCCTTCTTTTATTGGATCAAGTAAAAATTGGAGTATTTTATCCATGTTACTGAATTAGTAATTCATCTGTTAAATAATATTGCATCTAGAGAATAAAGAAAAAATAAGTTGTAAGATTATTTCTAGAAATTAGATAAATAATCACTAAGTAACAACCTACAGGTGCCGGAAGATCAATGAGAAACAGAACCACACCGCCAGTGGTGATATCCACCCTAGGCCTCAATCATTTCCCATCCCAAAAAAAATTTTTCCCAAATTTACGGCCCACTGTTACCAAGAAAAGGTGCGGGGGGAGGGATTCGAATCCTACCGCCTGTGGTGATATCACCCTTTTCTTATTTATGTAATTCAGATAAACTAAATTCTTTATTATCATTTAATTCGGCTTCAAAACTATCTGTTCATATCATTATTGCTGAACGTTTCTTGTAGGCTCTGCTTCAAATTCAGAGCAAACTCTTCTGCATGTTTGAGGTCTTCAGCATTAGGTCTACCCTTATTCATTCCACCCAAAAACCTGAGAAAACTATTGGTGTTATAACCTTTGCATTGAAATTCGCCAACTATCTTGCAGCCTCTACCTCGGAGTTTTTCCCTAAGCGCCATGTGGTCTTTAGCGAGCTTGTCTTCTCCTGTAAGCGCACTCGTTGAGAAAATGAACGCGTTCTTGTCTTTGAATTGGGGTAGTTTATCGGCGAAGTCAAGAAGAACCTGATAATGTTTATCGCTATCAATCCCTGAACCGAAGCCTATTAGATCATAATCTTGAAGCTTCTGTCGGTTAATTTGCTGTGGGGATGTAATTTGTGCATCAAGAACTTTTGCGAAGACTTGAGCGACTTTCTCGGTATTGTTATGATGATATGAAAGCGTAATCAATAGAGATTTCATTGGCAATACGCTCTCACCAGTCATCCTCATCAGCTGTGTGACCAAATATTCTAATAAAAACGTTGCCATTTCTCAGCAGCTTATTTTGGGGTAAAAATACTGGGAGTTGTAGTTTAAATATGGATGATCTTAAGGGATATAATTTTTTAATTGTGGATAATCAAGTTGGAGCCTCATCCACCAAAACTTTTAGATTTGAATCGTATGACCTTTTAACCTTCATCAAGGGCCGATTGTGTCCAAAAAGTGGTCTTCTTTTTACCTCTAACCCAGTAATAATCAAAGAGGTCCTTGCACCAGCGATGAAAATTGGGATCAGTCGACGTGAACCCCAGCGTGTCCACCTCGTCATCAATCTTTGGAAACGATAATAATGAAACTTCTTTCTCGGACAAGAACATCCTGATAGTGATCTCGTCGAGGTACCTGTAATCCATGTTCCCTTTTACCCAGTGGTCCTGCATGGCTCTTAGTTGCTCCTTGGGTGTACGCGCTAGAGACCTGGCTGTAGGCTTATAATCAGTTTCTTCTATAACGCGGATTTTTGTCCCTTTCTCTAACTGGTCCACTATGTCTTGCTTTGAGTCGTGGCTCGTAATCCTGGCAGGAGCCATGTACAGGTGCCACTCTTCCGCTTCATCGAATACCTTTGCAAGGTTCGCAACCATATCCAGTGGGTCGTCAATTCTATCACAATTCTTCAGTTCTCCCAATCTTGATGAGAATTCTAAGGGAAGTTGACTAGTCCAGTGAGTGCTCATATAATCTTTGTTTTCGGAGATGAATATGTACGAGTCCAGTTGGTCTAACGCTGTGGCTCCATAGGGCGTTAAGATGTAATCCGAGCTTTCGTTTCTTTTAACTAGCCCTATTTCAACGAGTCGTGTCACGTTTCTGGTGGTCGCTTGTGGTGTGAAATCAAGGGTCTTTGATAGGTTTGATATTTTTGAAGGCCCTTTTTGGAGTTCAAACAGGATTGAAAGCCTGTCGTCATTAGATAATTCAAATAAAAGGTCACATAGCGCCTCCATGTTAAACACCATACGATAAATTTGATGGATTATAAACTATAACATGAATTCAAATAATATCGAGTTTGAGACTTAGCTTTGTTTCTTTTTTGATAACCCGTGAGATAGCTCCTTTTCGGTTAAATCGATTCGGAACACCCCGTTTTCTCCCGTGATCTGAAGTATGATTCCTTCAATAAACTCAATTTTTACTAGTCCTCCGAACTCCCCCTCAAACATGACCTCACCATTTGGTTCGTTGCTCACCGAGATCGTATCTATATGGCTTTTTGAGGTCATCTCAATGGAGAATGAGTGCCGCCCTTTGGACACATTACCCACTCCTGTGGCTTGTTAAGTTCCAAGTGGTGCCCCAGATGCCCTTGTCTTCATTCTTTTTCAATTTATTTCACTGAGCTTATGATGACTGGACAACGTGAAAAGTCACTTGAACGCTCAAGTGTGTTTTTACATACTCTAGCGTTCATTCATTTCATATGGAATCTTTGAACCTTTTCTCCTGATTGAAATGAAACAAGAAACCAATCGAAACCAGAACGTGCGAGAGCACCAAAGTAACGACTCCGCAGTGGGTCAAGTAATCAAAACTGAAGGACAATTAAAGATGAGTACTATAAGAGTTGAGAGAATTTACGAGAAGTATGCGTGGGTGATCATCGCAGCTCTAGGGGCACTTATCATGGTAGGTGGGATACCTCACACATTGGGTGTCAACTCAGACCCAACGACCCCTGAGAGTATCATCGGCATGGGGTTGAACGAGTTTGAGGTATCGAACCCTATGTTCTTCGACCTGTATGACTTCTACTTTAGAGCTGGAGGCTGGTCTGATATGGGCTTCGCCTTCTACGTAATAGTGATCTCCGCTACTGCTTACCGAAAGGGTGAGAAATGGGCTTGGTACATTCTCTGGTCTGTCCCAGCTTTCTTACTGGGCCACGCAGCGATTACCATGAGCATCGGACCATCGATTGCGCATCTAATCCCCTTCTTAGCGGTGTTTGTGACCCTGAGCCTCCTGGGACTACTGCTACCGGTACGCAGGTTCTTCCCAAAAGAGCCCAACGCGTAACCCTCCCTTTTTTCCATTACACCTGATCCTTTTTTCTTACAGAAGTTATCAAAAAGCATTCACGAAACTAGGGAGGTAGATTAATGCGCGCGCTTTTTTTTCTACCTGGTTTTTCCCGAGGATGTCTGTGAGGTTTGGTGGCTTGTCCGGGTTTTGAGTTCCAGTCATCTTTATTCAGATACACTTGCGGGTAATGTGGATATGATTATGGTTCAAAGAGAAGGTGCGGGGGGAGGGATTCGAACCCTCGAAAGCCTTGGCTATAGGACCTTGATTTCCCCATTAATGGGAGGGCACGGGGATCGGAAAAATCAGAGACCGAGCTCTCCGTGAACTGGAAGCCGTCCGCTATCTTCTCTACCCTGTTTTCACCGATGATATCTGTGAGATCTGGTGTCTTGTCCGGGTTTTGAGTTCCATTCATCTTATTCAGATACACTTGCGGGTAATGTGGATAAAAATTAAGATTCAGATAGGATATAGTTATTGTTGTGAGGAGAATTGCAGTTTATCCTCAAATCTCACCATGCTAAAATTGCGCTAAGATCGTTGTTCTCTTTCATGGATAGGATGTAAGCCTAAGCTATTTTGTATGATGTACAAATAAGCTCTAATGGAACGTTTTGTTACGTTATCTATCAGTGTATTGAATCTTGGTACATCTCGATGTAACAAAGCAACGATACACTTGATCATATATTTTGCCGATTTGGGTAAAATATTACAATCTATCTTAAGTAGCTCATTTCTAATGTAATCGATATTCTTTGTATCCGTTTCAAGTCTCGCCTCATCAATAATTGTAATTAAAATAAAAGTAAACCTATCAAGAAAGGTATTAAAATCAATCTCAGAAAGGTTAACAGATAAATTAATTATGAAATCTTCAAAAAGTCCTACAAAAGTATGATAGTTTCTATTTTCAAATAGTAATTCAGTGAAGAGCCCAATTTCTCTTGGAGAAAAACTCAACGTGGTTAATTGGAAAAGAGTTCTTTCTTTCTGAATAACTTCTTGTACCACATATTTCAACAGCATAATCTCTTTTTGTAAAAATCTTTCATTTTCACTAAACGGTAAGATCATTTGCGAATCTTTTCCATGTCTTTTTCGTTTTGTGTGTATTACACCATTCCTAATAGTATAAATTCGGGTAGCGTAAGCATCAATAATTCCAGATTTGTCTAAATCAAGGGGTTTCATAGACATAGATTTATTGAAAGGCGTTTTTGTCAAGAAGTGATTTTTTGTTTCTAAATCATAGTTTTTAATTTTGTTAATAAAATTATTTTTATTAATAGTCATATTAAAAAGCATTTGTAGATGAGTTTTTTCTGAGGTTATATACCGTTTACTATAAGGAAATGATGTTTTTAATTTCTTTTTCCATTTATCTACTTTAGACATATCAAATATTTTTTTTGCTTTTTTTGTCGGTAAATATTTTTTACATTCAGATAAGGCAGCATCTTCAAACAAGTATTCTAGTATATTATAAAAATGTTTGAATTTTACTACTAAGCTAGGTTCCCTTAATCCTGCAAAATACATATCTAATAAATATTTATGATAAAAATTAGTAGAATAACAATGATTCATAGGTATGTCAATTTTATTTGATTTATCCAAGGTATTGGGATAAAAACTGTAGATACCATTAACTAATTTAGGATTATTCTTATCGACATAATTAACATAACTAAGTCGTTCAAGCTCCGAATACTCATAGGCTTTGTGTTTAAATTGAATAATAGGTAATATCTGTTCTTTCGCGGAGCCGTTTCTAGTTTTTAGAAATATCTTTTTTTCAAATAACGATCGAAGCTCTTTGACATATTTATTGTCAAGCTCAGGAAAATAGTTATAAAAAATCCTCCAATCTGATTCAAATGACATTTCAGGGTCTAAAACATCATAACATTCAACCACAGACTCGTCATTCAAAGTATCAACTGCGAGCACCTTTGTATTTGCTTTATCAGCGAGGTAATACCAATCATTAGGCGTTGTGTTAAGCAAACCGTATTCATCTATTTTTGAGGTTAATTTGCTTTCTTCATTAACCAGCGAATATGTGAAAAGATAATTATCGAGGATATACTCCATCACAGGGGAAAAATATACTTTATCAATCATGGTATGCATAACTGATTCATTTTCGAGTCTAGTTTTGGCAACTGACTCAAGATTCTCTAAGAAGTAGAACGCTTGTTTTGTAATTACGGGCTCTCCCAATGTTTCAACGGAAGGACCAATGGTTATTTTTAATCCAAGTCCATCAAATTGAAGTATCTGGCCTAATCCTTCTGAATTTGTAAGAGCCATATTTGATATGATTGGCATATAGAGTCTCAAAGAGTAGGAAAGAAAGGTTCATATATTATTTTGCACATCAAACAATGTTCAATGTGCCCTGATCATCTTCTCCAGCTTTATCCCCAGCTCTCTCAGACGATCTCTCTTCATAGTATCTCTGAAACCTGAGTTCGAATCAAGATTATGAGTTTCGAGATACCACAAGAACTTTTTCTTTGCACTCCTCCAACTCCAAACATGATTTTTCCTGTAAGGTTAGACAACAATCCTGCCCCCATCTTGGTCACGCGGGAATTCGATGAAATCAATTGACGGATAGACAGCCCCTGGGTTGGAAGACTTTAGTTTGACAACAAAATGGCTAAGACCTTTGAATAAAAAAACCCAATTCCTATTGTTATAGGAAAGAATGAAGGAATCAGTTGATGACTGAGAGTGATTTAAAATATATGTAAATAGAAACAAAAGCATATGGCTACGATCGACTTTTCTTTAACAATTGAGCTACTTCGTTGAACCAGTAATCTCTATCGTCAGTATTTATTCGCCATTTCCTATCGTACTCTTTTCTCTCTTTTGCAGTTATCGCGCCCGTTCGACGTAGCTCATTTATCATCTCGACATATTTTCCAGTTCTTTTTCGATCTCTATGAGTTCTAGTTGAAACTTTGCTCCTCCAATATTGGATTGACTCACCGAACGGAAAAGATATCCTCTCCTTCTCTTCAGTAGATATGTTCCCCAGATAGGTTTTGAACATTGTAGGCATAGTAAAGGTCATGTAATTAAATTGGTCAATTAGTTTTGGAACACTGTTTCCTGTTATTTTCTCCAATAAATCAAGGGATTCCTTTTCAGTTAGATTACTCTCTTCGGTACAAGTGTCTAGGAGTTCATGTAATTTGTTTTTCATAAGTGGAAGAAACTCGAATGCATATCTCTCAGCCGATTTTTCCTCTTTTGAACCAAAATACCCGCCTCGGATATTACTATCCCACATGACAAACACATCAGGATTCATCGCATGAGCTAATTTCGATGCCCCAGTTGATTCATAGTTCCCCGACCGGTTACAGGTAGCAAAAGCGTTGAAGATATTCTGAATACAAGACTGCACGTCTTCATTCTCAATATCTAGGTCATAGAATTTACCTTTACTTAGAAATTGAATTTCTTTGAAATTATCTGAAAATGTGGTTTGGAATAGATCTTGTTGACCAGTGAAGAAACGATCCCATCTCCGTACAAATTTAAATAAATTACTTATTTCATCGTCAGCCAAATCGGGTGAAGCCCACAGTTCGGGGTTCTTATTTGCCATAAAAGTATCATAATGATTTGCTCTCGTTTCATATTTGTAGAAAGCTCCATGAGCAAGAAGTACCATTTGATAATTCATAATAATTCAAATACACTACTTGTAGAAATAATTAACCTTTAAAATGTGCTCATAGTTGACTGATAGTTAATAGGTGCGGGGGGAGGGATTCGAACCCTCGAAGACCTGAGTCATAGGATCTTGAGTCCCACCCCTTTGGCCACTTGGGTACCCCCGCGCACCAGAAAGATACAAACATGTGCCTCATTTAAAATGATTCCCCACAAACAATAAAGCATCCACCACACAGATCAAAGCTGACCAGCCATGAAGGTATCACTGAGCCTCGGCGGAAGCCTACTAACCGGCAAGAAAGACGACCCAACACTAAACCTGCAACCAGATACTTACATGAAGTACGCAAGGGTCATCAATGAACTCCATGAAGAAGGCCACGAACTCATGATAGTGTGTGGAGGCGGAAAACCAGCCAGACACTTCATCAGCGTAGCAAAGAAGCTAGGCGGCTCAAGCAGCGTCCAAGACATGCTTGGAGTAAAAGCTACACACATCAACGCACTGTTGATGATGGCTGCTCTTGGAGACTCGGCTGACCAGAACAGGATCTACCAGAGGGCCTCAGACCTGAACAAGGCACCCCCAGGCAAGATACTGGTGGGGGGAGGCTTCAAGCCTGGAAGCAGCACCGACTATCGTGCAGTTATTTTCGCCGAAAAGATGAGTGCCGATCTCATCATCAACGCCACAGACATAGACGGCATCTATAACAAGAACCCAAGAATGCATAAAGACGCGATAAAACTGGAAACATTATCATTCAAGACGCTCCAACAAGTCATCAAAGAAAACACCGAACAAGCACCAGGGGAGTATGGTCTCTTCGACATGAAAGCGGTGAAGCTTGCACGGAAACTCAACACCCCCGTGGTGTTCATCGATGGCACAGACCCGGAGGAGATTAGACGAGCCATCCATGGAAACCACAGCGGCTCAGTTGTGAAAGATTAAAATCAGCCCATTGTGTAAGCGATCTGAAATGCCATCGGTTGAAACAGAGGCACTGTGTGGCAGGAAGTTCATAGTCAATGTAGATAACCATGACTCAAGAGTAGAGCCTGAGACATTATGCATACAATGCTCTGAAGAGAACTGCTTGACTTATGTTCAATATCTTTACGCTGTGACTCATTTCAACAACCCAAAGTAAAGGAAAAAATCTATTTTGGTAACCTTCAAATATTGTCTTCCGGTTAGTGACTCTGCATTAGTGATCAAATATGTCATCAGGTAACACGACCCTCGACAGATTCAGGTTCCAGCGGATGCTAGAGAACCTTGAGAGACTGGAAGGCCGTGGAACCGAGCTCGTCACCGTCTACATACCCCCCTCCAAGAAGATACATGAAGTCATGACGGACCTCAAAAACGAGTACGGCACTGCCGTAAACATAAAGGCAAAGACTACCAAAAAGAATGTGCAGAACGCTCTGACCAAGGCGATGGAGCGGCTTAAGCTCTTCAAGGAGGTCCCAGAGACAGGGCTTGCTATTTTCGCCGGAACCATCGCAAGTGACCAGCTGGGCGTCGGGGAGATGCAGACTTTTGTGATTATTCCCCCAGAGCCCATCAGCATCTACTATTATAGATGTATGCACCATTTCATGCTCGACCCACTGTTCAACATCCTTGAGCATGAGGACACCTACGGTATTCTGGTAATCGACGCAAAGGACGCCACGTTCGCCATACTGAAAGGTCAGAGAGCCGATATCGTCAAAGACATGTCATCAGGAGTCGCTGGAAAGACACGTGCAGGTGGCCAGAGCAGCAGAAGATACGAGCGTCTCAGGAACATGCATCTCCAAGAGTTCTACAATAGGGTAGGGAATAACCTGACTGAAATCTTCCTCAACATGGAAAACCTTATGGGCATACTTGTCGGTGGTCCAGGACACACAAAAGAAGAGTTCCTCAGAGGTAACTATCTGCACCATGAACTCAAAGACAAAATCCTTACAACTGTGGACACAGGATACACTGGCCACGAAGGCGTCAAGGAGCTTGTCAACCGTTCCAAAAGCTTCCTTGAGAAAGTAAGGCACATGCAAGAACGAAAAATAATGCAAGAGTTCCTGCAGCACCTTGGGGAAGACGATGGCCTAGCGACATATGGTGAGCAAGAAGTCATCAAGGTCCTTAAGAACATGAACATATACACGATTCTGATATCCGCGTCAATTAGGCGGTGGTATGTAAAACTCGTGTGCCGTAGCTGCGACTTTTCAGAGTACCAGATAGTGGATATGGATGAATGGGAGGCTTTTGAGGAAAAACTGGGTAACATGAAGTGCCTCAAATGTGGTAATAGTAGCTATGAGGTTGAGGAGAAAGAAGACTTCATAGAGGTACTGGTTAAACTCAGTGATGCTGCAGACGCCCGGATGGAGATAATCTCAACCCACACAGAGGAGGGAGAAATGCTCCTAAGAAGCTTCGGAGGGCTAGCTGCTATCACCAAGTACAGAGTATACTAGCCTTTCTTCTCCTTCAGGAAATCATCGATAATCGGATCAACGTAGGCCCAATCTTTGTTCTCCGAGAAGTCATTTTTCTCTTTATCAGTTGTCTTAACGGTCAGGAATTGACATTCATCGTGACCAAGTATCATGCACCTTGTGTGGATCATCTTCTCATCCGGGTCAGCGGCCATCACCTTCGCTGGATCGATAAGACAGTACATGCTCCCTAGCTCCGGCTCTCTCATCTCCAGCATAATCTTGCCTAACTCACAGAGGCTGGGTTTTCCTTCGCGTCTCTCCCAGAATCCATACTTGGGGAGGCTCTGATGTCCCTGCTTGGTTCTCTCGGCAACATACTCGCCGTACCGCTTGATACTGTTCAATACAATCTGCTTGCCTTTGACCCACCCAAACTCTTCCTCAAGGGTCTTAGCGAAAGCTAAGTGAAGTAATGCAAGGCGCTGAGTAGCGACCTTAACCTCATTCTCGGCCTCAGATAATGGCACCATCTCTTCATGCAACGTGTTCACTAGAACTAGATAGATGGAAAAAGGTATAGAGTTTTCTAGATAACCATGCTGAAGCCGACGCTGGGATAGTCCTCTAGTTTAGACTCTCCTCCCTCGCCCTCAATGATCTCCAGCGCCTCTATCTTCAGAGTATCCTTGATGTCTTGGAAACCCATCCTGAGGAACACTGCTTGCTCTGGATCGGCGTAGATCTTCGCTTCCTTCACTAGCGCGTTAAGGCTGACGCCTTTCCGGTTCTTCTCACGGCGTATGTCGCTGATGGCAGCTATGATGAGGTCACCGATCTTCTCGGCTTCCTCGTCAACCAGACCCTCGTTGTACTCTGGCCATGGAGAGATATGGATGCTCACGTCACTATTGTACATTGTACGCCATATCTCCTCGGTTATGTGAGGAGTGATTGGCGCCATGAGCTTGATCATCTGCTTCACTATATAGTACAGTGTCTGTTGGGCTGATTTCTTCGCGTCGCCTTCACCGTATAACCGTGTCTTAGCTGCTTCAAGGTAATGGTCACAGAATACATGCCAGATGAAGTTTCTAGCTGCCTCTGAGGCGTTCATGAAGTCGCATTCCTCCATTGTCTCAGTGGCGCGCTTGACAGTCTTCTCCAGCTTCGTGACTATCCACTTATCGATGAGAGTGGGCTCCACGTTCTCCGATGGGTCAAAGTCCTCAAGCCTCATACCTGCAAACCTGCACGCGTTCCAGAGCTTACGCTGGAACCTCCAGCCATACTCCACATCTTCCCACCTGAACGGAATGTCAGTGCCTGTGCTACCTCCAGCAGCCGCCCACTGCCTAGGAGCGTCTGCGCCGTACTTACTGAATACCTCAGGTGTGGCCACGTAGTTACCGAGACTCTTACTCATCATGCGTCCGTCGTCACCAAATACCATACCGTTGATGAGGACACTATCGTAAGCTGTCTCATCGAAGAGTGCAAGACTACGTACCATCAAGTAGTATGCCCACGTCCTGATAATGTCCTGACCGCTCGGATGTACGCTTGCAGGATACTGTCGTCTCCAGTTGGGCTTGTCTGGCCAGCCTGCGTGAATCGCACATGTCATGCTACTATCGAACCATGTGTCCATCACGTCATTATCTGGGATGAACTCGGTGTCTCCACACTCACAAGTATCATTGATCATTGTGACCCTTGGATCCACGGGAAGTTCCTCGGATTTAGCGAGCCTTATCTTGCCACATTTCTTACAGTACCATGCTGGTACCGGAGTGGCGAACACTCTCTGTCTGCTAAGTACCCAGTCCCAGTCGAGACCCGTGGCCCAGTTAATGAGCCTCTGTCTCATCCAGTCAGGGTACCACGTGATAGCGTTGGCTGTTTCCAAGACCTTGTCCGTGAGGCTGATGGTCCGCATGAACCATTGTTTTGCGGTCACTATCTCAATTGGTGTGTCACATCGCCAGCATAGACCCACTTCTTGCTCAAGTTCTTTCTCTTCTTTGATAAACCCAGCTTCCCTGAGGTCATTGACTACTGATTTCTGGCCTTCTTGGATCTGCATACCAGCGTACTTGCCTGCCACATCATGAAGAACTCCCGTGCCGTCGATGAGCTTGACTACAGGTAGTTTATATCTGGCTACCGCAACCACGTCTGCCTTGTCTCCATACGTGCAGATCATCATGGCGCCAGTTCCGAAGTTGGGGTCAACCTCAACGTTTGCTATTATAGGTATCTCTTGGTTGAACAGCGGCACCTTGGCCTTCTCACCTATGAGATGACGGTATCTTTCATCGTCCGGATGAACTCCCATAGCCACGCACGCCGGCAGATATACGGGCCTTGTGGTAGCAATAAGAACTTCACCGTCAGGTGTCTCGAATGGAATTGTATAGATTCTTCCCTGCTTGGTATCGTGCTCTACCTCTGCGTCAGCGATAGCTGTCTCACAGCGAGGACACCAGTTGATAGGGTGCTCACCCTTGTAGATCATGTCCTTCTCGTATAGCTGGAGAAAACTGAGCTGGATCTTTCTCATGTACTCGGGCTCCATGGTCCGGTACTCAGTGGTCCAGTCTATGCTCGCCCCCATTCGAATGACCGCTGTCTTCATTACACCTATGTACTGCTCGATCCACTCCTCACACATCTTACGGAAGACATCGGGAGGAACATCGCTTTTCCTAATGCCTTTCGCCTTTTCTACTGCAACCTCGGTTGGTAGCCCGTGGCAGTCCCATCCTTGAGGGAATAGAACGTTATAGCCTCTCATTCTTTTGTAACGGGCTCTCATGTCGAAATAGGTGTGGTTCAACATGTTTCCCATATGGAAGTCACCGCTCGGATAGGGGGGAGGCGTATCCACGCTGAAGACTGGGCGAGTCTCATCGTCCCAGTCGTACCTATATACTCCGTCCTCTTCCCAGATTTGTTGCCATTTTTCCTCCATCTCGAGGAAATCGATTTTTCGTGGTAGCACATTCATTGTTGGCTCTCTCCTGTTACTTGTCTCTGCGGAAGGCAAGCCTTGTATAGGCTGGTATGCTCTGCTGCCTGTTTTAAAAGGTTGTCCGCAGCGGTCTGACTTCTAGGGTTGGTGTGGTTCGGGTTCCTAGTTCCCCTCTGGGGGAACGACAAAACAATACCCCATTTACCTCAACTCAGACTAGCTTACTTTATCAGGGTGGTTTAATATATATTTTCAGTTGACCCCGCCAACAATAACGTCAAGTGGACGTGATATTTACTAGAAAATACCCGTTAAGACCCACGATATCTTAACATCTCAAGCATCTACTATGAAGGTCTCATCAGACTTCCTAGGACCGATGAAGCTGATCTGGTCACCCATCATCACCTTCAATCCATCTCTAGCAGCGATAACAGGCACACCTGTCTCCTCACTTAGGTATATTGCCTCTTTCTCAGGGTCGGCGTTTAGCATCCTCATGCCGAAGTGCGTCAACACAGCGCACTTTGGTTGGCTCTCTTCGAGTAGCTTCAAGGCATCATCGGTGTTTAGGTGGATATTGAGGTGGTTATCCCGTGGCCACATCACGCATAGCACTAATAATTTTAAGTTTCTGTAGCTGTTGCAGAGTTCCGGAAAGTAACCTGTATCGCTGGTGTAACCCATTTCACCAAGCTCGGGAACGCTGAGCCTGAGTCCTACCGATGTTGGGTCAGAGTGACGTGCCTCGACAGCGGTAAAACCTAGATCATCTACATTGAAGCCTATATTGGGTTCAAGTTCTACAATATCTGAAACCATGCCCCTGTGATACTTGGATATACTTGGACCAACGTTATCAACACCATAAAGTACGCTTCGTGTAGCAGCCAGCAACCCTTTTTTCCTTGTCGCACCATGTGTCATGGCCTCGATGAACACCTCGGCATCTGAATAGTGATCAGGGTGACAGTGAGTAACTGCCACAGCGTCTAACTTCTGAGGGCTCAGCCCAGCCCAGTTAGAGAACACCAACGCCCCGGGACCTGGATCTAGATGCACCTGAGTCGAACCATGTACAAGCCTGATACCTGCTGTGCGCCGTCTCTGTGTAGACATGACGAATCGACCTCCACCGGTACCGAGGAAATTGATCTCTAAGGGCTTCAGTTCCTACACCTTTTCCTTAATACTTTTCCGGGTAATGCTCCAGTGTGCATTTTTTCATTGATGACCAGTTCACCGTTAACAACGACGTATGGGATGCCCTCAGGGTACTGGTGTGGCTCAGAATACGTTGCTTTATCGATGACCGCCTCTGGATCGAAGACAGTTAAATCGGCAGTGAATCCAATTCTTATCAACCCCCTATTTTGTAGACCAAGACGTTGAGCAGGCATAGAGGTCATCCTTCTCACCGCCTCCTCCAAGTGAAAGAACCTCTGCTCACGTACGTATTTTCTGATGTACCGGGGGAAGGCACCGTAGCACCTTGGATGGGGTTTCCCCTCCCCCAGTTTTCCATAGGGGGCGTGGCTCCATCCATCGCTGCAGGGCATCACCGCCGAGTGCTTCACCAAGGTAGATACGTCCTCCTCGACACCCCAGAAGGACACGTTCATCGCCTCGGCTCCCTCTTCGATCAAAAGGTCGCAGAGAGCGTCAACGATTGATGCCTCACGCTGCTCAGCGATCTGAGCTACGGTCAATCCCTCGTACTTCTTATTCGTCTCAGACTTTACGAATGTCACAAGGACCTTGGTAAAGTCCCTGCTCTTCTTTCCTGCTGTAGCCCTGTACTCTTCTTCTAGACGACTCCGGATGTTGGAGTTTTTTAACCGTTCAAGCATCTTGGTTACTCCCCCCTATGCGCCCAATCTGGGATTACTTGTGATAGAAGGGAAGACCCAGCCACGTATGGATAGATGTCGGCGGTGATGTCGAGCCCGTTCGCCCGTGCTTCGTCAATCGCTTTGAGGGTTGTTTCCTCGTGATTGCCGCTAAGCTCCCTGTGTGACGCACATGAGCTTCCGAGATGTGAGACCTGGATAGGAATGCCTGCCTTGACTCCGAGGCTTATCGTTTCCTTCAGGTTCTCTACCCTTCCCCTCATGTGGGTCGTGTATAGTCCATCATACTTTGATAGGGTCTTACCCAACGCCACGAGCTCATCGTCCTTGGTGAAGACGCCGGGCGGATACCCTAAACCAGATGACATACCATAAGCACCCTCCGTCATGGCTTGAGTTAAAAGACCCTTCATGGATTCTAGCTCTGAAGAATCTGGTTCCCTGTCCGCGAACCCCATGACGTTTATCCGGATGGAACCGTGACCAACGAAGGGAACAAGGTTAATACCGACACCTTCAGCCTCGATGATGTCGATAAAGTCGCTAAGACTTCTCCAGTTCCAGTTCAAGTCTAGACCAGACGTGAAGGGTTTCAGGTAGGAGATAAGATCATCACGGTACTCCTCAAGCAGGGGGTACATGGATAACCCGCAGTTGCCCATGGTGGCTGTTGTTACGCCTTGATGGATGTAACTCTCGCAGCGCGTGTTCCCGAGGACCGTGTGATCTGCATGCATATGTACGTCGATCCAGCCAGGGGAAACACATAGACCAGAGGCGTCGATGATCTCTATGGCATCTTTCTTTATTTTTCCAATATCAGCGATCTTTCCGTCATTCACTGCTATGTCAGCCCACACCCAAGGGCTTCCTGAGCCATCGATGACGCGTCCACCTTTCACAACCAAGTCATAAGGCAAGGAGAATCACCGGATACCAGTGTTATCGTGGACGGGATATTAAGATGAAGGTCAGTAAAAACCTCGATATTAAATAAATATACATTTTCGTTTTTTCTATATTTTATCAGGTATAAGAATCACTTAAAATATAGTAAAAAAATTCAATGTTTTAAGTTATCAAAATCAGATTAAGAAATGAATATTGTAACTATACAACTCCATAAATCGAGAATAACTTTCAAAATAAGAGAAAAAGTACGTGATAATGAAAAGAATGAAGATCGTCAAATACCTCACTTTACTCATTTTTGTCAATATATTACTGATAATGTCACAAATAAATGAGATTGAGGCAGCAAACTTTCAGATAGAGTCAGATTGGATAAAAAACCCCATAAAAATCGATGGAGAAATCACGAACACAACGGAATGGGCCGACGCAACCGCCTACAAAATTATACTCGGACTCAACCAAGGAAAAAGTCCACCCTACCTAGAATCCTGGATATGGACGAAAAACGACAACGACAATCTCTACCTACTAATACGAGTTGAATACATCTTCAAGATAACTCCTGACGTCGAGGACCCGTTCCTCGTCTATTACCTCTGGTCCCAGGACCCATCCACCGCATGGGACACCAGCGACGCCGCAAAGATTCACCAGATGGGAAGCCCCACGGACCTATGCCTATACGATGGCACTGACTGGGTCGATGACACCTTCGCCACCCCACCTGGAACAAACAACGTGAACGGCTTAGGATACTACGACAGTATCTTCTACTGGTTCGAAGCAACTAAATCGTTAAACTTGGGAGACGGCAGAGACTGGAGCCTAGCTCCAGGCGACACCATAGGACTTGGAAACACACCACAAAACAGTGACCTCCTATACATGGGACTTTATGATGACGACAAAAACGAGATCTATGAAACCAGAATCACACTGAAACTAGCTGAGCCACCACAAGAAACAAGACAACCAGTCGGAGGCGAGTTAACTAACAAGAATATGGGCCCCCTAGTTGCCCAGATAACACTCGGCACATTAATCTCGCTGTTCGCCCTCGTCTTAGTCTACAGGATTAATCACTGACAAAAAAAGTAGCATATAGAATCATTACAACGCACGTATACATGAGTTAAATATTTAACAGAGATGCTGCATCAAAACATGTTGCACGGGCCCGTGGCCTAGGACGGTTAAGGCGTCTGACTGATAATCAGAAGATCATGAGTTCAAATCTCATCGGGCCCACCAACGCTAATTTACTAGTATAACTCATAGACTAAGAAGCAGTATCAAGAATCCTTCTAATGTTCGTGAAAAGGCTTCACATACATAACATTATTTCAATTATCGGTCAAGTTCGATGCAATCCGGAGAGTTGGTGCATAATGAATGCCCATGACACCGACTCTCCACCATCGAGGTACAAAGTTTGATCACTAACCAAGTCACAGGGATACAGGAATCAGCCTTTGGAATCCCCTCTCACCTTAGTCAGATGTGGGTGACAAACGGGGCCTTGTTCAAGGCCCTCGGGGACAAGAACAGGCAGAAACTGTTATACCTGCTCAGAGACGGCGAGAGATGCGTCTCAGATCTTCTTCCATTCTTCGACATCCTTCAACCAACAGTCTCCACACACCTTTTGATGCTTGAGGAAACAGGCTTCCTGAAGGTGAGGAGAGAAGGAAGGAAGAGATATTACAGCATCTCAAACCCCAAAGTATACGAGTTTCTTGACTCATTTATCGAAGAACTCTCCGGCGTGATAAGCCGGTAGAGTCTCGGTTTACTTTAACACCAGTTTAATTTTCTCGTTTTTATTAAGCCCAAGCCTTTTTCCAGCGTTACCCTGGTTCACAGATATCTCTAGGTATCCTCCACCGGCGACGAGAGTCAGAAGCTCTCCCTTCGGTACGGCGCTGAACCTTTTCACATAGGGTAACGTGTACTCTTTACCCCCTGCCTCCACCTTGAACTGGGTCTCTCTAGTCACCCCGATTTCTTCAAGTGTCTCGTATGTGACGTTGGTTACTATGTTGCCGAATCCGTCTATGTGGATCACTGTTCCGTGAACAGTCTGTCCATCGATCTCTGGCTGGTACATGGGAAGCCGGATATAGTCCTTGACCTCGACGCCGATTTCGTCAGGAGACACACCAATAGATAATAATGCACCAGTTGGACCGAATACGTCCCTGCCATCGAATACATCACTCACCTTGGTAGGCAGTATATCTAAGTTGGTTATCTCCCAGACTTTCTCGAAGCCCAGCCTCTCAGCGGCTGGAGCCATTAACCCGTTATCAGGGCCGACGAACCAAGCGTTCTTGGATTTCAGTATGATGGCTTTGCGACTGCTCCCAACTCCAGGGTCAACGACGCCGACATGGATCGTCCCATCTGGAAAGTAAGGAGCACTTCGGGCCATATGGAAGGCGCCCGAGAAGATATCGAAGTTACCTACGTCGTGGCTCACATCAATAATTGTGGCTTCTGGATTGATCTTCAATATAGCTCCCTTGACCTCGGCCACATAGCTATCGGTTATCCCGTAGTCTGTTAGAAGAGTAATGATGTGCATGTAGAATATTTGTGGTGAGAAGAAAAAAGTGTTTAGAAGAAGGGGCGTCAATTGAGATGCTCATGAACTCAAGTTTAACCTAGTCTCGTTCCCTCTCAGAGATTTTATAATCTCATGAACTGTGCAATGGGTGATTATCATGAAGCTAGTTGTATTCAACACAGGCAGACTTGGCGCGCTTCAGGACGATAACTCAGTCATCGACCTGAACTTCGCCTTCGCAGCCTACAAGAAAAGCAAAGGAGCGGCTAGACCATACGCCAAAGCTGACGCAAAGGTACCCACAGACCTCCATGAGTTCATCTTAGAAGGAGACAGGGGCCTAGAGAACGCAAAGAAAGCAGTCGAGTACGTGAAAGCCGGTAACTGCTGTGGACCTGGATGCGAGAAACTCGTCTTCAAGCCCGACGAGGTGACGCTCCACGCGCCGTTGCCCAGCAAGAACTCCAAGATAGCTATGGCCGGCGCTAACTTTTATGACCATTCAGTTGACGCATATAGGGCTCTGAGAGGGGACACCACGACAGTTGAGCAACTCAAGGAGCGAGTAGCCAAAGGAGAGTATCCTCCGTGGGGCTTCTGGAAGATGGCGGGCTGTGTAGTGGGGCCAGGAGCGGAGGTTCCTTACCCAGAAAGGACAAAGAGAATGGACTATGAGGTAGAGGTAGCTGCGGTTCTAGGGAAAGGAGGAAAAGACATCCCTGAGGAGGATGCCATGGACTACATCTATGGATATACCATTGTGAATGATCTAAGCATCAGGGATGGTCCAAGAGCACCTGGTCCTAACGGTCTGTTCTACGCCAAGAACTTCGACGGCTGCGCACCAATGGGTCCATGCCTCGTTACAGCAGATGAGATCGGTGACCCTTACAAGCTAAAGATGAAACAGTGGGTCAACGGTGAACTCAGGCAAGACGGCAGCATGGAGAGCATAATCAGAGGATACGCGTGGTGGATTAACTACCTCACAAGAGACATGCCCTTCTATCCAGGGGATATTATCTGCGGAGGAACGTGCAGCGGCACAGCCATGGATCAGACACCGAGGATCGACGGGAAGACTGATCCTAAACTTTTCCTAAATCCTGGGGACGAGGTCGAGGCATGGGTCGAGAAGATCGGCTCCATCAAGGTAAAGATCATAGCCAAGCAGTAACCGTTTTTACTTACCCCCACAATTTTCTTTGAATCAATGTGTCCAGCGTAGCAGTTGATATCGGCGCAACAAAGATCAGGGTAGCCATCGGAGACGAGGCCGGTCTCGGTGAGAAACTTATTGAGCATACAGACAAGGAAAATGGTCCTGAAGGCATCCCTCTACAGATTTCTCGCATGATAAAAGAGCTGATAGATTACCCGAAAGCCATTGGTATCGGAAGCATTGGGCCAATAGACCTCAACAAGGGCATGATAACTGATACTCCCAACTACCCATTCAACATGATTCCTGTCGTCGAGCCACTGAGAGAACTGTTTCAGGTGCCAGTACGAATAGTTAATGACTGCGCGGCAGCTGTGAAGGGAGAGAAAAGGTTCGGAGCAGGCACGGACACAGACAACCTGTTCTATGTGACGCTGAGCACGGGTCTCGGCGGAGGAGCGATAGTAGATGGACACCTGCTCATAGGGAAGGACGGAAACGCCGTTGAGATAGGCCACCTGACCATCTATCCTGACAGCAAGGTGATGTGTGGCTGCGGTAGCCCAGGTCACTGGGAGGCATTCTGTAGCGGAAAAAACATACCATATTACGCTCGGACCATGCTCAAAGACCTAAACTGGAGAAAAAGCCTGCTCCATGTGCTCTCAGGGGGAAATCCTAAGAGCTTCACCGCTAAGATGATCTTTAACGCCGCGAAGCAGGGAGACAACGCTGCGCTTCAAATAGTTGAGGAGATAGGTAAGATCAACGCCATCGGCTTCGCAAACATCGTTAACGCCTTTGACCCTGAGATCATTACCATTGGGGGTAGTATCGCGCTTAACAACCCGGATATGATTCTGATGCCCATCAAACACTACATGCCAAGACATGTCATCAATAGAATACCTAAGATATTGATCACGCCGCTAGGCGAGGACGTGGTTCTCTACGGTGCCTTAGCGGTAGCACTGGAAGCAGAAGAGTAGAAACTTCAATTACAAGTTTCTACCAGTTTTATCTATGACAGCCAGTTTTTCGGATGAAAAAAAGAAGATACTTGACGGTATCGCATCGAAGGCAATGGAGAAGGCTCACGCACCGGGTGTGAGCGTTGCTCTGCTTAAAGACGGCGAGATTGTCTACTCTCAGGGATACGGTGCACGTGACCTTGAGAAGAATCTCCCCGCTAACCCAGACACATTGTATGGTATAGGGAGCTGCACAAAGAGCTTCATCTGTCTTGCGGTGATGAAGCTCGTCGAGGAAGGCAAAATCAACGTCACTGACCCTATCAGAGATCACCTTCCATTGGAGGTAGGTTACAAGGATACACCTATCACTGTGCATAACTTGATGTCTCACAGCTCTGGGTTTCCCAGCCTAGGCACAGCGGGCATACTCATCCAGAAGATGTGTCTGGGAGAAGGATGGGTGCCCCTCACAAGCCAAGGAGACTTTTATAGCTACATGAATGCCGCAGGGGACGAGGTTGATGGGAAACCAGGAGAGAAATACTACTACTTGAACGCTGGTTTCACGCTCCTTGGGTTACTAATCGAGAAGGTGTCAGGGTTGAGCCTTGAAGACTATCTCCATTCTAAGATTCTCAAGCCCTTGGGGATGACTAGAACTACCTTGCTTAGGGATAAATTCGAGAGCGACGGAAACAGAATGACCGCTTACTGGAGGAACAAGGATGGCAGCATGATGCCTACGGTTCACCCGTTTCATGAACTTGTCTTTGCGCCTGGTGGCATCCTGAGCTCGACCGTGGAACTCACAAACTACTTGAAGATGTACCTTAATGACGGTAAGTATAACGGTAAACAGCTCATCGATGCTGATCTTCTAAAGGAAATGACGAGTCCCCATACTAAGCGTCCTGACACCGTGTTCGGGTCCAATGCCTATGGTTATGGCTGGGGCGTTATGGAGTATCTGGGACACGAACAAATTGTACACACAGGCTCCACGGGTGTCTCGGCGGCGTATCAGGGATACATTCCTGACTTGGATATCGGTGTAGCTTTCCTCTCCAACACAGGGTACTGGAGTAGCGCTGTTCCTCACGCCGCGTTAGCTCTCCTAATGGATAATGACCCGTACGATGTGGTTCCTTACTTGAAGCAGTGGAGACACTGGGAGAAGCTCACTGGCAGCTACAAGGCGTACAGAGACACGTTCAAGGTTGATATTGTTCAACGTGGAGGCATGCTGTTCGGTGAAGTTAAGAACAAGTGGTCAGAGACCACGATTCCCTTGATACCAGTGAGCGATGACCCTGAGGAAAACGCGTTCTGGATCTACGGCGGTGAGAACGGACGGATGAAGATCTGGTTCGAGATACACGATTATGAGACCAGAGTATACTATGAACGCTGGGTCCTGAGGAAGAAGAACTAGAGGACTTTCCTCATTACTACTTCCTGATTGTCGTCACGGTACAACACCAACTCGTCTTCATAGAGATAGAAGACGAGGTCAAGGTCCGCCACAGAGACCACCGTTACCTCAAGGTTTCCTCCGTCAAGTCTTACCTGAGATGTCTCCCTGTTCACAACCAGCGTCAAGGATAAAATACCTCCAGCTTGTGGGATATAAGCATCGACATTGTATCTGTAACCTGGCTCCAAATCCGTAGATTGGAACAATAACTCCCAGAAACCAGGCATACCGTTCTCGATAAGCAGGGTATCATCACTTACATCGTTTTCGAGCGTGACTGATGAGTCGCCCACCGTCACCATTGTAGTTACTGTATTATCAGTGAACATGGAGGATATTTGTGTGACTTCGCCGTCCTGAGTCACGTTCAGTCTATAACTGATAGGACAATATGACTCGTCGAACACGTACTGGTTCTCAAGCTCGATGACTTTCCCCTCCTGTGTCACCTGGGTATAAGCGTTTATAGTGTAGATTTTTGATGCCCCAGTAGAATCGATGTCCGTTATCATGTATCTGTGGGTGCCCACTTCTTCATCGTTCTTGAAGATTCTATACGAGTACTCAGAGTCCTCAGAAAGATCTGGGACACCGTTGATAACAAGCGGCGCCTCAGGGTACTGTGACTCGGCGAAGTAATCGATGAGAAATGAGGCTCCTAGTATAGCTATGACGCCGACGAGAATCCATTGACGCTTCAAACTAAATCAGAAAATATGAAGAGAGGTAGAGTTTAAACCCACCTTAAGCCGTGTGAGTCTGGATAGCGTTCTTCAGGTTGTCTGCTGCGATGACAAGCTTGATCTTCATGAAATCAAGCTCCTTCCAGTACCGCTCCCTGAGTTCCTTCCTGTTCTCAACCTGCATGGCTGCCTCGGCTGGGTGAGGGCTACCAGGACTGCGTAGGTTATTCAGTGCCTCGATGGGGTCACTGACCTTGGCGGCGATTCCGCTGCTCACCTTAATGTCCTTACCGAAGAGCTCCTTAGCTACGGCAGTAACATCCTCGGCTGTGAGCTGCTCCAGTGTCCTATCATCGGCGATGAGGTTGTTAACCACCTGTGCTGTGACCTTGTAGGCTTCACGGAAGCTCAACTCGCTCTCAGCGAGTACCTCAGCTAGCTGCACAGCGTAGATGAAGCTGCCCTTTGTCTGCGCCAGCATGGTGTCAGTGTTGACGGTCATGGTCTTAATAGCCCCTGTGAGCACCTCGACGCTGGTCTTGGTGGTATCGAAAGCTCTCCAGAGAGGGATTTTTGTCTGTTGAAGGTCCTGGAAGTAGCCTGTGGGGAGCCCCTTGACCATGGTCATAAGCTCCTGTAGTGCTCCATAGACCTCAGCGGATTTACCTCTGATGAGCTCGATGGTGCTTGGGTTCTTTTTCTGGGGCATAATGCTGCTGCTTGAGCTATACTCGTCACTCAGGTTAACGTAATTGAATTCTTTACCTGACCACATGACGATGTCCGTGGCGAATCTGCTTATATTACCCATGAGGATGCTAAGCACGCTGGCTGACTCCACTGCCCAGTCACGGCTGCTTGTGGCGTCGACGCTGTTTTCCTGTATATTGTCGAAGCCGAGTAGCTCGCTTGTCCTCATCCTGCTGATCCTGAGGGTGGTCCCACCGATTGCGGCTGCTCCGAGGGGGTTGTAGTTGACTCTATCGTAGCATTGCTTGATCCTCTGATAGTCCCTAAGGAACTGATCCACGTAGGCAAGCAGATAATGACCAAAGGTGCCTATCTGCGCGTGTTGGCCGTGAGTGTAGAGCACCATTGGGTCTTCTATGTGAGTGTCAGCGACATCGCAGATTACCTGGACTAGGTTGAGTATGTTCTCAGCGATCTCGATAAGCTCCTTCTTGGATACCATT
Organism: Candidatus Bathyarchaeota archaeon; assembly: GCA_026014815.1. GTDB lineage: Archaea > Thermoproteota > Bathyarchaeia > TCS64 > TCS64 > RBG-16-57-9. Next base: position 23,043 of record JAOZHP010000026.1, read on the forward strand.
TTCATATCCACGAGGACCTGGTCGTTGCGGCTTCTGCCCGCGTGCATCATGCCACCGGCTTCGACGCCTATTTTCTCGATGACGCGTGCCTCGATGTACTCGTGCACGTCCTCGTACTCGGCGCCTATCTCTAGTTTACCGTCCCGCCACTCCTGCTTTATCTCTTGGAGTGCTCCAAGGATCTTTACAAGGTCCTCTTTCTCTAGGATTCCTTGCTCGTGAAGCATAATATCGTGAGCCAGGGTCCCGTCGATATCCTCCTCGAACATTCGGAGGTCCTCGACCACACTTGTATGGAATCTGGCTGTTCTATCGTCGAACTTTTTATCGAGTTTTGTTCTGAACAAGCTTGACATGTTCACACCGTTGCCATGTTTGAAGCAGTGGATTGTTTAAATACGTTTTGAAAAGGGTGTGATGAAAATTGACTCGACTCAGAGGTTATGGTTTCTTGATCCTCTCGTTTTGGTAGACGCCGCTGTATCCTTTCTCAACTTCACCGGTGTGATAGAAGATGAGTTGCGCGATTCTTGCGTTTTTCTTGAGTCTAATTCCGGCTGGGTTATGCACAACTAGGAGGCTGCTACTTCTGCCTTGATACCCGGGGTCCCATACAGCGGTGCCAACTGAGGCTCCGTTCCTGAGTAAAGTGGAACGTGTTCGAGCGAGAGCCGCGACGTCAGTGGGCATCTTCACTGCCTCATTGTAGACCACCTTGTAACAACCTTGTTCGAGGTGGTACCATCCCTCATTGTCAGGCTTTAGTGGCTGAGTCTCAGCGATTACTCGTTCCTTGTTGCTGAAATCCACTGCTCCTCCTCCTTTGAATGCCTCGATGGACTGGAGGCTGATATCGAATCCGCTGGGCTGTAGTTGTTTGTCGAGGTCGATGTACTCCGTGATTAGGTCGTTTTCCTCGATGAGCTTCCTGATGGCTTGGTCGTTTAGCATGGCATCACCTGAATGTGACTAATGGTTGTAAGAGATAGAAAATAGTTATGAGGAGAAGGACTTGGTTCCCGGGGTTATTGGTACATACTCGACGCCTGGTCTCCTAGGTCTGCCCAGTTGTACAGGTTCATTAGTGTGTAGACTTCTTTCGGTAGTTCCGGGGTGGCGCATTTACCCAGAAGCTTACATGTTGTTTCGGCTGTGATTGGGAAACTCGTGGATAACGGCACTACCACGTGTCTATGGCTGCAGCGATGAAGCTTACTGTGAGAACTGCTGAGAGATGTTTGTCACTGATTATGCCGGTAGATATGTAGATAACCACGTTCATGAGGCGCGGGATGGATGCCAGTAGACTTAACTGGACGAGGCTTACCCCAAGCTCGTACCGGAGGGGAAGCAGAAGTACCGGCAGAAGCATTGTTATACGTTGATTATGAAGTGGCTTCCCGCGAGGAACGTGAGGTATGATGCGCCTTTCTGTGTCTGTGCCATTGGGGTGTCTCCATGTGCGTCATCCAGTCCATGTGGACTGGTTTCCTTTGAGGGATGGCAACCAGTTATTACGAATACCCTTACTGCGAAGGAAACGAGTTTACTTTTGTACAGCTAACTTGGATATTAGCTGGTTAATCAACACAGGTAGTTTTCTGATGGTTTCAGGTGTTTTCTTGTAGATCATAATGTTCCCGTGTTTCTGGATATAGTCCTCGTCGAGGCTCATTGACTCATCGCACAGCATTATCACAGGCGTCTTGATGCGCCACCTGTTTATCTCCTTGAGAATCAGGACGCTGTCCATATCTGATAGCTCCGAATCCAAAACTATGAAATCATGTTTACTTCGAAGTGACTTTAAAGCAATTTTTCCGGAGGAAGCATGCATGACAGTGAAAGTTGACTGATGCTCCTCAAGGCTCTCAGCGATGAAGTCCTTGGTGAACGCGTCCTCCTCAACCAGTAACAGGTCAATGTGACTCTGAATACTACCCGATGAATCCGTGGCACTTGGTTCATCCATCGGTGGCCTCGGCGTTGGAGGCGTGAAGACTCTTGCCTGCTCAGTAATCTCCTCGGCTTGCCTCCTAAACTCCTTTCGCTCATCGACCCATGACTCACGCTGAATGGGTTTCACAGTGACTTGTGTTACCTTTGTGAAGTCTCTGCTAGGTGCGCCATGAACAGTCAAGTTCACATGCTCAAGTTCCTCGTTACACTCCCTGCAATGGTACGTGTTACCTAGAATGCAATAACCATGGTTTGATACACGTTCCCCCGGGTTGACATGTTCCTCAAGGACATGGGCACATTTCGGGCACCTGAGTAGACTACCGTCTACGGCGTCATCAAGGTCTCCTACGTAACCACAAAGGGGATGGATGAACGTGTTCTTTCTCATGATCTGTGTTGAGTTACAGCTTGTGCATTGGAGAGAAACGATGACTGGGTGAATACTAGGTGACTCCGTTAACGTGACGGTTCCCAGATTAGTAGTGGTCCAGTCTCCTTTGTTCAGGATTGAGTCTAGAAGCCTTGGTTCAGGAAGTGCCTCATATTCAACTCCTTTTAATGTAATCCGTGGGAGGACAAGGTTCGAATAATCGTGTTTCTTCAGTTGATATTTGGTCTGAGGCAGCGAGGTAGCTAGCTTATGCTGGATTTGTGTCTGTCTTTCCGCTGACTGTACCTGTTTGGTGGTCGGGGTCACTTGGCGCACCGTTGTTCTATATTACTGTTCTAGATTACAGGTTGATTTGTTTAAAATAGAAAACGGAGCCGTGATCCATATTCTAGCTGATTGAAAACCAGAAAGGTTATTGAAGTTCCATACACGTTGCATTCAAAGATTTATCACCACAAAATGAGGGATTTATCTACATGGGAAAGATTGAGGACGTTATACCGCGCTTCAGCAAGCAGCAAGTGGTGTACCTCGCCACGGCTGAAGGGGATCAGCCCCGAGTCAGACCGTTGACATTGATCAGCCATGAGGACCGGTTCTTTATAATCACCGGTGCACGTGGTGGCGTTAACGCTGAGAAACTCAAACAGATTAGGGTGAATCCACGAGTGGAGTATTACTTGACTGTCGAGGAGGAGGGTTTTCAACCGGGATTCATCAGGGGGGAGGCTGACACAGCCATAGTGGATGACAGGGGGTTACGTGAAGCCATATGGGGTGAGATCGAGTGGGCAAGCAACTTCTTTGACTCCCCCAGTCACCCTGACTACGTGCTACTCGAACTGGAGCATAGAGGATTCAGGTACAGGAACCCAGGAGAATATGAGATCAGGACGCTCAGCCTCTAGTTTTAATAAATATTCTCAGTTTTATGGAACTATAACCTAGAAAAAAAGCCTGTAATTGTATTATATCCATCCTGCTGAAAAAACTCAGGCAACTATCAACGGGATATTATGGCTAGAAAAAAGAAGGATGAGACAACAAATTTCATCCTAGAAACGTTAAAAGATCACAGCGCACAGCTAGAACTGATACTCAAGGAACTGACAAAACTCAAGAAAGAGTCAAAAAAGACAAAGAAAAAGAAGGGGAAAAGAAAAGCCGATCCTAGTTTGAAGAGCATCTTGGTAGTCGATGACAATCAGTACTTACTGAAATCCTATCAGCATGTCCTTGAGAGTGTAGGGTTAAACGTGGATACATCTGACAAGGGTCTGGCCGCATTGTACAAGTCGCGAATGAAGCACTATGACCTAATCATCATTGACTTGATTTTACCAGATATGGGAGGAGATACCTTGGCTAAGATGATCCGGGATTACGACAAGAAGGTAAAGATGGTGATGATCACAGGTTATCAGAGCTATGAAGAGGACCTTGTGTCGAACACTCACATCGACGAGTTCCTGCTGAAACCCATCGCACCCGAGTCATTGATAAAACTGACAGAGAAAATGATGAATATACAAGTGGCGGTATAGTAACCAGCCAACTTTACTTTATTGGTTAGTTTGATTATCCGTGATGTAGACATTCATATATGCTTCATCGATGTTTGCGTGATAGCCTCCAAGTATGATCTCCTGCATTGATAGTCTTAGCCAGCTCCCGAAGAATCCCGGTGTGGTGTTGTCTGGGTTCATGGAATCCGATACATCGCCTGTTCTTACTTCCCAGTTCTGGAGCAGGATATTCTTGCTGCACCAATAGTCCAAGGCTACTGGGTCAGTAGCAGCAGCAATTACACCGATACTTGTAGCTGACCTGTAAGATGTATAAGGCCCGTTCAGTGGAACAGGGTTAATCCAGATGGAGTCAATGATGTTTAACACTGGATACCTAGTCTCAACCATGAGAGTCCCCATGCCGCCTCTACCTATTGTGTTATGAGTGTCAAGGCTTCTGCCCGAGATACGGCTCGTGGTCACGTCGGAAGGCACTCCCATGTAGTTCTTCACACTGGCGGTAACACCATAGACGCTGTGGCTCTTCAGCATACTGACGTTGATGATCTTCAGGCGGTCACTGTCGTACGTGCCCGCCGCTGGGGCCCATATTCCTTTCTTGAAGCTCACATGTGTACCGTACTCTGTTATGAACTTGGCGTAGCTTACCATTATCTCGGTTCTGGGGTTCCGGGTTTCGTTGATCACGTACCCGTCATCCATGTCACCTTCATCGTACTCGTCTACCTGTATCTCGGTGATATCGCTCCACAAGTATGTCGAGACTTGATGATCCTCAGCGAACTCGTCTACCACGTTTTGGATGGATTGACTGGTGTCTAGCGCATTGTTGTTTATATAATCGAAGGCTCCTCCACGGCTCCCTGAGCCTCGGTTCTCTCCCTGACCGTTATCTGATACAATTATCTCGCCTGTGAAGCCGTCAGGGTGATCCACAAGTGCCTGTATCAAAGCCTTCAACAGGTCCGTGTTAGTGCCTCCCCTCTCGTCCCACTGGCAGTTAACCTTAAGCAGCACCACGTCATCGCCATCGATGAGTCCCTCGGGGCCCCTGTTCCTTCCAGTTCTATCCGATCTGTATAGTAGTAGATCTTGGCCGCCCATCAACTCGACTAGAGTATCCACACCGCCGTCGTTGCCGGACGTGCCAGTCACCACGAATATATCTGATGCAGTGGTGAAGTCAGCTGTCTGTGCCTCTAAAGTCAAGCCGTTATCGGTCAACGAAAAGTCCAGTGGCTGAACACTGCTTCCACCAAAGTACCACCAGCCACCCGCTGCAGCTAAGACTATTACTGTGGAGACAAGAATCACCGTCTGCTTCCTATCTGATAGAATGGATGCCCTGACAGGGATCGCGGACACGACAGGCATCACGTAGGTCATGAACCAGAGGTTACTGTTTAACGCCGCAGCCTGCTGACATGGGTACGCCGCCCTTGAGGGCTTTCTCCCAGTTCTTAAAACAAACCAGACTATGCTGACTATTCCTAATAGGAACATGTTGTTGGTTAGTCTAGATAACAAATCGTTCCCGTGTTTATGTTGTCTCAATTCTTTCCCTCCTTATGCTCCTTGAGTTCCTCGATAAAGCCTTCGACACATCCCCTCTCCGCGTCCAGCAACTTCAACGGTCGTGAACAGAGCACCTTGATCTAACAACTCGGAAGTATAATATTAAGAAATGAGAAGGGTGACATTTACGCCACCTTCTCGATGATGAATATAAAGTCCACGTCGGCTCCCATTCCTCCAGGGGTGAACCTGGGCGTTACGTTGTTCACGATGGACACTACTTCACCCTCAAGGGTATTGAGGAACCTTTCGAGGTGAACCTGATCCTGCGTCATCTTAAGGTTGAACTTGTGGACACGGTATTTTCCTATGTTTTTCACCTCCTTTTCATGATTCTTGAGATTGGGGTGGCTACAGGTGAGCTTTTTAGGGGATATAGAAGGAAAAACAAGGCACCATCATTAATCTGACGATTCTTTGTTCAGTTCACCTGTAACCATACGAGAAAAAGACAGCTTGGATTTAACCATTTTCTGAGCAATTAACCGGGGATTAGTGAAAATGTGAGTCCAATAAGCTCAGCTCCACAAGGATTGACCTTGATTTGATTTACCATAGGTTTAAAAGGTGGGCTATGTCATGAGGAATGAAATACAAGGTGTACGAATTAGCGTATTCTAAGTATTATCAGTTTAGAAGGAGTGAAAGTTATGGGTTATAGAGAGAGGCGCAGTTACGACCGCGGCCCCAGAGAGATGCACAAGACAATCTGTTCTGACTGTGGCGAGGAGTGCGAGGTTCCATTCAAACCAACCGAGGGACGTCCAGTATACTGCAAAGAATGCTTCGCAAAGCACAGGCCACCAAGGTACTAAGGTACCATAGATAGTAACGGATGCTTAACAAGATACAAGCAAATCCCAATAGTTTTTATAGAATCATTTTCCCTAGAAACCCCCATCTCACATGAAATGTTGGTCAGCCCATCGTGAGGGGAACAGGCAGCCTCCCATCAGGCGTGAATATTCCAACCAACGCATCAGCAGCGGCTTCCAGTGAGGGCCTGCTATCACCACAAGTACAGAGCACTGTATTCACCTCCGTTATTACGCCTGCATCGTAAGGATTCCTGAGACAGAGTAGGATGCTCTTTTTTGCAGCGTCTATGAACTCGTTAGCTAACTCGCGTTGACGAGGAATCAGATGAGCGTTACGGGTTGCCACGACCACTAGATCACCGGCGTACACCAACTCGCGGGCATGTAGCAGAGTTTCCTCGGAAGGCGTATTGGGGTTCAGCCCCACTGTCTTCAACAGGGGCAACTTCTCATTGAGATTGGAGGCGAACCATGCTTGACCTCTCTGGTCTAATGCATCAATTTCGAGATGTGAAGCGAACTCGATGAGCGTTAACTGACGAGGGTCATCAAGCTTAAGCGGTAAAACATCTGGCTCGCATCGTAACAGTACGGTTCCAGCACGCGCAGCCTTCTTCATAACCGCTAAACTACGGTGGTGACGGATGACATCAAATGATGGTTGATGAGTGATGGAGAATCGCTTCTTCATCGACTGGATTTTATTGATAGAGTAATCGATCTTTTCCATGGGAAGCCGACCTGTTCGTGCAGCCTCCAGTAATGCGTTGTATGCTTCAATCTGAAACTCCTGTGTATGGGAGAAAAGGATGATGTTTGCGCCTGCGATAGCGGCGAGTACAGCCGATTCCCTTGGACCATACTTATTGGTGACGGCCTTCATCTCCATGCAGTCAGTTGTGACGACGCCCTCGAAACCGATCTCTCCTCGTAGCAACCCTCGAATTATCCGAGGTGACAACGTGGAGGGAAACTCAGGTTCAAGCGCCTTGAATTGCACATGGGTGATCAACATGGCAGCGATCCCTGCTTCTGATACCGCTCGGAACGGCACGAGATCGGTATCCCACATATCATCCACAGGACCATTGATAACCGGTAGACTCACATGGGGATCAACTGGCGTGTTAGCCTTCCCGGGAAAATGCTTTGCAGTAGAGGCAACACCCACACCCTGAAACCCATTCACCTGAGCGACAGCAAGCGCCTTCACTCTCTCAGGGTCACATCCAAGGGACCGCACCCCTACTGAGGGATTATGAATATTATGCGTGAGATCGATAGCAGGCGCAAGGTTCCAGTTAATTGCTAATGCACGCATCTCATTCGCGAGTACAGACGCCACATCCATCGCTAGTTCCTCTGAGTCGGCTACTCCTAACGCCATAGCGCCCGGACTCTCAGTGAAGCCCTCGCGAAGTCGCGCTACTATGCCTCCCTCCTGGTCGATAGCTATGAGTATTGGGCGTGAAGCAGCCTCGTGGCAAGCATTTGTTAGCTCTGCGACTTGTTCTGACGTGTCGATGTTGCGTGCGAACAGTATAACTCCGCCTATGCGACCTTCAGTTAACCATTGAAGTATATGATCCGGTGGCTTCAAACCATGGAAGCCGACTACAAGCATCTGCCCTATTTTTTCCTCTAGTGAAAACATCTTGTTTCCTTCAAATGACTGGTTAAGGTGCTATTACCGACTCTGCATAAATAACATAGGCTTAGATGGGCGAAAAAAAGGGTTTGAGCCTATCGCTTTTCTCACTTTTCCAGCTGCAACATTTTTTCCGCGTTTTCTTGGAAGATCTTGTATGGTTCCCAGAAACCGAGGGAGTAGTTCAACGCTGGCTCATAGAAGGACGCAGCGTCGAGATACATCTTACATAGGTACTCGGTGGCTTCTTGATCCTGTCAAGGTAATGGAAGACGCCGCTTACTCCACCGAATCGTGGGCGGTACGATTCAGTTCGGTCAAGGAAGGTCTTAACTAAATATTTCGACGATTGATTATAGATGAATTCTATGAGGTTTGGTTCTGATACATTAAGTTTCGAGGTCGTCGAGGGATGGGGTAAGCTCCCAGAAGGCTGGAGTTTTGGACACGTCATAGGCGTCGCGGCTGACTCAAAGGACAATGTCTACGTACTAAACAGAGGGGAACACCCCGTGGTGATCTTTGACAGCGAAGGCGAGTTCAAGGATTCGTGGGGTGAAGGAGTGTTTGCCGCTCCCCACGGAATATACATTCACAAGAAAATCGCGTATATCGCTGACTATAGGGACCACACAGTCAGAAAGTTCACCCTAGATGGTGAACTTTTACGGATTTGGGGAACCAAGGACATCGCAGGAGAGGAAGGCGAGCCCTTCAATAGGCCCACTGATGTAGCGATAGCTCCCTCAGGCGAGATGTATGTGTCAGATGGATATGGTAACTCGAGAGTGCACAAGTACTCCAAGGAAGGTGAGTTCATCTTATCGTGGGGGGAGAAAGGCAGCGGACCGGGTCAGTTTGACCTCAGTCACGACGTCTGGGTACACACTGATGGCAGGGTCTTTGTGGCTGACAGGCAGAACCATAGGGTACAGATATTCACGCCGGACGGTGAGTACATCACAGAGTGGACGGGGTTCATTCAGCCATGCAGTGTAAACATTGACAAAGACAAACTTGTTTACGTTAGTGAGCTTCAGGCAAGGTTCAGCGTACTGGATATCGAGGGAAACCTGTTGGCGCGGTGGGGCGGTGAGCCCAGTCTAGACCCGGGGTATTTCATGAACCCTCACTGCGCCTGGATCGACTCCACTGGAGCTCTATACATTGGGGAGACGCTGGAAGGAAGCAGGATTCAGAAATTTGTGAGAACGAAATAATCCCAGAGCCATTAAGGCTCATCCATGGACTTGAGCTCGGTGATCCCAAGCATCTCAATGTCCAATGGGAAGATGGGGCGCCGTATGTTCTTGAACCCGAAACCAGCGAGACGAGGACTTGTGAGCCCAGGAGTGTCAAGCTCGATTACCTGAGCAGCAACAGGTTCATGGGATGCCCTGAAATGCACGCTTGACTTGACGACCACGAACTTTTTCTCAGTGACGTCTATCCCCAGGTTCTTGTAAAGGGCAAGGTCGAGGGGCTGAATCCTCTTTGTCGTCACTATCACGTCGTTGCCTCCGATTTCCAGCACCGCTGTGGGTCCGCTGTCTGATTCTGATCCTGTTCCCATGGGTCCTTCGTTTATGAATTTCCCGTCTGACAGTACCTTCACTTTTCCAGTTACCTTGACAGGGGCGCCATGCATTTCATCGGTGTGCCCACCAAGCATAACCTCTATGGTCTCACCTATTCCAGCTTTAATTGCCATATCTACTGCGTCAGGGTCCCAGATGAGCGCTAAGACGCCTCCACTCAGTCCTTCTTTGAGTATTGCTTTCAGCACCACGGTTCCGTCCTCCGGTGCTCCTCCACCCGGGTTGTCACCTATATCGGCGAGAACGATGGGTGTCTCCTTGGCTGTCTTGACCTGTCTAAAAGCCTCTTTCATTGGGGTAGGTTTGACGAGGAAGTCGCGCCTCATGTTCCAGGCCATGTCATGCAGCTCCTGGGCTAGGCTGTCCGCTAGTTGTTGATCATCATTGGTCGTGACAATGAAGCTCATCCCTGCCTCGTGTATATCGCTCCACGGGAAACCAGCGGCGACGGTGATGGTCTCGACGCCCTGCATCTCCTCCATCCTGTGAGCTTCGGATATTAGCTTGCTCATTGGGGGCCTCCCGGTGAACTGAACTTGTAGAGCGGGTAGCATGGGTGGCTGCTTGAATGACTTTTTTGGTGTGAGGCTACCATCAAGCATTTTGGCGGTGAGGTTCACGGCCTCGACGCCTCTCTCGTATCCATCCACGTGGGGATAGGTGTCGTACCCGATGAGAATGTCGGCGCTCTCCACCATCAAGTTGGTGTAATTTGCGTGGAGGTCGAAGGTTGCTGCAAGGGGCTTTGAGCCCACGAGAGCCCGTACCTCTTTGAGTACCTTGCCCTCTATGTCAGGATAGTTCTCGCTTACACCGGCCCCATGCAGGTGGAGCACCGCGGCGTCGATGTCTCCGGCGTTCCTGATGCCTTCAAGGATGTCATTGAGGAGAGTGTCGAACGCCTCGGAGTTGATGGTTCCCGAGGGGGTGGCAGACGCGAACACGGTGGGCACCAGCTCATAGCCGTTCACCTTACATCCTTGGATTATTCCGCCTGCAGGCGTCTTCGTGCCTTTAAAATGTGTGAATAATTCGTCTCCGTAGTAGAGCCTCCGTTTCTTGAACTCTGTGAGGCCTGTGGAGATGTTTGAGAGGACGTTGGTCTCGTGAGAGATGGTCCCTGTTACAATGCGCATATCTATCCTAGATTGGTAGGAACGATAACTGGATAACGTTAACGGTTACAACGTTGGCCAAGCATATGTGAGCCCATAAACGTAAATTTCTGAAGAATAATCTTGTCTGAGGAACTAGGTATGGATTTCTGGAAACTGATGGATATCGTGCACAAGAAACAGGAAATAATGAACCCAATGAGCGACGAAAAGCTCAAACGGTTATGCAGACTCCTCGACCTAAAGCAGGGAGCAAGTGTACTGGACATTGCCTGCGGTAAAGGCGAGTTCCTCGTAAGGCTACACGAATTGTATAAAATTCAAGGAATAGGAGTTGACAAGTCACCCTACTGCATCAAAGACTGCCTCAAGAAAAAAGCGGAGCGTGCACCAGACAGCGATCTCACTTTCCTTGAAATGGATGCAGCAGACTACCAGCCAAACTCCGTAGAGTCCTTTGATTTAGCTAGCTGCATGGGAGCCAGCTGGATCTATGACGGGCACGAGGGCGCATTGAAGGCGTTATCGAGCATGACGAAGCCAGGTGGACTGATTGTGGCAGGGGAGCCTTATTGGCGTAAGGAGCCAGTTGATGAGTATCTGGCTGCGGAGGAAGAGAGTAAGGATACCTTCGGCACCTACATGGAGAACGTTGAGACCGGTGAGGACATGGGTCTCCGGTGCATCTACACGCTGGATAGCACACTGGATGACTGGGATCAATATGAGTCTCTTCACTGGTGGGCGGTCAACGAGTACATCAGAGACAACCCCGATGACCCAGATAACCATGAGATAAGGAAACAATGTGACAGGTTCAAGGAAATTTATCTAAAATGGGGACGTGACACCATGGGCTGGGCAATATACGTTTTCAGAAAACCAGAGTCATCAAACTAACAACGAACCTTATCTCAATGACGATATCTCGTTAGCCAAGACGACTCGGTTTTCCCTGCTGGATAACAGTATCATGTCCAAAGTTTTCTGTAGTGACAGCATCTCATCTGACGTGGTTATGGGCTCGGCGTCGTTTCTTACGCAGTCAATGAAGTGGCTCATCTCCTCAAAGTATGCATCCGCCTCTTTGTAACGTAGTTTTTTGTCTATTTCCCCATTTTCGGCGCTGTGAATGGACATGGATTCAAGATCCAGCCCAGCTTTTTCCCCAAGTAACCTGATGCTGAACTCGGATCGTGGAACATGTGCAGCCCAGCTGACCTCGAAGGATACCGTTGCGCCGTTCCTCATCTTGATTAATGCAGATGAAAGGTCCTCGACATCATAGTACCCATCAAGGTTAGGTACACCCCAGTCTCCCAGAGCCTTTTTCTCTGGACCGAACTTGCTGTAGCTTGAGGCCAGTACCTGCGCTGGCTCAAAGTTGCTTGATAGCCAGCACGCGAGGTCCAGCGCATGTACACCGATATCGTATATGGGGCCTGCTCCTGCGTCTTTCTCTCGTGTGAACCAGCTTCCCCACCCCGGGATGCCGCTTCTCCTCATCCATCCGCACTTGGTGTAGTAGATGTCACCCAGTTCACCGCTTTCAACCACCTTCTTCATGAGCTGTGACTCGCCTTTGAACCGGCGTGTCAGCCCGATTAGGAGCTTTTTATCGTTTTTCTTCGCTGCCTTGACCATCTTCTCGGCATCCATGAGGCTTGTTGCCATGGGTTTCTCGCATAACACATGTTATCCAGCCTCGAAGGCATCTATGGTTACTCTGGAGTGGAGGTTGTTAGGGAGACAGATGACCACGGCGTCGAGATCATCCTGTTTGAGCAACTTCTGGATATCCGTGTATCGGTTTTTCTTAGGTATCCCAGCTTTCTCACCGAATCTGTCTAGGCGTCCCTGGCTACGGTTGTATGCTGCCGTAACTTGTGCTTCCTTGATTGCTTGAATCTGTTTGAGGTGATACCAGGCTATTGTCCCTGTTCCTATGATGCCGATATTCACGTTATCCATGGCTGTTCACATAGATTATTCGAAAATGCATTTAAAAAATGAGGTATGACACCGTTTTTCTTTAAAAATATTCATCGGTGAATGCTTGGAGTCGGGTCAATTTCATCCATGATAGAAAGTCTTAAGCATCAATAAATACAAAATCCAACTGCCAACAGGAGTAACAACGAATGTTGAAACTAAAAAAAATTCTAAGCGCATTCATTATGGCGATCATTAGTCTCTCTATAATGTCTCCCCTTCTCTTGTCCACGCCAGTGGCAATGGCAACTGACGAAGATGAGCTATCCTTCGAGATGTGGACCCTTGACTGGGACACCATCTCTGTGGATGCAGGGGACGTGATAGAGCAGATGCTAAGGGATATTGGCATCCGAATGAAGGCAATACCCATCAGCGATGAGGTACTCTATGACAACCTGGACTTGGAGCACGACTACGAGGTCTATGAGATGAGCGGAGGGTACGACCCTTACCCGAGTCACATGACCCCTAGGTTCCACAGCAGCGAGATCATGGACTACGGCGCTAACGACATGGCCTACAATAACCCTGAGGTAGACGCACTCCTCGACCAAGCAAACGCTGAGCTTGACTTTGAGACCAGAGTCGAGCTTTTATGGCAGGTACAGGACCTCATCGCGGAGGATCTTCCCTACATCCCATTGTTCACATCTGACGATGTTCACGCCATCCGTAAGGAGTGGACTGGATACGTCTGTATGCCAGGAGGAATCTTCAACTGGTACAACAGACTCACCACCATAAACCTGCAGCACGAGGACCAAGAGTACGGCGCGGACTTCATAATGGCATACCCATCCTACATCAGGTACTACAACCCCATCATGGGCACCGACGGACGTTCAGCGCTCATAGTATCCATGGTCTACGATGATCTCGTCGCATACGACGCGGACATGAATCTCACACCTTGGCTAGCTAGCGCATGGACGGTCTCGGAAGACGGGTTAACCATCACGTTTACTATAGTGGAAAACGCGAAGTGGCACGACGACGTAGACCTAACCGCTGAAGACGTGAAGTTCACCATCGACTTCTACAAGGACCAAGACGTCCCATACGACACGCCTCTTATGAGTCGCATCGACTCCGTCGAGACTGACGGAGACTACACCGTCATAGTTCACATGACAGAGCCGTATGCCTGGGCCGTTAACGACTTCGAGGACGTACCCATTATGCCCAAACATATCTGGGAAGGCAAAGACTGGGACTGGGCTGTCCATCCTGACACGATGCCCATCGGCTCCGGTCCTTTCATGTGGGACAGCTACCTCGACGGTGAGTGGATCAAGCTTGTAGTAAACCCTGATTTCTGGATGGAGGGCAAGCCCCACTTAGGCTCATTCTTAGTCAGGGTTATCTCTGAGTCATCGGCGCGGTACCTGGCCATATCATCAGGTGAGGTACATAGCGATCGATACGAGCTGGACACTGGATTCATCGACACAGCTGATAATGACCCCAATCTGGCGCCCCTGGAGGACACTTGGTGCGTAGGAATGTGGGACTATTACATCAACTTCAACCAGCGTACAAACCCTGCTCTACAGGACCCCGTGGTAAAGAAAGCCATAGCACACGCCATCGACAAGAATCGTCTGGTCGAGATCGCTAGGCTAAGTTACGGTACAGTTACGGACACCTACATCACACCTGCGTTCTTCGGGCCAGCCTATGAGAACCCCGACGCCATCACGTACGAGTATAACGTGTTCCTCGCTAACCAGATGCTAGACGCCGCGGGATACCTTGACATCGACGCCGACGGGATCAGAGAGATGCCCGTCGCTGTAGAAGAGCCCGATGAGGAGACCCCAGTTTTCGAAGCAGAGACCATCGAGGAGCTTGAGGCCGAGATAGCGAGCTTATTATCGAGTCTCAGCGATACAGCAAGCAGCGTCAGCAGCTTGGAGTCAGACATCGAGGCACTGAACTCGAGGCTGAATAGCTCCCTCAACATAGCATATGGAGTCGCCATCGTGGCGCTACTTGTAGCTATCATCGCGGTATACTACGCCACAAGAAGCTAGATCGCCTAATCTATCCCTTTTTTTCCCAAAAGCTTTTGTTAACAATTAATGACTCTTATTCCAGAGTATTTTCTGGTTGAGAAAGTATGGGGTTTAAGGAATACGTCGGAAAGAGGACGCTTCATGGCATCGTCACCATAATGTTGGCAGTCACTCTGAACTTTATTCTCTTCAGGATCATGCCGGGAGACCCAACGCGAGCCGTGTCGGGTGACCCGAGGGTAGACACGGCGACTAGACTGGCCCTCATCGCCAAGTTTGGCCTAGATAGACCACTCATCGAGCAGTTCGTACTCTATGTTTACAACCTTTTGAGGGGAGAGATGGGTATCTCGTTTGTACAGATCGGACGACCCGTTATTGATATCATCCTCGGCAGGAAGATGATCAACACCATCATCCTCATGGGGTCCTCGATGTTCATAGCCTTATTTTTAGGCATCGTCTTTGGTGTCATCGCGGCGTGGAGGCGAGGCACCAAGACGGATATCTCGTTAATCGTGGTTAGCCTCGCCACCTACTCGATGCCTGTTTTCTGGTTCGGGATGATGCTCCTGCTCGTGTTCAGCTACTACATAAACATATTTCCCATAGCAGGCACCATCACACCGGGGATTGTTCACGCCAACTTCTTCGAGTACGCCAAGGATTACTTGAATCACCTAATGGCTCCTATGATAACTCTTGGAGTCAGCTTCTTCGGAGGGTATTTCCTGTTCATGAGAGACACGATACTCGATGTCTTCACGGAGGATTACATGCTCACGGCGAGGGCGAAGGGACTCAGCAATAGGAAGATATTATTTAAGCACGCAATGAGGAACGCCCTCCTCCCTATGGTCAGTCTCATGGGGGTCCACGTCACTTTTCTCATAAGCGGCGCCACTATGACGGAGACCGTGTTCTCATGGGATGGATTGGGACGGCTTATCTATGATTCTGTTAGGAACAACGATTACCCTGTTCTTCAAGGGATATTCCTTTTCATGGCGGTCCTCGTCGTGGTAGCCAACATCTTAGCGGATATAGTGAACGCGTACCTAGACCCCAGAATAAAGGAGGCGGTGGAATAAGATGACAAAACCAGCGGAGAGAGTTCGAAGGGAGAGGTTTTCCACCAGTATCCGGAGGCTTAAGGGATTCTGGAGCCTCTACAAGACGAGCCGCATAGGCATGTTCGGCCTATCTCTAATCTTCGCCTTCATCGTTGTTGCCCTCGCATCACCGTGGATTGCTCCTTATGACCCTAGAGCCCTCGTGGGCGGACCATTCCAGCCTCCAGGGGATGGACATGTGTTAGGCACAGATCAGGTTGGCAGAGACATCTACAGTATGCTGCTCTGGGGAAGCAGAATCTCTCTCATGGTAGGTCTTCTCGCCAGCGCTTTCTCGGTGGCCATCGGTACAGCCATCGGGCTGCTGTCAGGGTACTTCCGGGGACCCATAGACTCCATCCTCATGAGAATAACAGATCTATTCATCACGCTGCCAAGTATCCCACTCATGCTGATCCTAGCTTCCCTCCTGGGCAGAAGCGTCTGGAACATCATATTCGTCATAGCCATAACTGGGTGGACGAGTACGGCTAGGATGGTGAGAGCTCAGACCTTGTCCATTAAGGAAAGGCCATACGTCGAGGCAGCGAGATCCGTCGGCGCCAAAGACAGTCAGATCATGTTCCGCCACATCTTGCCCAACATTATTCCTCTCATCTTCGCGAACGCTATCGTCGGCATCGTCAACGCTATCTTGAATGAGTCTGGTTTGAGTTTTCTGGGGCTTGGCGACCCCACTAAGCCCAGTTGGGGCCAGATTCTAAGGTACGCTAATGAGGCGGGGGCGATGGCCACAGGACGGTTGTGGTTCATTATACCCCCAGGGATATGCATCATGCTCATCACCATTGGCTTCGCGTTCTCAAGCTACAGCCTAGACCATATCCTGAACCCTAGGCTCAGGGAGAGGAAGGGATAGACATGCCGGTGATTGAGGTCAGAGACTTGGTGACCCATTACCTCACCGCCCAGGGGTCAGTCGACGCGGTGAGTGGCTTAAACTTCACCGTCGAGAAGGGACAGACCTTCGGCCTTGCAGGAGAGTCTGGCTGCGGAAAAACAACGGCGGCTCTTTCCATCATGGGGCTGCTTCCCTCTAACGGTCGCATAATGGGTGGACAGATCATAATTGACGGGGAGGATCTTCTCCAAAAGACTGAGGCTGAGCTTAAGAAGATCAGGTGGAGCAAGGTTTCCATTGTGTTCCAAGGGGCGATGAATGCCCTCAACCCAGTTCTTAACGTGGGGGAGCAGATTTTAGAGGTTATTCTTGAGAAGGAGGATGTCACCAAATCTGAAGCCCTGGATAGGGTCAGGGAGCTCTTCAGGCTGGTTGAGATAGAGCCATCGAGGATCATTGATTATCCTCACGAGTTCAGTGGGGGCATGAGGCAACGAGTGATGATCGCCATGGCCTTGGCTAACTATCCTAAGCTGGTCATCGCTGATGAGCCCATTACGGCTCTTGATGTCATTGTCCAGAACCAGATCCTTGAGTTGATGAAGGACCTTCAGAGGAAGCTGGACCTCTCCCAGATATTGATTACGCATGATCTCTCGGTTATAGCTGAGACCTGTGACAAGGTGGGGATCATGTATGCGGGTAAGCTTGTGGAGTACGGTGAGGCTGGCCCTATCTTCAAGACCCCACTGCATCCATACACAAGTGCTCTCATTGGGGCTTATCCTAGCATCGTAGGAGAGAAGAAGAAGCTGAACTTTATTCCTGGGTCTCCTCCCAATCTCATCGACCCGCCGAGGGGGTGCAGGTTCCACCCGAGGTGTCCCTACACTAAGGAGATCTGCAGTCAGGAAGAGCCTGAGTATAGAGAGGAGGAGCCTGGACACTACGCTGCGTGCCACTACGTGGAGGAGTTAAGGGATACGTTACGGCTGGGGGACTGATGTTGACTGAAGAGCTTGTTGTCAGGGACTTGAAGAAGTGGTTCACTAGGAGCAAGGGCTTCTTCGCAGGGAAAACCGAGTACGTGAAGGCTGTCGATGGGATAAGCTTCGATATAGAGAAGGGGCGGGTATTGTGCCTTGCCGGGGAGAGTGGATGCGGCAAGACCACGACGGGGAGACTCGTCCTACGTCTCATTGAGCCCACCGAGGGAAGCGTCAGCCTCCGGGGAGTGGATATCCTGACACTTGCCAAGAAGGACCTCAGGGAGAAGCGTAGAGAGATGCAGATGATATTCCAAGACCCCTATGAGTCACTGGACCCCCGCATGGACGTCTTCAGCATACTTGCTGAGCCCCTTGAGGTGAATAACGTTGTATCAGGGTACAGTGAGCTTATGGAGCGCGTCCTGAAGGCATTGGAGGATGTGCGTCTGGTTCCCCCTGAGGAGTTCGTGAGGAGGTTCCCCCACGAGTTGAGTGGAGGGCAGAGGCAGCGTGTTGCCATCGCGAGGGCGTTGATGCTTGACCCTAGCTTCATCGTGGCTGATGAGCCGGTCTCTATGCTGGATGCCTCGATAAGGACGGAGATACTGAACCTCATGAAGGACCTTTTGGAGAAGTATAACCTCACTATGCTGTACATTACCCATGACTTGGCTCAGGCCCGGTATGTGGGGGAGGAGCTCATGATAATGTATCTGGGGAGGATCGTCGAGAAGGGCCCCATGGAGGACGTCATAACCAAGCCTCTCCACCCGTACACGAAGGCCCTGATAAGTAACGTCCCTGTCCCGGACCCTGACGCCGACAGAGAGAGAATACCCATCAAGGGAGAAACGCCGACGCCCATAGATCTTCCACCGGGCTGCAGGTTCCACCCAAGGTGCTGGGAAGCAAAGGAAAAATGCAGCCACGCAGAGCCAGGGCTCGTGAAGGTGGCACCGGATCGATGGGTAGCATGCCACGTTAAAACGGCATTAACGTAAACGGTTGAATCAGAAGGGCTTTTGATAGAATCATAGATTTACGTTGATACCAATAAACTGTGGGCTAGTTGAATCAGTTCCCTACCATCAGTGGTGGCGTCTCCCTATACTATTCTGACTTATTGATCGGTGTTTGTACCCTTAAAACACCGTTACTGACACGCTTTTTGTATGGATCAGGATCGAATTGGAGCTGTTTTAGGGCTTTTTTTATTAAAAGGGCCTTGTTTTCTGTTTTGATGTGGTACCCCCCCCCCCTCCCTGTTAGCCTCTATTCTGGTATTCATCTATGCTGGTGAGAGGCTGAATGATGAGCCGGCTCTGAGGGAAGTGAACCTTACTGATTGAGGAGATGTCACCTGCATACTCATTTTATTGTTCACAGAAATGAGCCTAGGACACGATAGTATGGTTATTGGTGTTTCATGGGAACTCTCAGTGAACTCAACCATGATATATAGAGTAATGACTATACGTTTTTTCTGGTAACTACGCATTTATTAGTCCTCAACATGTCGTTGACAATCAACTGAAGAAAAAAGATGAAAAAGATGATAACCCAACTAAAAACAAGGCGAGGAACCAGCAAGTACATCGCCTTCTGGGAAATAGAAAAAGAAAGAATATACTCGGCGTGCCTGAAAGCAGCAGAGTTAAAGAAAAGAATGAAGAAAGAGCCCGAAATGTATCCCCGGAGCCTGTTTGGACCATATTGCTGGGAAGGAGAAACCAAGGGGTTCCAGGTCTTTGAGACAGATAACCCGAAGAAACTGAAGAACCTCTCCGAGTTCTGGGGCTCTGACGTCACTCTCAGTTATCAGCCCATCAAGGAGGCGAGGATCTGGGAGATTAATAGTCCAAAACAGGTAAGGAGAATCAATCTCCCAGCGACATCAAGGTAGGCTAGGAGTTGCTCGGTTAAACGTTGCATATTCACCCTGAAATCACCTATCTGTGAGGAAAAAACGGAACCCGGGTTTAGTAATCACATTTAGATAGACTCGTAAGAAAAGCGGGCTCAGTGGGATTCGAACCCCGCTCCTTGTTGAGTGCACCTAGACTTTTTGCTTATGCGCTATTTAGATTCGCGCGTTACCAGTCATAAGATTTCTAATAATGCACGAAGGTTTTTTCTTAAATCATTTCGTCTAGTGGCAATGAAAGTAAAACCTGTATTGTCTTTCCATAATTTAGCTATCACGCCCTTTCTATTATCAACAATTAACGACTCTATTCTTTCCTTAATGGTTATTATAAGTTCATTTTCCTCACAAATCCGTTTAAACCGAGATTTATCTAGCTTGTCAAATGAATCTAGAATAATTGCTACTGAATCAAAATGGTCCCTCGGTCTTACTGTCATTAATTTCATAATTACTACGTCCTCAATTGGTGCAGTCTTAGCAACAACTTTAAGATCTTGATTCTCTTCAAATGATGCTTTTATAGGAACGGACTTGGATAACTCAAAGATGTCTTCTGGTAAAATATAGGTCTCACCCGTACTCCAATCAATAACTTTGTCCACGGATATGTGAAGTTCGATTGAATATTTTTCATTAATTTTTTTACTTCCTTTTAAACCATAATCTGTTTTCATTGTAGTATAACCTAAATGATTTAAAACACTATAAAGAAGCCCTAATTTCGTGCTAGTAGTAATAAAATCCAAATCTTTTGTGAATCTCCAACTTCTAGATTCCGTGTAGGCTCTGACCGAATTGCCTCCTATTAGAATTAGATCAATTTCATATTTTTCGGCTTCTTTATTTATCTCTTCTAGATCTAACAAGTTTGTTTTTTCAACTAAACTGTTTTCACTTGACATCAGCTAACACCCAAATCAGTCAATACTTTACGAATAACCTCCCTCGGTAATATTGATTGAAGGCCCCACTTATTACTTAATTCTGAATATCCTTCAAACCTTTTTTGCATTTTTATATAGTTTATTATTTCTTTTTCTGAGATTAATGATTGATGGGCGAGTTTATTTCTTAACTCATCATATCTATTTAATAATACGCCATCTTTCGGAAAAATAATATTTCTATTTCCGTTTACCATATTTTCAATAGTTGATATTATTCTTTCATCGATAATAGATGAATTTGATTCATAATTTATTGCATCGAGTAAAAATCCAAGTTCTCTTATAATGTTTGATTCAACTGCCAACTTAATAACGCCTTTTTCTCTAAACCAGTTTATATCATTACTATTCTGAATTATCATTGCGACGACCTCTATTATGCTAGTTTGTGTTTCTTTCATAAGAAGCTCAATTATAAGATATTCTATTTTTTCAATGTAATATCCTGAATCAGATTTATGTATAATATTATCAAATTTTATAGTCGAATGAGTCAACTTTACATAATATTTTGCTGATTTTGTTTCCAGTATATCGTTTAAATATACTTTGGTATATCCATCAGTCAGAAAGGCAATCCATTTTCCTTCGTCTTCAGATCGGATTTTTATTTCATATACTTTAGGAGGATTTACATAATGATGATACCGATAAGCCGCTTTGCTTCCTGTTAGTGCATAAGGGATTTTTTCGTTAAGTATAATTAATTTATCTTCTAAAGTCAACTTTCTAAATTCTTCTTTTTCAATTAACGAATAAAGCCCAATAACATAACTAACGTCTTCTGGAGAGATTAATCTATATATTTTATTCCGATAATCAAGTTCACTCCGGGTTTTATGTATAAAGCCTTTATTTTCTAATTGCCAGAGGGTTTTCGTTGCCATATACTTACTAATATTTAACGAATCAGCGACATTTTCAGTTGTAAAAACTTCTTTTTCATATTTTTTCCATAGATTATTATAATTCTTTTTTAGCCAATTTGGCAAACTTTTTACCATTTTTTCTCATCCTTTTCACTTTACCTAATTTGGTAAACCAATTTAAATACTTTACCTAATTTGGTAAAACAATTGAAATTGTTTACCTGAGTAAGTAAAATAGTTTATTCGAAAAAATGTCGTTTGTATTAATCAAACGATTGAAATGTCCTTTATGGCTCGAATGGGTTTTCTCAGCTAAGCTCGTTTCTTTAAAAACATAGGGGGATC
>JAOZHP010000027.1 GCA_026014815.1 Candidatus Bathyarchaeota archaeon
GAATAGATGAGAAAAACCTTCAAGGTCCTTGAGTCCGTCAAGGTACTCAGAATCCAAGATTACCTGTCCCTCTACACCCACCGCGCCCATCGGCTGGATAGGGGTCCCTTTTGGTGTTTTGAACGGTGTTTTAATCACGCCTATCGGACGATACAATATCTCCATCATCATGTTCCTCCGTTTGCTTCTTTCATACGTGGATTACTTTTTTAGAAAATCTGGGTCAGTGGAGTCGTATTTTTTTGCGGTTTCCGGGTCACCTGTAACATTGATTAGCCACTCTGCGGCTCCATCTCTCTCCCAGTCACCAGCTTTTTCATGTGCGTCAATATAGTTCTGCGGCATGGGATGGCTGCCCACAATCACTGGCAACCCCACCACGTTCTCGATGTAGGTCTTATGGTCTTCGATGTAAGGACATATGGGGTACCCTGCAAGATAACAGGAAGCAAGATAGATGACCTCAGCGCCATACTTCTTCATATCAGCCGGCGCGAACTCAAGTCGTTCCCCTGGACAGCCACCGCAAGCTATCCATCCCACCACTTCTATGGGCTCTTCAGGGGGATACTTGGAGAAAACGCCGTCTCTCTCGATGATGGACTTGAAACACTTGTTCCCTGTGCATTTCCGGTTCCTGTCACAGATCATGATACCGATCTTTACCATTGCGAATCAAGTACATAATTAAGCTAGCCTAATATTACTTCTGCTAGAAAAATATTGAAAACATCGAGGGGAGGGGGTGTAACGACGAGTATGTGAATGAAACTTGATTGTTTCACTCAGGCTCGATGGGCACCATCTCCATTATGACCTGCCCGTTGGGATCGGGGCACTCTACGAGCCATGTGTCCGCCATCCAGTCGCCGGGTTCATCCAGCTTCCGCTGCTTTGCAGGAAGAAGGGGAAGAATGCTGTTGAGAGCCCAGTAACAAAAGTGGCCCTCAGGGATGGATATCCTGCCACCCCTGACGATGAAATAGTCACCCTCCTGAAGGGTGTCACAGTACCCCTTGATCTCCTTCACGATTATCTTCAGGTCCTGCATTCAGTCACCTCCCCTGATCCCTTGTTTTGACGCCGAGGAACAATGGTTCCCGCGTTGTTTGATGCGTTACGAGGATTTCTATCCTCAGAAACCGTGTTTCCCACTACTAGTGGAAAGACTCCCAGTCCAAGTGATACACACTCATATCTCCATCACTGTCCGAGTAGATACAACAGGCAGACCTGAAGATTTAAGATCATTGTTACATCTGAAACATAAACCCACTCAGCTTCGATAAACCTTGTAAAATTTCAGATTTCTCGGTTCACTCTATGAACCAATGATAGATGAATAGTCCTTGAACCGGTTCTCGCATGCATTTCCCTCGCAGTAGAACATCCTCGAATCCAGTGGGTTGCTCGCCATCGCTATGAGAGAGCTACTGGTCTGCATGAACTCCTCGCTGTGCCAGCAAATCGAAGCCTGCGACTTCCCATACTCATGATCACAGGAGGCTTCCATCATCTTCCCTAAGGCATCATCAATGCCTTCAGGCTGGTAGCCGTCGAGTAGTATTCTTGCTCTTCTCCTCCGCTTCTCAGCATCTCTATGGATGGCTCTGGCTCTCTCACTCCACTCGATCCCGGGGACCTCGGTTACTGTTGAGACCGTGTAAGCACCAGGAGTTATGGGGAGAATATGAGTTCCACGGTCCCAGACAATGTGCCATGCCTTCTCCTTGTCCATCAGGATGAAGTTGCCTGTCCTGTAGCTACTTCTAATCATGTCATCCAGCAAGTATTTTGTTGCCTCTGTTGCTGTCTCATAGTCTTTGAGTAAATCAAGAGCCAGTAACCCTCGACTTCTACCGGGCGTCTCAAGCCTCTGCGTCTCCTGATTGGTTATACCCACGAGGAGCCCAGCATCGTTGAACCCGAACCAGGTGCCTTGGGACGCCACGTCGATGGGGCAGAAAGTGTTGCCGTTAACTCTTTGCGGGGGCTTTTCCTTTGTGTCCTTGCCGAGATACCTGTTATGAAGCGCGATGATGGGGAAATCCTCCAGAAGCTTGTAGAGCATTATCAGTGTGCACATGGCTTGGCTGGGATGCATGAAATAGCTATACTTGTTTAAGGGTTGCTACACAGCGTGCAAGTGAACGTATTTAACAGACCTTAACCCTAGTCAGATCAGGTTTCTGAGTTTGACCAAAACACTTGTCGAGTTAGCCGAAACCGATGTAAGTTCTCTCTTAAGGGGTCACGGGAGTGTGTTCAGCCCTGGAGACCAGGCAAGCAAGGTACTGGGAGTCCTTAAGGACACAGGGAGACGCGAGGCGGTGGCCGAGGAGGGAAACAGGGTCGGTATCATTACTGTTCGGAATCTTCTGGAAGTAGATCAACCGGAAAGAACAAAAGTGGAGAGCATCTGGGAGCAGACCGGCGCAATAAGCCCCGACGTCTCTGTGCTTGAGGCAGCCGACGTTCTCCTTCGGAACGGTGTTAGGGCGATTCCCATCGTGGACAGAGGAAAGGTTACAGGGATCATCAGTCAGGTTGACATCGCCGACGCCATGATGGACATACCGGAGCTCAAGAGCATCAAGGCCAAGGAACTCATCACCATCAACGTGGAGACCATGGACGCCGACAGCAGCATAACCCGGGCACGCCGCCTCATGTTGAATAAAGGGATCAGCCATATCCCCGTCACGAGGAACGGCAAACTGAAGGGAATAGTCACAGCCGAGACTATCGTCCATACCTTCATCGCGCCAGCCACCAAGACCACGAGAGGAGCAAGGGGAGGACGAAAGGTGAACCGGTTCCCAGGTCAGCTGAGCGGCATCATGGACACTGAGCCCTTCACGGTGGGTACTGAAGCCAACGTCTATGAGGTGGTGCAGGGCTTCGCCAAGACAGGGAAGAGCGCGTGCATCATGGTGGACGAGAAACAGGTGGTAAGAGGCATCATCACCCCCAAGGAGTTCATCACCCTGATTGGTGAGCTGAGGGGAGAGGACGTGATGCCTGTGTACATCCTTGGAATCACTGACGAGGACTTTTTCGAGAGGGCAGTCGCCGAGGAGAAGGTACGTAGAGCAGTCACCAGAAGCATGAAGATACATCCCGACATAACCGAGGTGAACATCAGGGTAAAGAAGCAGAGAACCAAGGGCGAAAGAACTTGGTACCAGATCACGGGGCGAGTCACGGGGCCAACCACCAGCTTCAACACTGAGAACGAGGGATGGGGACTCGTGGAGACCTTCGATGGACTCGTCAAGTCTCTGGGCGAGACGCTTCGCAGAGCCAAGAAGCAGCCTCAGAAGAAGACACGCAGAGGCCGCAGGCGACCTAACCCCCACCTCAAGCCTTAACCCCTCGCGCCTCCTCTTTTCCTTGGTGGCTTTCTTGCCTGATTACACTGTTGTCGTCACAGAGCCCGTTAACGTGATGGGCGTCGAGTACCTGAAGAAAAAGGGAGTAAACGTCGTGGAGCTTCCCCCAGGGAGCAAAGAAGACGCGTTAATGAAGATAATCGAGGATGTGGATGGGCTAATCACCCGGGGGAGCATCAAGATCACCCGTGAGATGATGACCAAGAGCCCTCGCCTCAAAGTCGTGGGCGTTCATGGCATCGGCTGTGACCATGTGGACCTGGAGGCAGCGAGGGAACATGGAAAGGTGGTATGCAATACACCGGACGCGTTGACCGTCACTGTCGCAGAGATGGCTATGGCGCTTACACTTGCACTTATGAGGAACGTGGTTAGCGCCGATAAAGCGGTGAGAGGCGATGAGTGGAACAGAAAGTACAGCGACCTCATCGGGGCGGAGCTAGCGGGAAAAACCGTTGGGGTCATCGGGATGGGAAGAATAGGAGAAGCCACAGCCAAGAGGCTCCTCGCGTTCGAAGCCGACGTGGTTTACTGGAGCAGAACAAGGAAGCCAAGCGTCGAGGAAAAACTGGGCGTCACTTGGATGGAGCTAGACGACCTCCTCAAGGCCAGCAACATTATCAGCCTCCACATCCCGGGGACAGCCGAGACATATCACCTGCTGGGTGAACGAGAGTTCGGGCTCATGAAGAACGGTGTACGAATCGTGAACACGGCACGAGGCAGAGTCATCGACGAGGAGGCCATGATCAAGGCGCTTAAGAGCGGTAAGGTCAAGGCGGCTGCACTGGACGTGTTCGAGAAGGAGCCCCTCAGCCAGGAGAGCCCGCTATGCGGGATGGATAACGTGATCCTGACGCCCCACTTGGGAGCAAGCAACCTGGAGGGCATGCAACGGATGGCGGTCCAGGTCGCTGAGGAAGTCCTCAAGACCATCAACGGGGAGGAGCCCGACAACCCCGTCGTTTAATTTTATTCCTGTTACCTACCGTGATAGTTGATGCACCCTTAGTACCCCGCTCTGTTGGCGCGGGGCTGAGGTTGTTATTCACCTTCTGGCACTGGTGTTTGACTTTTTTTGTTATTTGCTATCTTCGTTTGTGGCAAGTTGATAGTTTCTTGAGTTTTTTGATTGATAAGCTGGGTACGTATAAGGTGCCTTTGGCTGTTTTGCTGATTTTAAGCCTTAATGGTTCTTGATTTTTCATATAACCCCTAGTGGTCTAAATTATATTAGATCTCAGAATGACGTGGACAAGCCGTAAAACATCAAAATATCTAAATCTAAACTCTTTAGAAGCAGGATACCACGCATTTACCATATTAAGATTATAAATCGCAATACGTTTTGAGTAATAATTTGACTATTTCTAAATCTTCGGTTTCCATATCACCTATCTTTCGTATGAATCTTTCATCTGTAAGACAGCGTGTTTGGTAAACTAATGCGACTGAATCACGAGTTAAGCCATTGGTTGCTGATTGAGTTACCTTGTGAGCGTAAGGAAATCTTTGTGCATCCAAGTTTCCAGTAAATGGTGTAACCATAACAAGATTCGCTTGACTATGAATAGCTAAGACGAGACCTGGACGCGTTCCATGTTGTTCGTGACCCTGAACATCATCCAAGTCTACAAGCCAAATCTCTCCAACGGCAGGATTTGGATTCAATTATTACACCTTATTCTAGTTTTTCCCAAATATCCGTTTCCTGTTTGAGTTCGTCAGTTAGATATTCTTCTCTGAAAAGCAATTGTTTTGCTTTTGTCATACCAATGATTAACTGAGAATCCGAAAAATGTGGTTTCAGAGCTTTCGATCTGACAAAAGCATCATCATCTTCTGAACGTGATTCTTGGTTTAAAATATAGACAAAGGTTGACGTTGATTCCAATAGTGCTAAACTTCCATCCAAATCACAATATTCTCTAATTTTATCCAATGAGCTAATTTCAGAAGCTGTTAATTGATAATTTGTTCTATGAGAGGATAACTCTTCATTTTGAGAATAATAATCAGTCGTTAATTCTGTTGAATAAGGACCTGATATGTATGGTGTGAACCCATAATCTGTACTTACTCCTAGAGATTGAGCTAAAAACGTAATTTTTTGAAGAAGAAATCGCCCTTTATACTCATTTATATTTGGATTTAAACCTAAATAATCTATAACTGCAACGACTTTATCGAAATTCCCCGTCATTTTTGGACATTCCTTTTTATGATTTTTATCATCGACTCCATCCATTCCCCCATTTTTTTGACTTCAATTTGCCCTTCAGGTGTTAGAGTATAAAGCGTCATTTTTTTATTATCGAATTGAATCGCGTTCTTTTCAAGATAACCGAATTTCTTTAACTGTTTAAGATTAGAAACCAATTTTCCGTCTGAAATTTGGAAAGCTGATTTTAATTCTCTATACTGAAGGCCATCTCTATAATAAAACAACATAACTAAGATCAAACATCTTAGCAAAGACATTGCGCTACCATTCATCTTTTCGGAAGCATCGAAAAGAACATGAATATCGTCTTTCATAACTTCATGCATAGTCAATCAACCCTAAAATATATTACTTTGTATTTTACTTTGGTTTCCAAAGTAAAGTCATAATCAATATCAAAGTCCATATAATATTTGGAATATGTTATTTTAAGAAATTCATTAGTTCTGTTACAGGGTACAAGAAATTTTTTTTCTCGATATGACAGGTTACTTGAAGCAAGCCGTCAACGTTATCAGAGAAACCAACACATCAAACCCATGCGCTTAGTAGCACTCTTCAGCGGCGGAAAAGACAGCACATACGTTGCGAGGCTCATGGAGCTGGAGGGCTACGATGTGCCTTACCTTGTCTCCATGAGGTCTAAGAACCCTGACAGCTACATGTTCCACACCGTAAACATCGACATCACAAGGCTACAAGCGGAGGCGGGGGGAGTACCCTACATTAAGGCGAAGACCAAGGGAGTCAAAGAAGAAGACCTCGACGACCTCAAGGAGATTCTTGCCCCCAGTGACATAGACGGCGTTATAACGGGTTGCATCGCAAGCAGGTACCAAGCCGACAGAGTGACATGGCGAGGCAGAGTCATCGACGAGAAGGCAATGGTGAGAACACTAAAGTCTTGGAAGATCAAGGCGGCTGCACTGGACGTGTTCGAGAAGGAGCCCCTCAGCCGGGAGAGCCTATTATGCGGGATGAATAACGTGATCCTGACGCCTCACCTGGGTGCAAGCAACCTGGAGGGCATGCAACGGATGGCGGTCTAGGTCGCTGAGGGAGTCCTCAAAGCAATAAAAGGAGAGAAGCCGGACAACCCGGTTGTTTAACGCATTCACCAAGACTCTCTTTCTCGTACTTTTGTACCTCTTTAACTCAGTCGATGCCATTAGGCACACTGGATTAGTTAAAATAGTATGCGTGGCTTTTTGTCCATAAAAATTAGTAATGCATTATAGATATTTCGAATAAAAGGAGTAGTTTTTTCGGGCATCAATTTTACAGGAGTGAGTTAAGCTGGCCATTGCCAGCCCATGCCCCCATGCCGCATCAAGTATCTTGAAAAGATAAAGAGCGGTATAAAGCAGAGGAATAGGATCAAACCTCCGGTGAGGCTCTCCTGACCAATTACTAGTAAAATGACTAGAAGTATTACCCCGAGCCCATAGATGAGGCTCATTTTCCTCGACCTCTGACGTGAATCATCAAGCTCCATTCTATCGCCACTGTACGGGTTCCTGCCTATCCCTTGGTCTCTTGAGTCTCGTCTTCGTCCTTCTTGTAGACCCAGCCCAGCGCCACATCCATCGGCGGGCCTATGTCGACTATCTTCCATTCGAAGGGGCCTCCCTGGTCAACCAAGATGAGGGAGTTCATGGGTCGCCTGAGCTTGTCCCTGTCCTTCATGGCCATGGCGCGCATCTTTATCGATGAGACCACTATAACGAGGCATGAAGCAGCTAAGAACAGCGCCTCCAGCATATCCCATGTCTCCATTAGACCCCTAGCCCTCCCCACCAAACTATGATGTATATCATCGATTAAGTGTTACGTGTGTGTAACGCGGGCGCATAACCGCTTAAAACATACGAGAGGAGTGTTGCCGACGGGTCTTCTGGCTTGAGCGTATTTTTGCTCCATTTTAGAGAAATGAAACTCAGATCATCTATGTTATTCAACGTGAACCTCAATAGAACTGAGGATTGACGAACCTCGTCAAAGCGCAAATTACCGCATCTTTAGTAACTCTCGTTCTGTCCAAAACTCCATTCGTCAAAACGCCAATAACTCCCTCATTCGACAGGATTTCCTTTCGACCTAAATAGCTGTCTATGATATTCCTGCTCTCATCAGATGCCATGTCAAGCTGTCTCAGTAATCTTTCAGGTGCAGCATAACCCGCCGACACGCCTATGCCGATGATATCCTCCTTAATCACCACGGCCACCTGTTTGACGAGCACATATTTGTCAAATCTAGACAGTCCACCCTCAATCCCAACGGCAAAGTCGGCCTCTGGTTCTAGAGAACGCGCTTTCTTGGCTCTATTCAAGGCTCCTTGAAGGGTCTCTCCATCGGATGTCGGAAACGCCTTCACGCCTGAAGCCAGTGGGAGTCCTTTCACATCCACATCTTCAAAATATGTACCAAAAGCTTGCTTCGTGGCGTTCACCTTTACTGCGCTAGTTGAGCCCATTACGATGTACATGTCATAATTTCTTGAGTGGATAGATACTAAAAACATCATCGCTGGCGATTTGGACTCTCCGACGGGAGTCCGAATCTCCCGCGTGCGCGGGTGCATCACCGTTTAAGTTTTACCGATGGTATGCTAGAGCATATATTAACCCTAGTATGAGACCAATGAACAGGGTTATCAATGCCACAGGTCTAGTCCTATATTTTCCTTTAGTGGCAAAATCTAGTATGAATATTATTATGGTACCGATTATTAGCAGAATGAACAACGTCTCTGTCGTCCCAACCCAATCAAACACCTATCTCACTCCCTCCGCTGGTTCTTCATCTATTTAGCATCCTTCATCATACGCAATCCTATGGCTATGAAGATTACTGCACCTACAATTGGAATGGCTGGCAAGCTGAGGCTGCCAAATCTCCAATAATTATGTATGGACCAGTATACCCAAAGTGCGATGAAAGATACCCATATACCAAACCCAATAAGGATTAAGCCTACCCAATAGACAATCGTCTTCATCATCTCACTCCTTCTGCTGGTCCTTTTCTTTTTTCAGATATAGCTCACGACGCCTTGTGATATCTGTGTGTAGCCATTCTTTCTGGATCTCCATCTCAGTATGTCGTGATGCAGAGGACATTGATGGCCCCGTTATGGGCATGTCAGCGCCGGGTAGGTCACTTGATTTGAACTCACCAAACTTGGTTGATATTTTTGTTTCTTTTAATGGATAGTCGCCTTCTTTGATTGAGGGTTCATTGGGTCTTATCTTAGAGTATATCCATGGTACTAGTATCAGTGCTGAAAAAAGCAGTATTCCAGCTTTAATATACCAAATCATAGGTTCCTTCCCCACCTTATAGTTGTGAGCATAATCGCTTAAGAATTACTATATAATGAAAATAATGCATGGCGCGGCGCATCACCGCTTAAAACTTACGAGAACGCCAGAGTATGAAAATTATAGCTATCAGGCCTATTATTATTGAGGTGTATGGGAATCCAGGTATCTTATCCCAGATTGAAGGCTCAGGTGTGACCGTGAAGCTGCCTGTGAGTCCTTCGACTTCTACCTGGTAGGCGCCAGTTGGTAATCCGCCCTCGATCCATAGTTGTACCTCCTCCGATCCCATGCTTGATAGAGTCACATTTATCGAGTAAACTACCTCTCCGTCTAGTTTGAGATCTACTTGATGTGTTCCTTCGACATCGCCGATGTTGCTGACGTTCACGAATATCGTTATATCAGCGCCTTCTTCGATTTCCGTGAATAATCTGAGTTTCGAGACTTCGAACTCAGCTGCCTTTGTTTCGAGCGGCCATACATAGAAACTTCCCGTAAGACCGTTGACTTTGACATTATAGAATCCAACATGTTCCGGCGTTATCGTATGTGATACCGTTTTGGATTCATAGGCTCCCAGTTCCACGTCGATCATCAGGGTGACGTTTCCTATCTGCATAGTGGTCATGTAGACGAAGGACTGGTTATCGGTGTTTGTGACGACGAATCTAATGGTGACATTGTCTCCAGATGTGATTCTCGCCGGAATCATGGATGAAATAATAAAAGGCGAGATGGCGAGATCGGAGAGTATCGGCGGCAACGGTGGAGTTGGAGGTTGTGCGCTCACGCATGCAACAAGGATGAACATCAAAACCAGCAATCCTGAAATTATTCCAATTCTTTTCGTTTTCAAACCCATTTCATCTCCTTTGCCTGACTCCTCTCCTTGCCTTACTGCACAATTGGATGGTGTTTATCACCGATTAAATGTTACGTGCGTGTAACGCAAACGCATCACCGCTTAAAGGTTATGAGCGTCTGAGCGGTTTCAAGAAAAAGAGGGGGATGAATTGCTTTCTACTTGTATGAACGCCATCGTTGGATAACCTTATTGAAGCCAGGGCACTCAAAGTATACTTCTAGCTTCCATTCATCTACAGGGCTCCAAATAGCGACCAAGTTCGCCATCTGCTCCTGGGTTCCTTCAACAAGTCGGAAGCCCTCGCCATTAGCGGTATGCATTGCGTTACCCATCTTAGGGAACTCGTCTGGATA
The DNA here is from genome assembly GCA_026014815.1 of Candidatus Bathyarchaeota archaeon. GTDB lineage: Archaea > Thermoproteota > Bathyarchaeia > TCS64 > TCS64 > RBG-16-57-9. Next base: position 10,161 of record JAOZHP010000027.1, read on the forward strand.
CTCCTCCATAGCTTTCTGGACTTTTTGTCCAACTTTGCGGTATTCATCGTCCTTGTAGGGATCGATTTTCTGTTTCCAATGCCAAATACACTTCATCTTTCTACCTCCTTAGCACCATTGGATGGTGTTTATCACTGCTTAAGAATTACCATATAATGAAAATAATGCATGGCGTGGTGTATAACCGCTTGAGACTTACGATAAAAAATTATGGGGTAGTATCGATGATCACGCCTAGATCCTCTAAACTACCCAACATGGTGGATGGATACTTGCCGTCCCACTGCATCAGATGAAGGTACTGTGCATACTCGGGAGTCATCTGACTAGTTATCATCAGTATAGCCTCTGCGGTAGCGTTTGCCTCTGTCGTCACCCTGAATGCCTCGGCTAATGCTGCAATCTCCACTCTCCTAGCATCTCCCTCGGCAGCGATTATAGTCGCGTTTCTGTCAGCCTCTGCCTGTATCACCTTCTGCTGAGCCTCGTACTCGATCCTAACTAGGACATTCTTAGCTTGTAATGCGTCTTGTTCTGCTGTGACCTTCGCCTCAATGGCACTGGAGAATGCCGCGCTGAATTGAAAGTCCACAAAGTTGACGGTCTGTATGTAGATGCCATAGGGTGCGAGAGACTTGCGTAGTTTCTCTGTGAGTTCCAGAACCAGTGCCGCACGTGTCGTGACCAACTGCTCGGCAGTGAACTTGGCGGTGGTAGCCTTCAAATCCTCCTGTATCACGGGGCGCAGGAGGAGGCCATGGTAGTCTTGCCGCATCGTCTGGTAGACTTCCCACGCGTGGGAAGGCATGATGTTGAAGTGCACAGTGAGTGTTGTAGTTATCTCCTGTAGGTCGCTGGAAGCAGCGCTTTCATGAACCTCCTCCTTCTCAAGCATGACCTTCATATCGACTATCTCTTGGATGAAGGGAAGCTTGAGTTGCAGCCCCTCGCCGAGGTTGACTTCCTTTACTTTACCAAAAGTCACCACGACGCCTCTATGCCCCGGAGGGACTGAGTGTATGCAGTCTACGACTGTTATTAGTAGAAACAGTGCGATGATTATGTATACGACACCGCGTCCTGGATTCTTTTCGATGAAATCCGGTATGAAGGGATTATTATGCGTGTCCTGGAAACGATCGTATTCATCGCCAAACTGTTTCTTCCTCTCCAACCGTAACCTCGCCCTCCCCCTAAGTTCATTACCGAACCGAAAATATATGAAAACGAAGACGATGACGACTCCGATGATCAACCCAATCGATATATCTAGATCCATTTACAATTCAACTTCCATAGCACTATACTAGAGAATAGGGTAAATCACAGCTTAAGTGTTACTTGTGTGTGACGCATGTGCATCACCGCATAAAACTTACAATATCGTTCTCATCTCACTAAAATAACATAGCATCCGTTACTGTTTACGTGCACATCTGCGACCTAGACGCGGCGCAGGTGCTGCACCTAGGCGCATCACCGCTTAAAGCCTTACGCGCACCAGCGTGTAACGTAAATGTATTACGCGCGCGTTAGTCACGATTTCTAACTCTTATCATTTATATTTAAGAAAAATAAATTTTCGTTATGCGTACTGTTGAGATTCCCAAAGACCAGTGGTCTCAGTTAATGGATGAGCTTGGGCGAGGAGACTGAGACTTCATCTATTTGGAGCTATCAAGTAACTCCAGGGGTGTCTGGTTAAAAGAAAAACCCAGCTATCACCATGATTGGGAACGAAAACCTGGCACTTTAAATCAATACTCGTTCATTAAGAAGATTCACCAGGAGGTTCTGAAATATGATTCAAGGGGTAAACAGTTCTCCATTTCAGATGATGAAGTCCGTATAGTTGATGGCTCGGTTCTAGTCTGTTATGTGGAATTTGTTTAATGTGAGAGTTAAAAACGTGAAGAAAACGAATAAGAAACAATTCAATGAAAGAGCTTCACGTCTATTAAGGGCAACAGAGAAAAACCTGAGAATTGTGATTACGAGCCATGCAAACAGGCGGATGAAAGAAAGGGGCATAGTCATCAAGGCTGTTGAGAGATGGATAAAGAATAATCGAGTTATTACCTTCCACGAGACCCACCAAGGATACGAGGTCTACTTACCAAAGAAAGGCTTGTGGGGCAAATCACTGAAGACAAGTTCGTTGTTACAACCGTTTTACCCGAAGACCTATTCTCAATCAAACCAAAAGGCAAAGCGAGTAGGTATCGTGTATCCTCAATTATAGAGATAGGTAAAATGGAAAAAAGGAGCAAAGATAAACACAGAAAAAAGCGAAAAACAGGTTGGGACTATAATTAATATTTGACTGGTTACAAGGGCATCACATAGTTCGAATCCTACTTCCAGTGGTGATATCGCCCGACACCTCCTTCTTTTTATCGAATTTTTAACTCAAAGTACCCAAAAACACTAAATCGTTAAAACGTAAATATGTTTAAAATAATAGTGATTTAGGCATCCTGAAATAGATGGAGCCATTTAACAAGGTGAAAAAATATGAATAAAGACTACTTGGTGCCTGGAATTTTTACATCCATCATCGGGTTTGCGTTAGTGATGGCAAAACTAAGTGGTGAGGCAGCCGCACCAGAGGACGCGATCGTTATCGGAGGCTGCATGATGGTGGTGGGAGTTATAATGTTCATCGGGGGGCTGGTCACACCTTCAAAACAGGAACCCCAGACACCCACTCCGAACGCTGTCGCCCAGCCAGAAACCAGTTCATCGGTAGAACCCATTGTACTCGTGATTTGCCCAAACTGTAAGGTACGTGTTCCTTCCATGTCCAAGTTTTGCCCAGAGTGCGGAGAAAGCTTGGGCAGCGATTCATCTTAAAACAGCGTAAAGAATGCCCACAAGAAACAATGAACACGATTAAATTTTTTAGTGCGTACGCAGTAAGCCAAGATTTTGGAATTTATTCAATAATACTTGAAAATTTAGAAACTCCTATTCTAAAGGTTTCTCAAACAACAGGTAGTGATAAACAGATCCATTAATAGTTACAGTTTGGTAGGTGTGCAGCGTCCAACCCTTCTCTTGGTGACCTTGGATAGCTTTGGGGACCCTCTTGTGGTGTGCTATCTGAACACATAACCACTCTTTCATATATTCACCGGATTCCCTAGTATAAATTCCATTATATATCCTAGTTTGTTCACCATTAATTAAAAAAGAATACTTGAAGATGTCAAATATTACTCAATATTGTAATTTGTATATATACTCATAATTTTGAAATAACATATAAATAAATTTCACTTTAGTGTTATTTTCATTTCGTTATACTAGATTTTTTGATAGTTTTAATATAAGAATATGTTTATTTTCAAACACTATACCCGTTGATTCTAAGAGGTTGCTATCTTGGCAAAAGGAAAGAAAAAGAAAGCAAAAATCGTGAATAACGCGAAACCAAAACCCACCCCATCCAAGAAGAAGAGAAAGAGAAAATAGACGAGGTGATGGAATGTCAATGTGTTTAACTTGCGGAGTAGAAGACGAACATGTCACAAGGTGCAAGAGGTGCGGAGAAACATTCTGTGCTGAATGCGGCGAGCCAGATAAGAAACTATGTATCTACTGTCTCGACGATGATGGCTTCGATGACTAAGACTTGAATGATGACCGCAATTGGGAGTAGCCATTCACTAATCATTATATTAATTACAAGCGCGCGTGGGTGCGGAGAACAACTAGAGGTGGTTAAAATGAGGGGAATCTGCGATGTGGAAGGGCCTCCACAACAATGTGCCTCATCTAAGAGGCAGAATAGAGCCCCATTTAAGGGGAGTAACCCGGTCCACCTCAGCGCAGGCATTTAACCTCGTCGGCATAATAGCAGGATCAATACTCGCAGGCTCCTATGAAAACATAAGCCAAATTCCTTGGGCGTTACTGATATTCCCAGGGCTCCTCATCGTCAGGGGTTCGATAGGAGGGTTGTTCAGCGGAAGGCTCAGCACAGCCCTCCACCTCGGAACCATAAAACCAGTGGTGTCTGAGAACACAAAAGACGCATATCTGTTATACGCCGCGATAATCACCCTCACTTGGATAAGCTCCGCCCTACTTGGTACAGCCGCATGTTTTACCTCGTTTTTCACTGTACATTTAGGGCTGAAGGAGGCCATGAAGATACTTCTAGTGACCTTTACGAGTCTTGGGTTATCAATTCTGGTGATAAGCCCAACCACATTCTTGGTATCGATACACTCCTTTAACCGTGGCCTAGACCCAGATATGGTAGTATATCCCATCACATCCTCCACAGCGGACGTTGCTATCTCTTTTGTCTATGTGTTTCTTTTAACACTCATCAAGTCAGGGAGTAACGCTGTCTATGCGGTAATGCTCTTTACAACAGTTGTTTTCACAGGATGCACTGCATGGCTCTATTTTCGATATCGAGGTGAAAGAGAGTATGTTAAAACTATCAAAGAGTTCATGGGGACATTGCTCGTGGTAACCCTCATCGTCAACATCACGGGGGTTATGCTGGGGAGAATCAGTGAAAGGATCGGTGACATGGCCGAGATTTACGCCATCTACCCTGCGATTATTGATACGGTTGGGGATGTTGGCTCCATGACGGGCAGCACAGCTACGACAAAGCTCAGCCTTGGGGTTCTAAAAGCGGATATATCTTCTCTTAAAAGTCATTTGAGTGAGATATCCTATGCTTGGTCTGGCTCCCTGATAATGTTCACATTATACGCTTTTATTTCGGCGAGCATGTTTGGTTTCACCAACTTTAGGGCCCTCCTAGCTACTGTGTGGTGGACTAACCTGCTCGTGATTCCTGTAATATCTGTGGTTAGCTTCGCTGTGGGAATAGTGACTTTTCAAAGGGGTCTCGACCCGGATAACTTTGTGATTCCCTTTGAGACCAGTCTCGCGGATGGCCTTACGACGGTTTTCCTCTATTTGATGATTATTGTGTGGTATTGAGATGACGCTGGATTATGTTCAAACTTGGACGGTAAAGGACGGCAAAGAGGAGGAGCATGACAAGCACTTCAAGGATTTTATTCTGAAGATTGGAAGTAACCCCTACTTGAAGTCGATTTGGTTCCCGCCTTTATCGGGTGCTAGTGGAAGGAAGGGTATCGTTGTGTATAGTTTCGATGATGTTGAGCATTGGCGTCTCGTTCGTGTCAGTACTCTTGAGGACCTTAGGGTTTTAGTTAGACTATGGTTGCAGTTCATCCATCTCGAATCTTATCATATCTTTTTCTGGGGGAAGAAGTGAATATTTTGAAGCGATATGCGGTTGCTGAGTCGGTTTGGGTTTTTCTCTCCCTTGTGTTCTAGGTTGTGATGGATTAAACCCATAGAAACACATCAACGTGAAATAAGGGCATCAAACCCCATTCTATAACTGCTTAAAGGTTAGTGGGGAGTGTTGCCGGCCCTGGAGCAAGGTGCGATACCCCCGGGAGCAGGGAACCCGCCTGGCCGAGCACTGTATCTTTCTCCCTGCAACGATTACCCGATATCCAGGATCCAAAGGCTCCATTAGGCCCCTAGCCCTCCCCACCATTCAACGGCAAGCAACACCGCTTAAAGGTTAAGGATGCCAAATGTATACATTAACTTTGTTCAAATGACTAAAGATTGCATTAAAAACATAAATTATATAACCCTTTCAACCTGATCCGTCAACAATCTCTCCATGAACTAATTTAGTCAAAAAACGTTTTAGCACTCTTCTCGAATTGACACATAAATGCAACATAGACTATTTTACCATTTAAAGACAGGCTAAGTTTGCCGAGGTTAAAACCATGGTTAAAAGAAAGAAAAAGTCCGAGGGCAAGAAGTCCAAGAGCAAGTCGAAGGAGACTAGATAAATGCCTATCTGCGATATCTGTGAAGATAAAGTGGACAAAGTAAACACGTGCACTTCCTGTGGCGTAGATTTCTGCAAGACTTGCGGATCAATCAGCCAGATGCTATGCGAGGACTGCTCAACAGAAGAAGACGACGAATAAGAAACACTAGAGTTGATTCAAGATGCCCATTTGTGAAATCTGTGGCCGAGGAGTAGAATCGTTATATACCTGCAGGATTTGCGAAGCATTCTTCTGTATTGAATGCGGCGACACTGAAAAGGGTCACTGCAAAGACTGTGCGGAAGAAGTTTTACACGGATTCTATGGTTGATTCAAGATTCCTGAAAATGTAGCCTAGTGAACTGATATCCTAATCTTTTTTATCTTATCTTTTTCAGTTCCTTCATTGATCCAATCGGTTAGACGGGGACAGTTTATGGGTGAAATAAATCGTCCGGGTGTGCATTTGTATATGTCGTCGCAGGCCATGCAGGGGCAGTTCATTATCGAGTCGATGGTGGCCGGCTTCTTCGTGAAGAATAGCCTGTATGTCCATCTACTCTCATGCAGCTCCTTCAGCCTCTCTATGGATCCCCTCTTCAAGAGCTTGATGGCTATCCTAGATCCCTCACGGCTACGGACTCCGAGAATCTTACGCATCTCGCTCTGTAGAATGCCCTCGCCTCCGGCGTCGTGTATCAGCCGAAAAGCCTTCCTCTCCAACTTTTTCTTGCTGATATCGTTTATATCTTTCATATTATTCCTTCCGATAGCATAAACTACTCTAATCCTTGTTCCAGTTCGTCATCATGAGATGGATCCTCCTGCTCGTGTGGGCGTATGAAGGTCGCCGTGAAAGTCGTGCCGGACCAGCGGGCGTTCTTCGATACATCCAAAGGCACTTACCCCACCTTCTTCGCATTGCGTATAACCTGGTTGAAAAGGCTATGCCCTGTGATCGTTACCATGACCCGGGGCTCACCCCTCTTCATCTCTGCGAACCAGTCGCCGAAGGTCACCTCACTCATGGCTAGTGCTTGACTGAAGGCAGACTTGATGCCCTCGTTCATCAAGATGAAGGTGAAACAGTCAACAACACCCAAGACGGCTGGGCCCAGAGTCAGATCAAAAATTCCGTATATATCCAGAAGGACGCCGACAATGGTGATGACTCCGTTGATCAGGATCAGCTTCCTCATGGCTCAACTCTCCCCCATACACGTCTCTTACCCCCAAACGTTTGAATGCCATAGAGTGGCGCTCATCACCGTTTAAAATTTATGGTTATCTTGTGCCAATAAATACTTCGCATCTAAAAGTCAAGCATCACCTCTTTAACCTTACGTGTGAGTATGCTAGTAAATTAGATCGTTCTCCAATAGTATTCCATGAATCTTCTCTACTGCCTCGTATACATGTTTCTCACTCTTAGCACCAGTTATAACGAGGCTCCCCGATGAGAATATCAGTAGGACGGTTTTAGGCTCCTTCATCCTGTAGACGGCACCCGGGAACTGCTCAGGCTCATACATCACATCCAAGATATCAGCCATCGTCTCGATGTCAGCGCCACCGCCTAGATGCGCGGAGGCCACCATGTTCTGGATGACTACATCTGGATTTCCCGGTATTATGAAGCCAGCTTCCTTTAACTCCCTAACCACCTTCCTCACTGCTCTCCTAGCCAGCTTCGCTGATTTAGCACCCGTGCAAACCATCTTCCCCGTTGAGAAGATCAGGGTGGCTGTCTTAGGATGCTTGAGCCTGAACACTAATCCGGGAAACTTATTGGGTCTATACTCCACGTTCCTGAAATTCTTAATTATTGCTATTAGGTCGATATTGGTTCCTAGGGACGCCGTAGCCACGGTGTTCTGTATCATAATTTTATACTTGTTAGCATTGGTCTTCATGTTTACAGTCCTAGTTTATATGTGAGGTGGGAAGTGTTGCCGACCTTGGAGCAAGGGGATTGAGCCCCGGGAGAAGGAACCCGCCTAGCCGGGCTATGAACGGAGCATGGACTTGCTCCTCCCTGCAACGATTCCCCCGATATCTAGGATCACATGTCTCCATTAGGTCCCTAGCCCTCCCCACCACCACTTGATTTAACGATCATGTTGCTCGCCTCTTTGCTTAGTATTTTCATGCCCAGTTGAGTGACGAGGTATCTGCTACCAAACTTTTTGAGGACACCGTACTTCGATAACCGTCGCCTTACTCCGAGTGGCATAAAATCCCTACTGTTACGGCCTTCGAGGACCAAGAGAAGTTCTTCACGGTAGAACTCTATAAGATTCTCCCTGTTACGCCTCTTGATGAAGTCCTCATCTTTTTTACTATACATGATGTGGCCCTACTCCTCTTCGTCGTCTATGATGTAGATGCGTCCGAAGGCTGTGCCGAGGGGCTTATCTTCTACTTCCCAGAGATTGATATCTCTGTAAGGTTGAGGCATTCTCTCAAACTTTCTACGGATCAGGTTTCTTATCCAGCCTAGAACCCTGGTGAATAAACTTGTCTTCTTGCCTTCAATGAAATTCCTGATTCCCTTGATCCACCAAGTATAGACATATTCTTCTTTTGTTTCATCCATTTTCTTACTTCCCGAAATTATCTTCTTTACACTTGGGTATCATCTAACTCTTCCTATCCCTTAGTTTCGCTATGAAGTAACCAGTTCCGAATGAAACGTAGGCATAGAGTAGAGAGCAGCCTAGAGCCTCAAGACAAATCATCTTCTTTTCATTTCACCTATCCTATTCTTCTAGATTTATCCCGATGCCACTAACCACTAAAACATTAAAGAAGTTACACATTTTCTTTATCCTAAGATATGGCTTCCTTGAAGACTATCCACGCCTGTGTCATGGCTTCACTGTAGTCCATCTCCACCTGAGCCTTGGCATCCATGTAATTCCTCTCCGCCTGAGCCATAGAATCCTCGTAGATTCTCTTCGCCTCCTCTTTACGACTCATCTAACCATCATTTCCTTTCTTGTTTTAGGCACTTTACTCCCCCGTCTAGGGGTAAGGCAGCTCTCGCCTCCACGGCTCCGTGCCGTGGCTTTTCTGAACATCTCATTCCTCCTCTGTTTTAGATTTCAGGCGTATGCTCAGGTAGATTGTGTAGACGGAGACGGCGACTGTCGCGATCACCAGCAGCCATCCGAAAGTGTGCTTAAACGTTTCAACCCACCACCGCCCGAACCTTGTAGCTGGTCATTTCAGCGGATATCCTGAAATCGTGGCTTCCAGTCATTTTCATTCCTGACTTGAATAGATTGTAGAATAATGACAAAGTGTCACAGCCTTTTTCCTCATTAACGTTATGGCTGAATGAAAAACTCGTAAGAATGTCTTTGTTTAGTCTAATAGTCACACTGAATCATTGACTGAAGTACCTGAGCCACGATAACTGTTACTAATGAAAAAATGCATGCATATACAAGTACGAGGTCAAACAATGGATCATTTTTTCATCAATTTCTTTATATCCCTGTTATCTAAACGAAACCTTATCCAGTATCTTTAGGTGTTTACGTTGGAAAAGGTAAGTGTTCTAATACCTGTTTATATGAACTCTCAGCATCTTGAGTCACTTCTTAATTCACTTAGGATTGACACTTACCCTAACAAGGAGATCATTGTATGCATTGACGCTCCTGAAGATATAACCCGCAGCCTTCCTGTAAAGTATCCTGATGTAAATTTTATTTTCAATGAAGAGCGATTAGGTAAGGTTAACGCATTGAATAAGGCTGTTCAGTCTTCTGAGGGAGACTGTCTCGTATTCATTGATAGTGATATCGAGATTAGGCGAGAAAATTTTCTTGGTTCTGTGGTTTCATCTCTCAAGGATTCTAATCTCGTTGATATTAAGAAGATTATCATCAGAGACTCATTGGTTGCGAGGCTGGTGAGTTATGATTATCTTAGCAGCAGTCTCACAAATTATGTATTCATGAAGCTAGTTGAAAAAAGTCCTCAGTTTAATGGTGCTGCATTCGGTATCCGACGAGAGACATTTCTGAAACTGGGTGGCTTTCAGAAAGTCATCTGCGAGGATATTGAGATGGCTTTTCAGGCATTTAGACAGAATATTTCTTTCATGTTTCTGGATAATGTCGAGGTCTATAATTATGTTGATCCATCCTTTAAACAATGGATCAGACAGAGACGTCGTTGGGGAATCGGGTTAGGTCATTGGATCGTGAAAAACTTTAAGGATCTTCTTCGTAGCACAATCAGGAATCCTATTGCGTTCATTACAGCACTATTATTGATTTTTCCTAGTGCCCCATTAATATTTCTAGGTATAATGCTTCCTACAGATCTTTTCCTGAAACTACTATCCTATGCGCTGATTCTTTTATCTAGCTTTCAGATCTATTTGCTTCCCTCTGTTTATGTTATCACTGCTTTCGTTGTTGTTGCTAAGAGTCTGACGATCTTGATGGTTAGTTTCGTTGGGACTGGGGTAGTGTTTTTTTATGGTGCTAAAAAATTTGGTTAGTCTTTTAATATTTTAGAGTATATGGTATATTTCTTTTTTTACAATCCTGTTTGGTTTCTTATGACGTTTATCAGTCTTATCTTTGTTCTTTTGAAAAGAGAACCATCTGAGTTGGACTGGAAGGTCTAGCGCCTCTAATCATATTTTCTTTCAAAATACTTGATATTGATTTACACCTTAACTTTTAAAGTTTGGAATGAAGAGTTACATCTATTAAATAGCATATTTCACCGCATTTTTCATAAATCATTTAATCGCCTCCCTTTACTCCCTCCGCTTTTCTTACTGCACCGTTGGATGGGGTTTATCACCGATTAAGTGTTACGTGTGTGTAACGCATATGCATCACCGCTTAAAATTTACGATTTCGTTCTCATCTCACCACATTACAATGGCTTTCGTTACAGTTTTCGCATATCTGCGACCTAGAAGTGGCGTAGATGCAGCACAAGTGCATCACCGCATAAAGATAAGATTGCATAAATTTACTTCTTTTTAGTCTTCTTTTCCACTTTAAGTCCTAATTTTTTAATACCTATCTGTGCATCTAACACCCATTCATTTTCAGTCGTTCTTAGCTCATCGATTCTTTTCTTTGCTGTTTTACTTGTTTTCTCAAATTCTCTTAATGCATGTTTATTTAGTTTCTTTGA
>JAOZHP010000028.1 GCA_026014815.1 Candidatus Bathyarchaeota archaeon
CACTTCCAAGCCGCCTCAACGTCCTCCTTACAAGTCAAATCCTGCCCGAAACGTCGATCAAAGAGCCGAACCTCAGGCTGTTCTTCCTCTGGCAGGGTCAACAAGAAGTGGAAAAAGTTCGTAGCTATGAAGCCGCTTCCACCCGTAACTAAGAGACGATTTACCACCAAGACCTCCTCTCATCTTCTCTCCTAGGTAAGTGTAAAATCGAGCAACCGTCAGCTGTGCATACCCCCAATTTTCTTTCCCTTTCATCTTTGTCAAGTTCGTCAAGAGGAATATTTTCAGGCTTGAAATACGGCACCTCGTGTACCCTTCCTCTCCACTCTATATCCCTGCTGTTCCTTATGAGCCGAACCTGGAAGTCAGGCCAGTCCTTCCCATCGGGCAAGTTGACGCGTGGAAAACGGAAGCAAACCTGTTGATTTTCCTCTGCGAACTCCAAATTACGTTTTATGTTTCTGAGGAATCCGTTGTCGAACCTCTCATCAGCGTCGCACCAGAGGATCCACCCGCAGTCCTTAGGCACCAAGGTTCGAGCATAGTTTTTCTCCTCGGCGAAGCTCCCCGAGAGGGGCCTCGTCTCCACATGGTCTGCGTATTCTCTGGCGATTCTAACTGTATCGTCCGTGCTTTCGCCATCCAAAACAAGAAGGTAATCCACGTAGGGACGAAGGTGTTTGAGGCACTCCTCTATCCGGGGCTCCTCGTTCTTCGTGAGTATGATCGCCGCCACCTTAACCATCTTGTTCACCTCCTCCAAGAGTGAAGAGCATTATCGCCAGTGTTCCATCTCTGGCGACTATGGACTTTGATGACTTTGAGCCCCAGAACTCCTCGAAGCTCTCGATCGTAGGCCAGAACTGGATGTGCATGTTCGTCTTCTTCCACCTTTGCGACTCATCCTGAAGCGGGATAAGGACTATCACCCTATCGCGGCAGACCCGTTTGATCTCCTCGACAGCCCTCTCTGGGTTGCGCATGTGCTCCAGCGTGTGGCCTATCAGCACGGTTTCCCATTCCTTGTCTTGGAACGGCAGCCTCTTCTCGGCATCAGCCCACAGCACCTTCACATTCAACGTCTTAGCCTTCTCTATGGAGTACTTGCTAACGTCAACACCCACGCATCGGCCGCAGAACGGCTTGACGGCCTTAAGAGTCTGCCCGGACGCGCATCCAACCTCTAACAGATCCCCCTTCAACCAGTCCTTGAAGTAATCTAGGTTAGTAAGAGTGTAATCAAAGAACCCTATCTGCCTAAACGCCTCGTCGTAGGCCCTGTAGAACTCTCCATCAGTCATGGTCCAAACTTTCCGCTTGAAATCCGTGAAGTCTATTTTGTCAACATAATGACCGTTGAACTTGTATTTTCTGCCAAGGCGGATACAGGCCTCACCCACTGTGAACCCCCACTTCTCCTCGAATCTTTGTAGTGCTAATTTAGACATCTCCTTTCTAGTGTTTTCAGGAATCTTTCGCGTTGCACCCCTCACAAAGTGGTAAGCTATCGCATCTAATACCTCGTAGAATTTTATGTCGCTATACTTCTCCGAGAGCGTGAGAATTATGTCGGTGTCTATGAAGAAGAAGGGAGAGACCTTAGCGTCAAAGCCCCCAATGTCCCTGAAGCGCTTCACGGAGAGGGTGAAGGCCCCGAAAGCGTGAACCCTGAGCTTGGGTTCCGATATGCTCCTCGCGTACTCCACGAACTTCCCCTCATCGAACGTCTCGGGGGCTCTCCCACAGTCGTAGGGAGGAGGGTAGGATCCTTTCCTGGGTTCTACCAGCCGGGGGCTTATGACTCTGTCCTCCCTGCAGCGCCTCTTCAGGTTCAGATCGTAAAGCGGGGCAGGGAACATGTCGTCGCTGAAGATGTTCAGATAGTCCCGGGTAGCCCTCTCAGCAGCGGTGTTCCATCCATGACAGGCACCTTTCCAATCGGAGTACGTGAACTCGTAGCCCTTATCCTCCAACCATTCGACGGTTCCATCCTCAGAGCCGTCGACATGGATGAGTATCTCGTTGTCGAGAGAGCTATACTTCTTCAGCCCTCTCAGACAAACCTTGAGGTATTCGAGGTTGTTTCTGGTGCTTATGCAAATACTTATCCCACTCATTATCGCCAGACGCCTCCTTCCTCTTCACTTTTAAACATGTAACGGAAGTAATCCAATCCTCGGAGTCCGCTGTACTTGTACGCCATGATGTTTGCGTAAGCTGTGGTGAATAGCCCTACGAACCAGAAGATCATGTCAGCCCAGTCCAGCTGGTTGAAGTTGTGTATGAACATTATCCAGTATATGATGTGAGTCACGAAAAAGAATTTGCAGCTGGCGTCCTTGGTGCTTTCCTGCCTGCGGATTTTGTTACCCGCCCAAATATATTTTACCCTCCCAACGGCTCCAACGGCGACCACTAAGAAGGCTATTATTTCAGGGAAGTTCATTTACCTACACCTCGGTCTATTATTGTTTCTATGATCTTGGTGGTTGATTGAACCTGATAGTACGGGGTTCTGATGACCCTTCCGCCAATGCTCTTCATGTAATCCGAGCCAGGGATCTCAGGCCAGTCATCGCCATGCGTGAGGAAATTGATGTCCCAACCATTCTCAACGAGTTCCTTGATGGTGTCCGCGGGGTCACGTGAGTTCTGTCTTACCGCCATGTCCACGCACCGCAGGGCCCTTATCATGTCAACCCTCTCGTCGAAGGGGATGACTGGCTTGCGCTTGTAGGAGGAGGCGGCCTCCTCCGTCAAGACACCCACTATCAGGAAGTCACATAGGCTCTTAGATATCTCAAGGTAGCGCAGTATCCCTACGTGAAGGATATCGGCGACGACGAACGCATATCCGACATTCATTTTCTCAGAGGCGTCCTCCAGTCAACTCCCCATTTACTGGCGGGGTAGTGTCTTTCCAAGTACCCCTCGACGGGGTGAGGGATGTCGTACTCCCTTTCGTTATACGTGATCTTGCTTAACGACTTGACACCGTGCCCAAAATAGATATCTAGCAGGATACCGTGCTTGTAGAAGTGCTGGTTCCCCCGGAATTTATGCCCTGCTTTGAAGCCGCGTTTCACCAGTTCCTCAGCTAACTCGTCGAAGCCCGCCACGGGAACCCCGACGTCGATGTCGTTGTCGCCCTTGATGTATCCCTTGTCCCTCACAAAGCCGAGGCAGGTTCCTAGGATGAGGGAGTGTCTGATCTTAAGTTCGTTGCAGATGTCGTCCCACTCCTCGAGAACCTTATCGGCCAGCTCTTTTGCGTCGCAAGGGTAGACCATTAGAGAGCCCCCGCCAGGGTTTTCAACATCGTTTCGGTCATCTTGGTTTTCTTCTCCTCCTCAGGCGTCAAAACACCCCAGTCGCCATCCGTCCAAGTTTTGTCGTTTTTCCTAACATCACCGTCATAGTACCTTGGGGCCCCCGCTCTCCTGCCATGCAGTCCTGTCCCGAGGGGATGAGAATCCTTTCTATGAATTGTTTTGACTGAGGGATCTTTCATTGCCACGAGGCCACAGGAATCTCTCATGGCACTCTGGAAGTCTACATCAGGAGGGGCCTGGGTTATAGTCTCGTTTCTCCCTTTGACC
>JAOZHP010000001.1 GCA_026014815.1 Candidatus Bathyarchaeota archaeon
AGCTCGTTTCTTTAAAAACATAGGGGGATCATACAACGGTAATGGGAAAATTTAACATAGATTTACTGGTAAAAGCGCGCGGCCATCACCTCAACAGGAAACGAAAGTAACCGGCAAGGCCCGGTTGAGTAAATAGCGGGCTCGGTGGGATTCGAACCCACGATCTCAGGTTCCGCAAACCCGAATCATATCCTGGCTAGACTACGAGCCCAACCACCAATATCAGTAACCCATAATTAAACCATACTGAACCTGTTTGCTACGATTTTCATAGCTCAGTGTTCATTGGACTGATGTTTCCACACCGATAAACCGTTATTATCAGAATTCCGTAATTAATAATGCGTAATCCGTAGTGTACTCGTTGTTTTCCCCATTTTTTTCGTAGAGTTACTGCGGATAATATTGTTTAAATAACGGGGCAGCACTGGATAGCCCTATGTCTCTCGAGACTTGTCCACGGGTACTGGTCGGCGGCACCCTCATAGATGGAACAGGTGCACAGGCCGTCAACGACTCCATAGTAATCATAGAAGGCGACTATATCGAGGCGGTGGGCAAACGCGGAGAAACCCTGATCCCTGAAGGCTCAGAGGTCTACGACGTCACAGGGATGACGGTTCTCCCAGGCTTAATCGACAGCCACTGCCACTTCATAGGAATGGGAGTAGCCATGAAGACCAAGCTTCTCCTCAACGACACCAAGTCTCTGGAGGAAGCACGGAAACGCGTAGCCAGACGCGTACTGGACGCGGAGCCAGGTGAATGGATCATTGGAAAAGGCTACGATGAAGCCAAGTGGCCCGAGAACAGGTACCTCAACAGGTACGACTTGGACTCTATCTCACCGGACAACCCAGTGATGCTCAGCAGGGTCTGCGGACATTTGGTGACTTTGAACTCGTTGGCCATGGAACTGGCGGATATAACCAAAGACACACAGGATACAGAGGGTGGACACGTGGTGAAGGACGAGAACGGCGAGAACACAGGCATATTGCAGGACTGTAAATATCTTGTCACCCACGTCATCCCACCCACCTCGCAGGAGACTTATGTGGACGGGTTAAGAGTCGCCTCGGATCACGCGTTAAGCCTCGGCTGCACAGGCGTCCATGACGCTGGATTAGGGCACGACGAGATCCAAGCCTACCAGACAGCCCTCGCGAACGGCAACCTCAAGGTTAGGGCATACCTCATGGTGAAAAAGGATAATCATAAGGACATCTACGCACTGGGAATCCAGACGGGCTTCGGAAACAGGATGCTCCAGATAGGATCTATGAAGCTTCTAATCGACGGCAGCCTAGGAGCGCATACGGCTGCTCTCTTCGAGTGCTACGAGGACGACCCCGAGACATCCGGTTTGCTGCTGGAGGAACCGGAGGTTATGGCTGAGCATATCAAGACTGCTCACGTATACGGTAATCAGGCGGCGATCCACGCAATCGGTGACCTAGCCGTTGAGCACGTCATAGACGGAATAGACGCGGCCATAAAAGAACACCCAAGGAAAAACCACAGACACAGGATCGAACACTGTGAGATAACTAGCGCGCAGCAAATCGAGCGCATCAAGCAGCTAGGCATCATACCCGCTATGCAGCCTAACTTCATCGGCGAATGGAGCGGACCCGACAGCATGTACCGGCAGCGTCTAGGTGAACGCAGGGACAGAATGAGCAACCAGTACAGGGCGATGCTTGACGAGGACATCCCAGTGGCCTTCGGTTCAGACGGGATGCCGTTCAACCCAATCTACGGGATATGGAGCGCGGTGAACCACCCGATAAAACAGAACAGAATAACCCTCATCGAAGCGGTGAAGTGTTATACGTATAACTCTGCTTTCGCCGGTTTCCAGGAGGATCACGTGGGCAGCGTGGAGGTAGGTAAGCTGGCTGACCTAGCGGTCTTCGACAAGGACCTCACTGAGATCCCTAAGGAGGAGATCAGGAACGCAGAGTGCTACATGACACTGGTGAATGGTAAGATACTTTTCCATCGTGACCATTAATCTTCCTTCCTACATCGTTCAGGAATATTGATGATAGATTATTATTACTCAGTGAATAAGTTTTATTGAGGAAGTTGCCGCACGTCTCTGAGATAATGTCGAAGCCTGTAGTCACTATTCAGGCGGATAAGTCGTTGCACGAGGCAGCTAGGCTCATGAAGGAGAAAAAGATAGAGAGCCTCGTGGTGTGCTGGAGGGGAGAGGCGGTGGGTATTATCACAGAGAAGGATTTTGTGAGACGAGTCATTGCAGAAAACTTGCCCCTCGATACACCTGTAAGAGAGGTGGTGTCCTCACCTATAGTCATGGTAAACGCGAAAGCGTCTATCAACGAGGCAGCGCGGATAATGATTGAAAACAGGGTCAAGCGGCTTCCTGTCAAGGATGGGTTGAAGGTTGTGGGCATGGTGACGGCATCAGACTTCATCCGTCATCAATCCAAGATGACCTCCAGAGACAAGATACTTGAGATACTGGCAGGGTCTACCAGAGAGTAATCAATCAGACCAGATATTCCAAAGGGACTTAGAAATACGTTTCAAAAGTAGGGCTACATTACTAAAATGAAAGTTGTAAGAAGATGGCGCTACAGCCTTTCTCAAGAAACACAAGACATAATCAGTTAAGCTCTAGCAGACTGCGACTGACTATCTCACAATGCACGCGCGACTTTAAAAAGTGAGTGTGTGCACGGCAATTAGAGGATAAGAGTCGAGTTTGGGGGCATACATCGTTTATCTGCCTGTTCTTGCTTTTCTCGTGATGATGCTGCTGGGGCCATCTCCCCTCGCAACGAATACGCCGGCTTTTCCTTTAACCGTGTCCTGGATCTCTGCCACGTTTTGATGCCTGAACCCGGGGCACAGCAAGATGGATTGAACTCCTTCCTCCTCCACCAGTCGTCTCGTTACCTCAACGGCCTCCCCTTGATTCCTCACCACTACAGAGTGGAGCCTGTAGGTGTCGGTCTCTATGATTGATCTATGTTTGGTTAGATCAGCGTCTCGTGCATGGGCAATAAAACAAACCTTGAACATTCGGATATGTAAATGCTGATTGTTGATAATTAATCTGTTTGTGCGTCCACTCATATACGGAACTATCAGGACCTCGCGAGTAATCTATTCTAATGATGCTAATTGGGGCGCACGCATTTGGGTTTGAGGGATAAAATTATGTTTTGAGTCGTTTTTTGATTGTGTCCCAGGTTGGAGTGATCAGGAAACTCTCTGTCATATTCTCTACCATCTGTGTAAATCGTTTCATCGGTACAGCAAACGTCAAAGTATCACGTTCCACGTAGGGGCGTGCTGAGGGGTCAAACATTCCGAAAATACAGTGTGGGTGCTCTTTTTCACCTTCAAGGATGGGATACATGATTATGGATGAACAGCCGGACCCAAATGGCGCGATAACGCCCTGGTACATCAAGTCATAGTTAGCTAACGTAAATAACCCTGAGAGGACGTCGGGTCTGGCAAAGAAAATCACGGCCTCTGGCTCATCGTCTTCATCTATATGGTCCCAGCGTTTGAAGACAATCTGACTGCTCGATGCGCGGTATTTGACGGAATCCTTTAACCAGTTTTTTACCAGTTCTGGGGATTGCTTGTATCGTTCTCCCTCCATTACGTCAGGGATTCCGTAGGAAAGGAAATGCTCAAAGTTTTCACTTATCTCTGGGTTAAATCCTGCGTATCTTTTACCTCCAGGGCACCCAATCGAGTTTGTGTTGAATCTTAATGATGTGCCGTTTCTAACCTTGTTCAAGCATGCAATCAAGCAATAGCTTGATGTTTCTGGATCGTTTTCCCTGACGGTCTTCTTGTCGGTGTAGTATAGAATGATAGGTAGTTCTGCGTCGTCAAAATATCTATTCCAGAGCTCTTGGAATCGTTCTTTTAATGAATCATCCATCGTAACTCAACTCTTATGGATTCTTGTGTAGAATAGAAGTTGAAATATGGATAAAATTATGGATTGTTGAGGAAGTTTTCTATGTGGTCTACATAGGATTCTACCGTTTCAGGGAGATGGTCAAAGAACATGAATGGGTCAATAAGCTCTATCTCGATTACAATTGGACCATCCCTCGTAGGTATCATATCTAGCCTTGCATATTCAGTCGGGTGACCTACAACTCTTAACGCTGAGTAACCTATCTCTACCTCCTCCTCAGAAGCAATATACCTCAATACCTCTGCACCCCATATCGGGTGAGCACGAAAATCCCCCGACTTTACCTTCTTGATAACAGAATGAGAAAACTCTCCCCCAAAATAGATTAAAGATGCTTCACCAACTTCGGTAATCTCAGGCAGATAAGGTTGTACAAGTGTATCGCAAGGAATGAAATCAAACTCTCCAAATGAGAATACCTGATGATACCCGTCTCTGTTTAGATTCCAGAAATGCGTCTCCAAGTCAGGTGATTCCTTATTGAATCGCCTTAGTCCACTACTACCCCCACCGATACAGGGCTTTAACACAAAGTCATTCCAAGGTATCTCATTTATTATTTCGTTGAATGGAGTGTCCGTGTTCTGTGGCATGAGGATGGTTTCTGGTACTGGGATTCCTTTTTCTTGTAGCTCTATGACGTAGCGCTTATGGTGATTCCATTCCATTATGTGGCTTGGGTTCCAGAGTGTGGATGTTTCTTCTACTTTCTTCGCCCAGTCGAAGAATTTTTCTGGGTTAAAAATGTAGCTACTTGTTGTTCGGCTGATTGAGAGGTTTGCTTCCGACCAGTTTACGTCTGGGTCGTCCCAATTTACTATTGATGATTCTATTCCTCGTTTGTTTATTGCTTCTTTTAGGTAGATGCTCTCTGTGTCAGCGTCTTCCATATCGATACCAGATACCAAGAATACTTTCTTCATATCACCAACCTATGATAGTTAGCGAGAATTGTGGATAAAATTATGGATTAGGGGATATAATCACCACTCGGTTAGACTCTATATAATGAGAGTTTTGCACGCATAGCCAGTATACCTACATAATTACTCCTCAATAATCTCAACGTTGGCTCTTGGTACTCTGACTATAGAACCATTGGCCAGTTGAACATCTAGGACCCTAACCTTAGATTCTGACTCTAATTGATGAAGCTCAATGGGGATATTTATCACCTCACCGATTTTCCCGAAATAAGGTTGACGAACGATTCTAACAGATGCCCCAGAAACGATGCCAAATGGCTTCTCATTTTCAGCATTCTGTTCCTCGCCTTCCTTTAAGGGAATAATGATCTCTGGCCGTATAACCCCTGACCTGATCTGGGTTGCCCCATTCACCGAGGCATTGAATCCCTCAAAGTCACATAGAAGAGAAAAAATAGACGGAGACATGGACAGCTCTCCAAAGCCCTCGGTTAAGATTAACGTGATCCCCAGTTCTTCCTGACCGGTGATAGCGACTCCGATCTCCTCACCCATGAAAGCTGTAAAATCGTTATGACGGATCCCACCAACAACGATGCAAGAGACACCAAGGTTCACACCTTTCTTGAGGGCATCTGTGGTCACCATCGAACCCCCAATAAGGATGACACCCTTGTCGTCGGGATTGATCAAAGAAGGTGTAAGCACTTCGTGTGGTGACTCGACTGCGATTCGGATCTTTCCATGTCTCTCTCCACCTATCCCGAAGATACCTTGGATAAAGGCAGCATTAGTTTCGATAACCGCCCCTTCTCTTGAGATTATTTCAACTACTTTTCCAGGAATATATGCGTTGATCTCTACTGGGATGGGTTTCCGTTTCAAGATGACCTGCCCGGTGAGGTCTGAGATTGTTCCTACGGTTCCCGTTATAGGTGATTTGACCGGTCTCTTGATGAGACCGAAGAGAGCAGTGTATAATGCGAGAAGTTCTCCTTCCTCGACGGCGTCTCCTACCTGTTTTTTCATATACCTGTGGAGGTTTTTTGGCTTGATGCCGAGCATAGTTGATACTTGTAGGGTTTGAGGGAAGCTACCGATATCTGTTTTCGCGATGATCATCTCAGGTTCTACGATGTCTTCCTTTTTGATGAGAACCTCGCCAGGGATAGGGAGTCGCCGATCCTTTTTTACGATGGTGTTTCGCTTCAGCTTTAGACCCGGCGTGTAGATGTGGGTGTCCTTGGTTATCGAGTCGTCCGTCTTGAATTTCTCAGTCATCCCACAATAGCCCCATCAACGTCTCCTTTAAGTAGATGTCTTAAACTGAAAGTATACAAGTTTTAAAATATCTCTCTCTATTAAATTGAAAGCCACCAAGTGAACCAAATCCTTCTCTGTACAAAGCCTTGGTTCTATAGGGAACACATTTTTTCAATCCACTTTTTATTATTGACTATAAGGTCCTTCTACCATCTATTAATCTCGCATGAATAGCCTTAATCTCAACCTCATTCATAGCTTTGCTCTTAGTGTTTACCCTAAGATTAGTAGGGCCCATGGAAAGGCGCAAGTCTTCATGGATACTTTATCATGTTATTCTAGGTCAGAACCCTGAGAGCAATTTCTCAATAACTCTTCATTTTGAGGTTGTTCGTCATTATCTCTTTCAGGCCCCTTACCCATATCAGGAAAATGATACAACCTATGATCCTCAACAGAAAATTTACATTAAATGGAGTTTGAGGTGAAAAGGCCTCGTGCAAGTATCCTCCAAGAACTGGTGCCGGCGTCGTTGTACGCTGGGATGCAGGCAACTGTGTGGGGCTCTTTCGTCTGCTTCAAAACAATTAAAGATCACCTCGGACAGCTATTAAAACTCTTGAGCCTTACCTGTGTGTACTAGTTCTCACAGACAAACCTTGATCAGTGGATTCGTTTCACGGGATCAATGAGAACATTGTACGAGAGATGTGAGCTTGAACCTATACTCCACTGCGACAGGAGGGGCAAGTGTCTGGAGTGCGTCCTGGAGGAGGACCGGTGGGCTGGGAAGTGGATAAGCTACCTGGAGGACGGCTGGACTGTCGAGCACCCGGTTGACCTCCCAGAGATACCGGTGATAGAGGGATAGTAACGCGCGGCTGTGAGCAGCCAACGGCCCGAGCCAGAAAAATATGATGTGTAATTACACCCCATATTCATGGGTAGAAGGAGCATAGCCGAAAAACTCTGTGAAGCCTACAAGCCGTGCGCGCATGCAGAGAATGATATCAAGTAACATTCACAAGTCTAAAATCGTGTTTGGTTTTCAAATGGTTTTCACATGTCTGGGTCCTCTAACACACACTTGTGCGTTTGAGTAACTTACTTCTGGACTCAATATCGTATATCAGTACACTTTTAAGCCATAACCCTTGGGTCTCGGCACAGTTTGCTCGTCAAGTTCGCTGCAAATGATAATTTTTAACCCTATTTTTGATGCAATAATTCTAATTATTGGCTTGTTCAGTTATAGGAATCGAAGTAAAAACGCTAAACTAAAACTGCTTTCTCGATTAAAACGAATTTGTAATATGAAATTCAGAAACAGTTTTGTGTTATTAAATAGTTTTAAATTCAAGTCGTGGCTAGATTCACGGATTTCAGACTGAGCGGTGAAATAAATGGCAAAACAGGTGACAATAGAGATAATCGTCAGAGGCGACATCCTTGACAACAACATACTGCGTAAATTCGCCACGAAGCTAAAGACCAGAAAATACTCAGCTGACTTCACCTCAAGCGTCACGGTTCCACCATTCCTCGTGGCAACGGAGAAGAGGTACCCCAGCCTCGCGGTGCTATACGCCATGGTGGACCTTGAAAACATCTTCGACATGAAGAACATCCTGGATGAACTCGCCGACGAGGAAAATCTTGAGATCATATCATACAAGCAGCTCTGAGATGAATCCAAGTGAACAGGAAACGAGTAATCACACTCGCAGCGATAACTATCATATCATTTTTCGCGTACAACATCACGGCGGAAACACTCACCCCTAGCCAACGCTCAGCGCTGGTGGTTCTGATAATCGCGTCAGGACTCTGGACAACCGAGGCAGTGCCACTGGCAGCCACCAGCCTCCTCATCCCAATGCTCCAAGAGTTCCTAGGGATTCAAGGATTCAAGACAGCGCTCGCACCCTTCTTCGACCCCACTGTAATGTTACTGCTAGGAGGATTCCTGTTAGCCGTCGCCGTAGAGAAGTACGACCTTGACGAGTACTTCGCGTACATGATACTCAGCAAAGTAAACGCTGGGCCCAAAGGAGTAGTGCTCGCCATCATGTTCGCCACCGGTTTCCTCAGCATGTGGATAAGCAACAGCGCATCCACTGCACTGTTAATAACCATGGCACTGAAGATCACAGAAAATGTACACGACGAGAAAGGAAACTTCTCCAAGATCATGGTTCTGGCCATCGCTTACTCGGCGACAGCGGGAGGGCTAAGCACCCTCGTAGGTACAACCACCTGTGCCATGGCTGCGGCCAGCCTCAAAACCATGATAGGATACGATATCAGTTTCTTTGGGTGGGTGTTATTCGGGTTCCCCATTGCCATAATCCAGATTCTGGTGATATGGGTCGTCCTCTTCATGTCATTTCCAACCAGCGTAAAGGAGCTACCACCCATAGAAAGGGTCTCAACCCAGCTCACCCGTAACCAGAGGAACACTCTTATTGTTTTCGTGTTCGCTGTCCTCGCGTGGCTCACAAGCAGCCTTCCCGGCCCTATCGCGAACCTGATCGGCTGGTCTGGACACGGGTACAGCTCATCCATGGTAGCAGGCGCCATCGTGATGCTACTCTACTTCACTGACTTGCTGGACGAACAGGACATCAAGAACGGTAAATGGTCCACGCTGCTCCTCATAGGCGGAGGACTGAGCCTCGGGAAAGCCCTTGAGGTCTCAGGGCTGGTGGGTGTCATCGGAAACTCGCTTCTAGGGCTCACAGGCGGAGGTTCACCTTTCCAGACCATCGCACTCGTGGTGTTCACTGGCCTCGGCTTCAGCATCATCGCCAGCAACACAGCCAGCGCAGGCATCTTCCTACCAATAGCCATCGGCCTTGGACAGCAGACAAGTGTAAGCCCAGTGATCCTCGCAGTCGCCGTGGGCATCAGCACAAGCCTAGACTTCATGCTACCCGTGGGCACTCCCCCTAACGCAATCGCCTACAGCACAGGCAAAGTCTCCATGGGAGAGATGATCAAAGCAGGGATCCTGCTGGACCTCGTCGGGGCGTCACTGACCATATTGCTGGCTTGGCTAGTCTGGCCGTTACTCATCTAAAGGAACCCTTGTTCCTAATAGGGGGATATAAGGGTTTTAGCAAGACGTTTATGTTCCTTAGGAACCCGTATTCGTGTTTCAATGGCTCATTCGAAGTTGTTTTCAGGGTTGGTCAGTATGACTCACCTTGTTTTGGATTGTCTTTTACCTTGTTTAATGAAACATCCCTAATTCGGGGATATTACGTTAAACAAAGTAAATGAGCTTACCTTGCTTAACACCCTGAATCCAAGGGTTACAGGTTCAAGGCAGGGAACACCGTAATCGGGCAGGGGTTCCATGAGCTATGGGAGAGGGTCAAGAAGTGCGAGTTAGGCGAGGGAGGTTACCTACCTGTTCGGTAACGGCCTTGAGAGCCACTCCGCCCTTGAGGACGGTGAGATCACGTTTCTCAGAACCTTCTACTCGGTGAAGGCCAGTATGCCTCCGTTTACGATGTCGTGGAGGTAGTTAATGATACTGGTGCGGCTGATCTTGGTTTTCTGGTTGACGGCTTGGTAGACTGTTTCGCTGTTGGCTCCCTCGGGATGGATAGTTTTGAGGTGGTTGAGGGCTTCTACATGTCAGGGCTTGAAGAACATCCCGAGGCCTGATTTGGAGGGGTCCATTTGGATGGGGCGGACAGGTAATGAGCCTAGGTCAAACCGCTGCGGATTCCGCTGATCCCGAGCTATTAAGCTACGTTCAAGGATTGATCAACACTGAACGCTGGAAAGCCGATGTCGCTGAGACGATATCTAGAAATCGGATTAGAATTAATAGAGTTCATCCATTATGCGTTTTAATTCTTCATTTGATATTTGTGGGTTTATTAATTGAGGATTTGTTATGGCTAAAGAAATGCGGGTTCCTATTGTCTTTAATATTCTATCCGTTTTATGATGAAATCTGGCATTTCTGTTTAGTTCAATTTCAATATTTACTGAATTATACCGTTTGGATTCAATGACTCGGATGTTCAGATTTATTTTACATTTGAATATTTTAAGAAAACTATATGTGACAACCATTTGCCAAGGATACTTATCTTCCTCTCTCCCACTTTCCACGGATACATTTTCTTTGATGTTGAAATTACTAAAACTGGGAAAATCATCCTTGAATGCATACCAATCGAGATCTAATCTAATAAACACTAAAAATGCTGTATAATTTTGTTTTAGAAACATGCTTAACGATCTAGGAACAGAAAAATGCACTCCTTTCCTTTTAATATTTGGAGAATAAATTAACGCCAAATATACTGCTATGATTAATGCTATCAAATTCAAGGACAAATTCAAGATTGAGTTTATTGGCGTAAAATAGGTGATAACATAATTTGTTATCAATCCTATGATGATTCCTGACATCAAGGAAACAATATACGAATGATACTGAACTACATCCTCAGAAAAGTCATTAAAACCAGAAGTAATTTCATTGAACATAACGTAATCAACAGGAAATATTCATTAAGATCTTGCCCGCGGGTCCATTGAACTCAGTGACGCAGTTTTCTAGAAACTCCATTCCGATGAGATGCCCCTTCAGATTTCCAAAGACTACGAAGGATACTGGTAATCCCGGATCTGGAAGTTTTATGTCGTCTACCTGTTGGATATAGGCAAAGCAGGTCTCTGCTGTTATCTTTCGTCCGTCTGCCAAGGTCATAGGACTTTTCCTAGGTTTGACGTTTATAATCTCCAGATCTGACTTGAAAGTATCCGGAACGAATAATCCTCCATCGAATCCGGTATCCACGATGCCTTCGACAATGAATGGTGTTTGTTCCATTGTCTGAAGATTTCTAACGAATCCTCGTAATTTTAAATAGGCTCTTTTATTTTTGTACCGTTTCTCTATTGAATAGGGCTCAGTCAAAATTCCCATCCCAAGAAAGAATCTGAGCCTACATGCCAAAGGAAAAGGTCCTGTTTGAAGTCTTTGCCCTGTATCTTCATCAATAGTTTGATCTGGGAGTCTGCTGATTCGAGGATACGCCCATCGAAACTAATTGCGACGAATTTGCCAAGGTTGAGCTCATAGTACTCAATGGAGACCTTTGCTATACCTTCGATCAGAATAGTCATTTCGTCCTCTTCTAATGGAAGTATCTTTCCCTTATCTAGGATATTCTTCAGATTCTTTGGAATATAAGGTCTCGATGGATTATTGAATCGGTAATCTGTTGGCTCTTTTGGGGCAGTGAACGGTGTGACTGTCTCAAGATCTTCTGGTTTAGAATATGGATCAATTGATGATGGGAAATAGTCGTCCTTTGTCCATTGCGGCTGATTGAACCCAATATCTTGGAAGCTGAATCCCATGTTCTATTCCTCGATTTTCTCTATGATTTTCTCGATTTTTATCTTTGTATTTGCTACAAAGTGCTGGTACTTTTCCTTATCCTCGGTCCTAAATATTGTTTCTATTAAGTACCCATCGTTTCGAGAAAAATCTGGGCTGATTTTTACATCAAACCACTCAATCTGGTTTGGGTATTCATTCTCCATTCCCAGTCTGGCAATAATCGGCCTAACGTTGATATCCATTATTTTGGAGATTTCCTGGGCCATTGGATTATTGAACTTGGAGTTGATTTTTAGGACTGCGTTTTTCTTGGTTTTGAACTCGTGTTTGGCCTGGTATTCATACCATTTGACTCTTTCATTAAGGTCAATTTTATATGAGTCAGAAATGGTGACGATTAATTCGTGTAATTCGTCGCTTGTGCTTTCAATAGATTCACCAACCATCTGAATCGATTTATCGCTAGAGTTAACCACACACACTGTCTTGCCTTTTCTACCTACTTGCCCAGAGCCGCTGAACCGGCCATAAGGCATAGGCATAGGGAGGGACGGAGCTAGCTCGAATCCGATCTTCTCTAACGATTTCATGATCTCGTGGAACTTCAACGGAAATAGAGTGTAATCTAGGGCTATCATCTGTCGAATTTCCATTGATTTTAGAGTCATACGTTTCATTAGAAGGCGTATTAACTATATATTAATACTGAAAGATGTGTAGACTATTAGCTACATTCAAGTCGAAATATTAACAGTGTAATTTTTTAGACGTAGATTTACATTACGTAATCCATTAAAATCGTCTAAAAAGAGATATTTAATCATGTTATCATAGTTAATTTTAAATTGATATGAATATTTATAAAAACTAGGAATTTAAGGATGTATTTATACCCTCGTTCAACAATTAGAATCGGTTGAATATTATGGAAATGGGGGATGCAGTTCAATTAATTCATGATGAGGAAACTGTCGAAATTGGTGTAGAGATTAATGGTATTCAATATTTTTTTGATGAAGAGTTTCGTGTTGAAATTCAACTCGCTGACCTTAAAGGTTTTAATATAGGTTCAATCCCCTCCCACGTTACTTTTTTTCCTCTTGAGGATAGGACAATGGTTATTGGTGGTGAACTATCAAGTTCGCCAACTCATTCAGGTATCGCTTACATGAATATTTCTGATTATAGAAAATATTGGTACCATAAATATGGTATGAGTAGCTATTATAACGCCCTTAAAGAAGCCATTACGTTACGAGAACGAAAAGAGGAAGATGTAAAATTCTCAGACATGGATGATGATGGAGCATGGATTCATTTTAATTATGAAATTTACTCCGCTGAAGATATACCAATTGATGAAGCATTAACTAAGTTTCAACAAATTGAATCAGAGCTACATGGTCAAGCCGAACGATTATTACAAAAAGAAGAAATTTCTCCGGAGGTTTTAGGAGATGAGAAAAAATTCACCCTAGAAGTTGTCTTGCCTTTATTAAGAAAAATGGATTTTGTTGATGTAAAGTATAACCACGGCACGAGAGAATATGGAAAAGATGTAACATTTTCGGAGAATAATAAATTCGTCATTAGGAAAAATTATGCTATCCAATTAAAAGCAGGTAATATATCTGGCAAAGCAGGTGGAGAAATTGATATTATTATTGGCCAGATTGATGATGCATTTTCAATGCCTTATTATGACACTTCTAGCAGAGAAAGTCGGTACATATCTGAATTATTAATAATAATATCAGGCAGATTCACTGACAACGCTAAAGAAAAAATTATCGAAAAGGTTAGACAAAGAAACGTTTCATTTTTAGATATTGACAAAATCGAAGAATTGTTATCAAAGTACATGGGAATTGAAATTGTTTAAAGCTATTTAGCCAGTGGTTTCGAAATTAAAGGTTCCATTTCAGCTGTGTAGTTACCAAGGGCTACTGCCCAGAACCGGTCATCGTGTGTGCCCTGGGAGTGACTGAACAGGATCTTCCCAGTCTTGCAACGCTCATAGAGTTCAACGTTGAGCTCAGCGAACAGGTCTGGATCGTTAGGAATATGCATTAACGGTCGGAGCGGAACAGATCTCTCATCGTCCAGCCTACAACCATCAGGACACGCTGTTCCCCATTTCCCCTCGCCACCATCCACATACCCAGAATAATCACACATAGGGCAGTTGGCAGTCCTCATTGCTTCTTTAAAGGCGGTGGCTAGGCTCTTTGCTGCAATTTCTTGTCGCTGCGATTTTTAAAAATGAAAAAACAAGGCTAATACCATTTTATGATAAGCAACCAGCTATTCACAACCCGAAAACGGGCAACTCCTTTTTCCCAAGATTCCCAGTAAGAAGGTACAAGAAATTTTTTTTTCTCAATATTACAGGTTACTTGAAGCGAGTTTTTTCATGATCCCCAGAAAGTGGGTACAAGAACACCCCTACCCGGTCCCACCTACCTTTAAATAACCCTGAACACTGCACCACCATGACCCCTATGCAGTATCGTGTTCGTTCAATGGATAGAGGAAGAGGTTTTAATCCACCTTCACTCCAAAGGTGAACACAATCCATGCAAAGGCGAATACAACGATGCTCGCCATGAACACCGAGTACATACCCCAAATATCAGCTATGAACGCAGCCGCCATCGGTGCAACTGCCCCCATGATGCTCCCCGGTAAGAAATATAGGGCAAAACCGAGGCCCCGCTGCTTACTAGGGGTAAGCTTCGCCGTGATAGCTGAGTTTGCGGCCATACTGAAGAGGTTAAAGAAACCGTAACCAATGTAGAAAACTGTGAACGCGATGTTCCCCGGCACGATGAAAGCCAACGCGAAGCAAATGATAGACGCGATGGTTGTATAAGTTGTCCATCGTTTCTCACCATACCTAGCGGCGAAGACACCCCCCAATGGAGACGCCACAATACCCATGAGACTGCTGGCACCAAAGATCAAGCTGGCTAACGCAAACTCCATCCCCCTCGTGTTCACAAGCCAGATACTGAGGAAAGTACGGGTCATCGCCGGTGCAGCCATTCTCAACCCTCCAAATATGAGGAACATGACGAGGCTCGTCGTCCAGAGCTTTGCAGCTCCATGACTATTACCCGGTTCCTCAGATTTCTTATCCTCGTCTTCAGCAGTCGGGATGAACTTGATGTACCAGACAGCTACAATGCCGATTAGGAGCGGTACGATCCATGATATGTAGGCGCGTCTCCACCCCAACCCGAGGATTCCAACCAGAATGCTGACGCTGATTGGTCCTAACGCCATCCCGAGGGTACCCCCCGCTCCAAGGACCCCGAGAGCTTTCGGCCGATCTCTTGGCGCAAAGAGAAACGTAGTGAAACTGTAACTGGCAGGATGATATATTGTAGTGTTCAGGTAGAGGAGACTTATCGCCAATATTAGCATATACGGGTTCTGCGCTAACCCTGCGAGGACCGCACCCGACGTAGCCACCGTGATACTAAGTAAGATCATCTTCTTGGCGCCAAGCCGGTCAGACAGAAGCCCCATAGGGATCGACAGGATGGCTGACACGAGACTCGGAATCGATGATATGAGCCCGATCTGCTGGTTGGTTAACGCGAACTCCTCGACAAGCTTCGGGTATAACGCCGTATGCATGTTCTGGAAAGCGTGTGCAAGGGTGTGGGTTACCGCCATCACTATGAGCCCGTAGCTGAGAATCTCCTTGTATGTCTGCTGTTTATGCTCCTCCAAAATTGATCACTAACGAACACACCACTGCACGCATTATCGTATTTAAGTCAGGAGGTGAAAATCTTAAACCAAGCCACCCCCGAGTATTTGGCATGATCACCCGAGACGAGTGCATCAACCTAGTGAAGCAGCACGTCAAGAACAAGACCCTCGTCAAACACATGATAGGCGTAGGAGCCATAATGAAGGGCCTCGCTATGCGCTTCGACGAGGACCCAGCCCTCTGGGAGGCAGTAGGGATACTCCACGACATAGAC
>JAOZHP010000003.1 GCA_026014815.1 Candidatus Bathyarchaeota archaeon
CAGCGAGAAGTCTTGAAGCAAGTAATGTTCCTTGGCCCCCGACGCCTGATACGACTACCTTGAAGGGTTTCATTGGTCGTTCCTCCTGTGGATAGCATCCGATGGACACACTTGGACGCAGCTAGTGCACCCCATGCAAAGAGTGGTATCTATGCTTGCCTTGCGCTCGTACTCGTTCCACATCAACGCTGGGCATCCATAGGTGTTAAGGCAAAGCTTGCACCCGATGCATGCATCCTGGTCTACGTAATAGACTGGTGGCCGGTCAGGACGCATCTGACGCACTGCCACCATTGCACATTCTCTACGCGCGATGACCATGGCGACTCCGTCAACCTCCAACATGCGTTTGAAAGCTGCTTCCGCTGCCTCAAGGTTATATGGGTCCACGACCTCGACATGTTTCACGCCCGAAGCCTTGGCTATATCCTCGATCATTATGGGGTCTACCCTAGTGCCCGTGGCCGTGATACCCATCTGAGGGTTGGTCTGAAAGCCAGTCATGGCTATAGCCGCATTGTCCGCAACAACGATCTTGACGTTGTTACCGTTATGAACTGCGTTCTGAAGTGCAGGTATCCCAGCATGGAAGAACGTGCCGTCACCTATCCAAGCGATGGTGTCCACGCCGAACCGCTGCATTCCTTGGGAGACACCTATGCTTGCACCCATCGCGAAGTAGGTGTCCTCGAACTCCATGGGCGGTGCGTGAGCTAAGCCATAGCACCCAATATCCCCGTTTACAACCACATTCATGAGATCGCCCTTGACCTCCTTCACCGCCTTTTTCAAAGCGTAAATGCTTGACCTGTGGGGGCAACCCGCACACATGGTAAGCATACGGTCGAAGAGCATCTCGTCTTTCGCGTTCTCAAGATCGACCCTAGTCTCAGTCGGTTTTTCGATGCCAAGGAGTTCAGCGATTTTACCGTCTATGAGCTCTGGGCTAAGCTCTCCTTCTCTAGGTAAATAACCGCTCATCCTTCCCAAAATAACCAAGTCAGGGTTCACGTCCTTGGCCAACGCCTTGACATGAAGCTCGACGAAGGGGTCAACCTCCTCAGCGATAAACACCGTATCAACTGACTCTATGAGCTTGGTGACAAGCCTCTCAGGAATGGGATGTACTGACGCAAGTTTCAGCCAAGCAACCTTATCCTCGACACCAAAATAAACCAAGGAATCTTTCACATAGGTGTACGCGAAACCCGCGCCGATGATGCCGATCTTCTCGTCTCCCTTGAGCTTGAGTTCATTGAAGGGCATCTCCTCAAACTCTTCCTGAACAAAATCAATCTTGCCATGTCTTTCCTTGTGGCGCCTGAACAGCTTCTCAAAGCCCGCTACACGATAACTGAAGCCCTCCCAGTCAAACTCGGGTTTTCTATTGAGCTTCTGTATCTCACCAAGCTCCACGTCGCTCCTCATATGGCTGAGACGTGTAACTGTTCTGATCATGACAGGTAGCTTGGATTTCTCGCTGAGCTCCAATGCATACTTTGTGAGATCTTTCGCTTCCTGTGGGCTGCTCGGCTCAAGGATGGGAACATCGTTGTGCCTGCCGAGCCACCTATTGTCTTGCTCGGTTCTGCTGCTGTGCTGGCTCGGGTCATCGGTGCTGACAAGTACTAGACCGCCCTTCACTCCTCTCAGGGTTATGGGGTTTAAGATGTCCAAGGCGACGTTGACTCCGACATGCTTCATACTGCAGATGGAGCGTTGTCCTACCATGGATGCCCCGTAAGCAACCTCTAATGCGACTTTCTCGTTGGCGCTCCACTCAAAATATACTCCAGTATCCTTGCTGACTCTTCCGAAAGTGTTGCCTATCTCAGATGAAGGTGTACCGGGGTAAGCCGTTGCGATGGTTATACCCCCCTCAATGGCGCCTCTTGCGATGGCCTCGTTACCCATAAGTACGACACGTTCACCCGGCTTATCAAGCGCGACAGGGTGTGACATAGTTAATCGTATTCAGGGGGATTTGGACTAGATAAAATTGTTCCGACTATACCCAGTTTTTTTAAGAAACCCCAGACATACGACTGATGACAGATTTTGAAGGAAAAAGTGCTTGGACGGACAGGATTAAAGGTCAAGACATTGGGTTTTGGAGGAATCCCTATACAGCGACTTAGCGAGGAAGACGCCATCGAAGTAGTGCGTCACTGCTACAAGCTCGGGTTAAACTACTATGACACCGCCAGGGGTTACACCACCAGTGAGGTAAGAATCGGGAAAGCATTGGAGGATGTAAGGGAGAAGGTGTACCTCGCGACGAAGAGTAACAAACGAACCGCGGAAGGTATCAAGGAGGAGCTTGAGACCAGTCTCAAAAATCTTAGAACCGATTACATCGATGTGTATCAGCTACACAACGTAAGTAACCAGACTCAATGGGATCAGGTAAGAGCCCCGGGGGGAGCCCTTGAAGCAGTTAACGAAGCAAAGGAACAGGGAAAAATTAGACATCTAAGCGTCACTAGCCACAGCCCGGATATGGCTATCGAGTTGGTCCAGTCAGGAATATTCGAGACCATGATGATCCCATATAACTATCTCACAGTACAACCCGAAGAGAAACTCCTACCCTTGTGTAATAAACTGAACGTGGGCACAGTAATCATGAAGCCTTTTGGAGGAGGGGCTTTCAGTAACGCCAACACAGCACTCAAGTATGTTTTGTCTAACCCTCACTCAGATATCATCATTCCTGGGATGCTCAGCATCGCTGAGATAGAGGAGAACTATAAGGTATGGATGGGTGATCACAGCCTTAGAGAGGAAGAGCACAAGTTAATTCAGCAGGATAAGGAGCTACTAGGCGACCAGTTTTGCAGATCATGCAACTACTGCCAACCATGCCCACAAGAGATACCAATAAGCACTATTCTCAGAACAGAAACTCAGGTCTTAAGAAGAATGGGTTGGAGCGACAATAGAGTACGCATGGTTAAGAATGCCAAAGAAAAACTGGATACCTGCATCCACTGTGGTGAATGTGAGACAAGGTGCCCATACAATCTACCTATACAGGAGTTACTACCCAAAGCAATGGAGTCTCTCTGGGATAGAATGGAAAATCGGACTATTCCTTAACCCCAATTTTTTATTTATATAGACCTATTATTCATCATGAAACTAGAACAGATAATCAAACTTACCGAAAATACTGACAATGAAGTAGCGGAACTCTGCTCAGGGCTAGTCAAGTTCAACTCAGCCCACCCTGACGGTTTCACAGATGAGACCGTCGCATACATCAAAAAATACCTAGATAAACATGGCATCGAAAACGAGGTTCACGCGAAAGACCCTAAGAAGCCAAACATCGTAGCCCGAATAAAAGGAACCACAGACAAAAAAATAATCTGGGTTGGCCACCTAGACGTAGTCCCAGAAGGGAAACCCGAGAACTGGACCTATCCACCATACAGCGGAGAGATCGCTGACAAGTGTGTTTGGGGAAGAGGCAGCAGCGACATGAAAGGCTCATGCGCCGCAGCCATGGTCTCAGCCCGCATTCTTAACGAGATGGACTCTATCCCAAACACCGTGGAGTACTGGTTTACATCAGATGAGGAGATAGGTGGAGGAGCCGGAGCCAGATGGCTAGCAGAAACAGGCAGATTCAAAGGAGACATATGCATAATCGGCGACGGCAACGGCGGAGGCCCCACAGCCCCAAGCATCGACCTCGGCTGCAAGGGAGGCGCAGGAGTCAAGCTCATCGCACGAGGCAGAACAGCCCACGGGAGCACACCATACCTTGGTGATAATGCTATATCAAAACTGATCAAAGCCGTTCCATGGGTCGAGAAAATCAACGACTTCAAACTGGATTTCCCTGACGACCTAAAACCAGCGGTAGAAGGCAGTATCGAATATTACAAGACTGCGACACCGATGACCCCCGAGATAGACGCGGCGATGGAGCATAATTTCTATACTCCATCAGTAACGTGCAACATTATCAATGGAGGTGTTAAGATCAACGTCGTCCCAGACTATGCCGAGGCCGAGTTTGACATCAGGATCACACCGGGCTCACATCCATTAAGAGTAGTTAACAGGATCAAGGAGCTTGTGAAAGAATCAGGAATCGATGGTCTAGAAATTACCTCTAGGGACCATAAACCAGATGACACTGCAGGATACTACGAGTCCCCCAACAGTAGCTTCGCAGACCAGTTCACAGACATCATCGGCAAGATCACCGGAATACCAGTGAACATGAAGATACTAACAGGAGGAACTGACGGTATCAGCACAAGTAAGAGAGCCGGAATACCCAGTCTTGGCTACGGAACAAGCCTTACAGGGCAAGCCCATCAACCAGACGAGCGAGTCACAGTCGAGAATCTTGTCCTCGGCGTTAAGATATTCACCGCGTTCCCGCTTCTCTACAAGTAACCCACCTTTTTCTTGGAAGTTATTTTAAACAAGTTCAGGGATGAATTCCCTGATACAAATGTTTGAGATAGACAAGTTTGTGTTCAATGGAAAATCCTTCCAAGGTGTAAAATCCACGCTACCTGACCTGCCACCGCTTTTACTAATTAAAGGAGAGAAAGGGTTCGTCATGTGCGGGTACCTGAACATCGATGTAGCCGAGAAACTCGGTGCAGCCGCCGCCATCGTCAGCGGAGTCAAGACCTTCGAAGACGTACTGAACGCTGAGATAAAATCCGCTACAAGTAAAGCAGTAGCACTAGGATTAGAGCCCGGAAAAATTGTGAAAGAAGTAATCTCGAAACTGGGCTAAGCACAAGCCTCTATCAACTTTAATACCTTTTCTTTAGCACCTGAGTACGTGTTTTTACCGTGACTAAGCAAAAGTTTATCAAAATCATACAAAGCCAAAGTTTTGAGGCTCTTCGCAGCTAGATCAACATCTGAACAATACTTCTCTGGAGGCGCCTCAAGGACTCCATCAGAGTCACCAAAGATTGTGTCCCCTGCTATTATCGCCTTGTGTTTATGCAAGTAGAGACTGAGGTTTCCGTCACTATGACCCGGCACATGAACGATCTCGATGTTCCCGCAGGCCCCAATTACATCACCTTGCCCAAGAATTATGTCTGCCCGTATGCCTGTGCGTTCGAAGAGCTTATCCTCGTCGCCCTCACCAATAATGACCTCTGCGTCTGTCAGTTCTCTTACCTGAGCCAAGTTGTTGATATGGTCACCATGAGCATGAGTTATGATAATCATCTTGACGTCATCCCAAGTTTTTCCCATATCGTCGAGTTCTGACTGAATGTTCTCATGACATAATGGCGTGAAACCAACATCCACAAGAATCAATCCCTCTTCACACTCCAGAATGTAGACCTCTGTGTCTAGCCCATCAGCGTCAGCTATCCGGATAGTTCTTAGTCCTTCCAGAACTTCTACCAATCTAAATCAAATCTTTATCCCGGTTTTCCCTTATGAATCCGTCTACTTCTCGACCAAGAAGACCTTCCGGTTTGATGTATGACCCATAATCAGTGACACTGGGACACCAAAATGTTTCCTTAGAATCTTAATAAGAACAGTGTTTGCTTTTCCTTTTCTCGCAGGCGCTTTCACGTAAACAAGCAAATGGTTCTCACCGATCTCCTCGATCTTTTCATGATTTGAACCCGGTTTAACATCCACTGTAATCCGCATGATTAGAATAAAAGAAAGTCTATGGAGTATGAAAATGTTTCAATTAACCAGAGAGAGCTTTCAAAGAGGCCGCGTCAAGGGTACCCTTGATAGCTGCTAAAGTCTGATCTGGGAAATCCTTTATCAGACTACCTAAAACCACGGATGCGATATACTTCTTGAACCCGTCCTCATCCAGTCCCTTGGCGTATTTACGGCGCATACCACCCTTACAAGTCTCTTCCTCAAAATCCAAGACGTTATCGTCGCACATGGCGTTAAGGAAATTGATTATAGAGGCACGTGAAACGCTTTTACCTACACCCAAGTTCTGGTTAACTCCTTCATAGACCTCTCGGGAAGTCATACCTTCTCCCGTGTTACTCCAAATGATTTTCAGTGCCTCGATCTGATAGTCCCTGAGAACCTTTTCCAATCCGTTTTTAGCGGGGTCGATTACAATAGGCATTTTAACACCCAAACTTCCATTTAACAGCGAAGAGCCGTATAAAAAGGTTAGCCGGAAGCTTTATTATACAAATACAATCACACCTGATTTTCAAGCACATGTCTATCTAAAATGAAACAAGTGAAAACGCCCTTCATAACCAGTGCTTCACCGACAAACACCTGTACCGCGACTTCACGTCGTTTACCCTTTTCCCCTAACACCTCTGCACTAGCCCTCATCATGTCACCCAGTTTAACAGGAGCAACGAATCTTACCTCAGATGCTCCGAGTACAACAAATGGGTCATTCACAGCAAGCATAGCAGCATAATCGGCGAGCCCAAAAGTGAAACCACCATGTATAAGCCCTTTATCATCGACAACCATCTCCTCACCTGCTAACAATTCCACAACAGCCATCTTACCATCCACGATCTTCAATGGAGAGCCAAGCAGAGACGAATCCGCCGACATATGTGTCTTGATATTCATACCCAAACTATGATCTATCCATTTTTCTATTTTACCTGAATCAGCAAGAGAATAATGTTAAAACCCTGAAACACGCCACTAATCGTGAAATGAAGCTTTTAACTTACATGACCAAAGCCGGGTACGGCCTAGGCGCAGTAATAAATGAATACGCACTGGACCTCAACAAGGCCCTCGGGACAAAACTTGACATGCAGGGACTTCTTGAGTTGGGAGAAAAAGGCATGGTAAAAACGAGAGAAGCAGTAAAACAAGCAGAAGACAAGGCGGCATCAGGAAACACATCAGGTCTCCATAAGCTAAATGAACTCAAGCTCGCAGCTCCCCTGCCTTGGACCAGAAAAAACATTGTTTGTCTAGGTCTCAACTATGCTGAGCACGTCAAGGAGGGAGGAAGCGACAGAGACCTGCCTCCACATCCAATATTCTTCACAAAACCTCCTACAACCATCACAGGGCCTTACGACCCAGTTGTATACAATAAAGCAGTGGAGCGCCTCGACTACGAGGTGGAGCTAGCCTTCGTAATAGGCAAGGAAGGAAAATATATCTCAAAGGACGAGGTCTACGACCATGTCGCCGGATACATGGTATTCCAAGACATCTCCGCGAGAAAGCTCCAAAGACAGCACCTACAATGGTATCGTGGCAAGAGCCAAGACACCTTCGCCCCCATGGGGCCATACCTAGTCACCCCCTACGAAGTAGGAGACCCACAGAAACTAGATATCTCCTGCAAAGTAAACGGTGAGACTAGGCAGAAAGCCAACACAGAGGACATGATATTCGATATAAAAACTATCGTCAACACATTATCTGACGGTATGACCCT
Source organism: Candidatus Bathyarchaeota archaeon (assembly GCA_026014815.1). Lineage (GTDB taxonomy): Archaea > Thermoproteota > Bathyarchaeia > TCS64 > TCS64 > RBG-16-57-9. The sequence goes on from JAOZHP010000003.1 coordinate 7,409, forward strand.
AGAAGTTGGGGACATCTTCGCAACAGGTACGCCCTCAGGAGTAGGTGCAGCTCACCCATCTGGTCTACTAAAAGTTGGCGACATAATCGAGTCCAGTATCCAGAAACTTGGCACAATGAAGAACCCGGTCGTATCTGAGAAATAAGAGCGAAAAAGCATCTTTTTCCTATACTCCTTTTTACATAACCGATTCAAGTAAAAGCTAGTATTCAGAAAGTCTGCAAACAAGAAAACGTTTATATCTCGTTTCTTTTGTTTGGGTAGTAGTCTCGGGCGCGTTGGAATACACGAGTACCTTGTACATTGCAATGATGTTAACAAGTCTCACCACGCTTACCGGAAAAAATGAAGCGATCAAATTGAGTAAAAACATCCTAATCGGGCCACCGAAGCTAACACGCTTCGAAAGAGCGAGAATCGTGGGAGCAAGAGCCTTGCAAGTCTCACTTGGAGCACCCATCCTCACAGAGTTGGAGCCAAGTGTCAGTGACCCCATAGACATCGCGATAATTGAGCTACGAGAAGCAGCGCTACCAATGACTATTCGCAGGACTTTACCGGAAGGCAGCTACCAAGATATACCCTTAATCGATTTAATTACAAAGCAATAACAAGTGAACCAAGTTGCTAGGTGGACTATTAGAGAAAGATGCCTGGAGGCTTACGACCCTAACTATGGTTACTGTATCATTAATAATCGGGTTTATTCAAAGAACCAGTTACCGGTTTCTTGACCCCGTATTTGAGCTATTTATTTTCCATATTCCAACAATAGTATCGATATTAATTTACGCCAAGTTTGAAAAATAGTCAATTCAATCGATTTAACCGAATTTAATACATCATTTATTGTCTATGAATCCCCCTAGGTATGTTTTACCGCTAAACAAACAATCGGATTAATACCACATTCAGCTTTGCTTGGTTCGATAACTATCCTAAGGGGACAGAACAATGAAAATGGAGAATAGGAAATTAATAACCAAGCGGGGAATAACCGGAATCGAGACAGCCATCATACTGGTTGCCTTTGTTATAACTGCAGCCGCGTTCAGCTTCGTAATACTGAACGTCGGGTTCATAGTTTCTGATAAAGCTCAAACCACTGTCATCTCAACTGTAAAAGAGACAAGCTCATCACTGATGGCAGATCCTGTGATCACAGGTTACTTCTCCAACACAACTGCAGGTGACCAAAAAGAAGTCTGTCTAGAAGAAATGGTCTTCTACATTAAATTAGCTCAAGGGCACGAGCCAATTGACTGTAGCGACGATAACATGATGGTCACGTACACTAACGCAAGAGGTCATGCGATCATTTACTCTCAGAGTGTAACCAATGGAACCGTAACTACTTTGAAGACAATCACAGGGGACAATAATAGTCTACTCGAGATCGGTGAAAAGATACAAGTCTCAATTGACTTCACTCAAATCAACTTAGGACTAATGAAGCCTCCCATGGCTTTACATACTGATAAGTATGGTAAGCCTTTCTAGGCTATTCGAATCGAGTTGAGGCCTATTGTCGGTGCTATCCTCGCCATAGAGAGAGTCCGTCGGCAACTACAACAGTTCAGACTCTTAAGTAGTTTATTCCTTATTCTTTTTATTAAAAGAAGAGATTAGTTTGAAATGTAGATGTTAGACTTCACGTGTCTGTGTGGTTGTCTCTGATACTTCTACTCCTCGTTTTCTTAGGTTGCTCAGGAGTTCCTCGAATAGTTCCCCATGTATTATGCGTACCGGCCACTGTATCCCTTTCTCTTTGATTGCTCCTCTACCTAACATGCGAGCGATTATAGCAGCGGTGTATCCTGTTGTTTTAGCCATGGAGGTTACCTGCGTTTCCTCGTCATAAAAATCTACCATGTCGTATCTGATGGATTTCTCTGAGCCGTCTTTCTTTCCATCAACCTGTACCAAGAGCACCGTTAAGTCTCTGTCCCCCGTATTGGTGTCGAACTTTATGAGTGGATAGATTATCTTATGGAATAATTCCCGTGGAATGACTTCCTTTCCCTCATAGTTTATGGGTTCGGTGGAGATGAGTCCGAGGTCGTTGAGGAAGAGGATCTTGTCTACGAATCCTGAGTATCTTATTGTTTTTCCTCTAAAGTTCTTGACTCCTTTCTCTATGCATAACTTGAGCAGTGATGAGGGGTATCCGTCAACGAATGCTTCCATTGGGTTCAGGTCCTCTACGAATATAGACTCTACTTCGCTGTACCTGTCCATCTCGACTTGATTTCCATTGACGATCATTGGGACTTTTCCCGGTCTTACCGGCATCCTTGTACCCCCGAAAACTATCTTGTAGTCTAGGGGTGGCTCGGGGTCTTTGGGTAGTCCACCACAGGCAAAAGTTACGTCGTCTACCTCGTCCATGAGCATGATTGCCTGACCTGAAAGAATATCTATTAGTCCGGGATCTATTCCACATCCAGGAATAGCGGTGATTCCTGATTTTTCTGCCTTTTCATAGAACTCACCTTCTTGAGGATACCCGCCACCAGCCAGATCAACTAGGTTGATTTTCGCTTCCATGGCTGCGTCAAGAACATCCATACTAAACCTTGATGCTGTCCCATTGATGACAACGTCGTATCCTGATATAGCTTTCAAGAGAGCTTCTCTATCAGTTACACTCAGAACCTGTATCTCGAACTTTGTGTTCTGAACATATTCTTCTGCCTGCGTTAACTTTACCTCGTCAATATCGCACCCCAATACCTTGGTGACTTCGGTAGCTTCGGCGCAGTCCTTCGCGATACTGGGGCCCATGAGTCCCATTCCTAGAATCAGGATTTTCATGGTAGTATCAGGCTTGAATATCTATTTATCATGAACTATTTCGGTTCGTTTATGGTTGTAATCTGAATTGATCCGAGTCGAAGCTCTTAAATAATCTACAGATAATTCAAAAGAAATTAACATAGGTGATTAAAATTGATCAATTTTTCATTCAGTGAGGAACAGGATCTGTTCCGTGAAGCAGTCAGGGAATGGCTGTCAAAGAACTTGGACCTTGAACAGGTTAGGAAAAACGATACAAACCATGAGTTACCCCAGAGTTTCATCAAAGGGATGGGGGACATGGGTCTCCTTCTTCTCACTCTTCCAGAGGAAGACGGTGGCTCTGACGCTGACTGGGTAACAGCGACTATAGGCGCTGAGGAGCTTGGATACGCTGATATCTCCGTAGCTACCCCTGTCTTCTACCTTGTTCAGGCTAGCTGGGGATACGTTATCAATAAGCTAGCCAGTGAGGAGGTAAAAGAGAAATACATCCGACGTGCGGCGACGGGAAATGGTTTCCTTGGCATCGGTGTAACTGAGCCAGGTGGCGGTAGTGACGTAGCAGGATACAAGACTAACTTAAAGCCTGACGGTGATGGTTGGATTGTCAACGGTGAGAAGACGTATATCAGCGGCACCGCTGAGGCGGTTGAGATGGATGGAGGATACTTCGTATCTGGCTTCAACGACCGCTCTAAGGGTCACAGAGGAATGACAAGCGTGTTCCTCCCCATTAACATGGATGGTGTTGAGATCACAAAACGCTTTGACAACTATGGAAGAATGGCTATCAGCACTGGCGGCTTCAAGATGACTGACGTCAAGATCCCAAAAGAGTATCAGCTAGGGGAGACAAACCGCGCATTCTATGACACCATGGAGGGCTTCGACGCTGCTCGTGTCCTAGTATCTGCAAGCTGTATTGGCGCTGCAGAGAGAGCGTTAGAGATCGGAATGGATTACATCAAGGAGCGCGAGGCATTCGGGCAGCCTCTTGCCAAAAATCAGGGAATCCAGTTTGATCTCGCTGATATGGTGGCTCACCACGAGGCAATCAAAGCACTCATATATAAGACAGCTTGGATGCTTGACCAGAAGTACCAGTATGGTAAATTCACTGCACTCGAATGTAGCAAGTACATCGGTATGGTGAAATACCTTGCACCCCACCACGCTTTGGATACATTCAGACGTGTGATGTACTGGCACGGTGCTTATGGCTACACCAAGGAGTGTCCATTAGAGATGGGGATCAGAGGTATAATGAGCTACTGCATCGGCGCTGAAGGCTCGGCAAACATCCAGAAGATCGTTATAGCCCGTGAGACTTTGGGCAGGGACTGGACGAAAACCAGGTAACTCTCCTACTTTTTCTTTCACTCTTTTTCGGTAAATATAAAGCATAGAGTCATTCCTTATTCTGCGGTACAAAATGGCAGGTTTAGGGCAGCTTCCACCCCAAGTTCAGGAACGATTACAGCGGCTTCAGCAGCTTCAGAACACGATGCAGCAGCTTCTAGTACAGAGACAGCGAATAGAGATGGAGATGGCTGAATCCGATCAAGCACTCGAGGTGCTTAAGGATGTAGCTGACGCCTCAAAGGTGTACAGGTCAGTGGGTGCCGTTCTCGTTGAGAAACCGAAAGATAAGGTAGAGAGTGAGCTGGAAGAAAGGAAAGAGTTCCTAGAGATGAGGATCAAGGTTCTGCAGAAACAGGAAGACAAGACCCGGGAGAAGATGACAGGCCTTCAAGAAACGCTCCAGAAAGAACTCGGAATGCCCACACAATAATCAGAATAAACTATTATCTTCCTTTATCTTATTATCCAATGATTCTCTCCGGGGTTTACCATGAAAGAGTTTGACAACTTCCGTGACCAGATAGGTAAACGCGTCGTTATTCTGGGTCATCATAACGCTGATCCCGATGTTATTGGGGCTGCTCAAGGCGTAAAGGAGCTTGTCTATCACTTAAATGAAAACGCTGATGTTGAGATCGTTCTCCCGAATGATGTAAGCAGTTTATCCGTTAACATGTCTTCTATGCTTGAGATATCTATTCATGAGAATAGCAGCATCGTTGAACCTGACACGATCATTATTGTTGACACAGGAGGCCTGAACCAGTTAGGTGAATGGGCTAAGGTCATCGAGGACTCCAAAGCAAAAATTGTTTTCATTGATCATCATCTCCCCGACAGTGAGGTGGCCCGTGTTTCAAGTCTTTATATCGTTGAATCTGGTGCAACCTCTGCATCTGAGATTGTCTACCGTTTGATGAAGCACCACGAGTTCACACCTTCTGTTAATGCCGCGAAAGCGCTGTTATCCGGGATAGCGTTTGATACACGTCACTTTTCAATGGGGGGAGCCGAGACCTTCAGGCTGATAGCTGAGCTTCTTGATCAAACAGGTGACATCTCAGAGATCAAGGACCTGCTTCGACTCCCATCGAGTGTATCAGAGCGGATAGCTAGACTCAAAGCTGGGCAACGACTTGAGTTCATATCTTCTGATGACTGGGTTATCGTCTTTAGCAGACTTGGTTCGTTCCAATCATCAGGTGCACGGGCTCTTATTGGACTGGGAGCTGATATAGTTCTTGTAGCAGGTGAGGAGAAAGGAGTCATCAGAGCCAGCATAAGGTCAACTAACAGGTTCTACAAGGAGACACAGATTCATCTCGGTGAGCTAGCTAGTTCTCTTGGATCGTTTTTTGATGGGTCTGGTAGTGGTCATCCAACGGCTGCTGGAGTGAACGCTAAGGGGTCCATTGATGATTTTCTGGAAAAGGCAACTGAATTGATTCGACAATAGATAGAATCAGGCGGTTTTTGATATAGACATAACTATTATATTTCCTGCTACTTTCAATTAGGAATCCTCCATAGGTGTGAGCAGGCGACTTGGGAATCATCGAAGTCAAGGATCTATCGTATACTTATCCTCACTCCACCAAGCCAGCTCTAACCAACATTAATCTCACGATTCAACCTGGTGAGTTCCTTCTTCTGACTGGACCGAGTGGATGCGGAAAGACAACATTCTGTAGGGCTCTGAACGGCCTTGTTCCCAAGTTCTACAACGGCGAGATGACGGGAAAAGTTGAGGTGAACGGTCTTAACACCATAGAGCACCCCACGATGAAACTTGCACAGAATGTTGGCCTCATCTTTCAGAACCCTGACAATCAGATCTTCGCATTGACAGTAGAGAAAGATATTGCCTTTGGGCTTGAGAATCAGGGCGTCTCTAAAGCAGAGATGATGCGTGAGATCGACTGGGCTTTAACTGTTACAGGGATTCAGCATCTTAGACAACGAGCTACCCATGAACTCTCTGGAGGCCAGAAGCAGAGACTTACTATTGCTTCTGTTCTCGCTATGCATCCTAAAGTAATCGTGATGGATGAGCCTACTGCGTTCCTTGACCCGGTGGGTGCTGAGCACATCTTCGCTGTCTTAGATAGACTCAACAAGGAGTTTGGTATGACCATCATTCTCATTGAGCATAGGATGGATCTAGCCGCTAAATACGTGGACAGGATAATTGTATTCAACGAGGGCTCACTGTTGAGTGATGGTCTCCCTACTGATATCTTTGTGAGTGACTCTACTCGGCTTCTAGGTGTTGGTATACCCCGCGTACTAGAGTTAGCGAGAAGACTGGAGACTCGGGGACTACGATTTAACCAGCTTCCTGTATCAGCTGATCAATTCTACGATTCCATACTTAGGTATCTACCTGAACCTACTCAGGAGAAATCATGTAACGTCATTGATCTCGACATGTACACAGGTGAGTTCCATCATCAACCGGTTATTCAGGTCAATAACCTTCATTTCTCGTATCCTGGAAACGTGAAGGCACTGAACGATGTCTCGTTGACTATCCATAAGGGTGACTTCATTGCTATCATGGGTGAGAATGGTGCAGGTAAGACTACTCTTGTGAAACATTTCAACGGGTTGCTGAAACCAGATTCGGGAAGCGTTTTTGTTGACGGCGTAGATGTATCTACAACGAGTGTAGCCAAACTGGCTAGAAACGTTGGCTTGGTCTTCCAGAACCCTGATGATCAGCTATTTGAGGAAACCGTTGAGAAAGAGATCAGTTTCGCGTTAAGGAACTTTGGTTTCAGAGACTCAGTCATCGAGAATCGAGTGAACTGGGCATTGAACCTCCTTGAGTTAACTGAGTACCGTGAGAGGAGTCCTTTCACTTTAAGTGGCGGAGAGAGGAAGCGAGTCGCGTTAGCTTCTGTGCTTGCGTGGGACCCGGAAGTCTTGGTGCTCGATGAACCAACTGTTGGACAGGACTATGGGCAAAAAGAACGGCTCAGGCATTTCCTTGTTCATCTGCGAACTCAGGGCAAAACAGTTGTAATAGTGACACACGACGTCGAGTTTGTCGCCGAGTGCCAACCACGGATAATGTTGATGGCTAACAGTAAACTGATTGATGAAGGCACAGCGAAGGAGATCATGACCTGCCCAGAGAAACTCCGCCAATGTAGTGTGGCTCAACCAGAAATAACAAGGTTATTCTCAAGACTGGTGCCGCATGGATTGCCTCCAGATGTTTTAGATGTGGACGAGGCCTTTGATTTGCTTCTCAGGCACGTTAAGGAGGCTGAGCAATGAGTCTTCTTGACAGTCTAAGGTTCACTAGGGGTGATACATCTGTCCACAATCTCGATCCGAGAGTCAAGTTCATGTTGACTATGGTGTTTTTCGCTGCTTCCGTGATGTTCCTCGACTTGGTGCCCTTGATGATCGTTTTCGTGGTTCAGGTTCCTTTGGTCATTATCGCGAAAGTAACTGGTGAATGGATTAAGTCATTGAAGGGTGCTGCTGTAATAGCCTGTATAATCTTTGTTAGTAATATGCTCAGTTTCTATTATTTCCAGGGCGGAAATCTAACGTGGGCATTGGTGGAGTACAGTTTGTCGTTGACCTTCAGGTTCATTGTGCTTGTTACCTCGTTCTCAATATTCTTCTTGACAACTTCCCCTGATAAGCTAAGTTTGGCACTCGAAAAAGCAAGAATTCCTTACGAGTTCAACTTCGCGTTTATCACTGCCATAAGGTTTGTGCCTGTTCTAGCTGATGAAGCACAAACGATAATGGATGCTCAGAGATCTAGGGGATTAGAGTTGGACAAGGGTAATTTCATTACTCGTGTCAAAAACTATATACCGATTCTTCTACCTCTCATCATCAACTCGATAAGGAGAAGCCTCGAGTTGGCGGAGGCCATGGAGTCTAGAGCCTTTGGTGCTACAGTTGATAGAACTAACCTTTACGAGTTGAAGATGAACCAGACGGATTATCTCACTCTTACCTTCATCCTATTGTGTGTGGCTTTACTGATTTACGCAAAACTGTATTTGCCTTCTTTCCCGAAGCTACTTGGAGACGCGGCTATTTTCTAAGATAATTTCATGTATAAACTATCATTTACAAGATATACTGAATATTTCTGGTAAATACATATGACATAGTTTATAAGCAAGAATAAGTTTGAATAGCCGAATAATGACAGTAATTATCTGGAACACCAAAAATACCGGAGTTCTATTTACAGTCATTCATGTGGACACGTTTTCGTGTACATATAATCATTAAATGGGTGAACATCATGGAGCCTAGAAAGGTACAAAAAGTCGGCTATTCAACACTCTCCGTTTCCATCCCAATGAACTGGGCAAAGAAAATGAACATCCAGAAAGGCGACATCGTCTTCCTCTCTGAAGAGAACGATGGAGCCCTCCGGATAACACCTGAACCCACTAGGGCTGAGGATAGTAGCATTTACGTGGTCAACGTCGACAACTGTGATAACACAAAGGTACTGGCAAGAGTCATCGTAGGAAACTATGTCCTTGGAAGAAACCTCCTAAGAGTAGAGTCTTCTCGACGTCTCATGAGAGAGCAGATCCAAAGCATTAGGCAAGTTACTCAGAGACTTCTCGGAATTGGCATAATCGAAGAGAGCGACAGGCATCTACTCCTTCAATGCAGCATCGATCCTAAGAACTTCCCACTTGGCACTGTAATCCGGCGACTCTACGTCATCACAAGCATCATGTTCAAGGAGAGCATAGACGCGCTCATCGACAGGGATATGGAACTAGCCAAGGACGCAATCGCTAGGGAGTACGAGGCTGATACGATCTTCTGGCTCACGACGCGTCTGCTAGCAAGCGCCCAGCAGTCAAGGCTTGTATCTGAAGCCATAGGCATCACAGACCCCATGGAGATTGTGCAGCATAACCTCATCGCATGGTATCTAGAGATGATTGCAGATAGACTTAACGCAGTAGCTCAGAACGTAATAGATCTCGATGATCAGCGAGAAGATTCTGACGAGGAGCTTATAGAACGCCTCAGCCAGATTGGTCAGATCTGTTTCACCATGTTTGATCAAGCTATGAAGAGCCTCTTCGAAGGGGACTTGAAACTTGCTAGCGACGCTGTGGACCTTTATGAAGCTGTGGGTCACGAGGAGGATTCGTTGCTTAAAGAGTTCCAACAGAACCACGATCCAAAGGTCTCAGCTAAGGTTAACGAGATCGCTTGGGAGCTACGGATCATAGCTGAGTACAGCACCGCAATAGCTACGATCTCCATCGATAATGTCCTAAAGAACGACAACGAAATCTGCAGCGTTATTGCCAAGGACACATCCGAAGAATAATATTCATTATTCATTTTATTCTGAAATGTAAATAGTTTTAACCTAGAGTCAATCTATGACTGAATAATATGAGCTTCGTAAAGGAAGTCTCTTCATGGATCACTTCAGGGATCAACGGCATAATCCAAGGAGCTGATAACGATCAGCTTGAAAAAATGATTGAAATAATCCTCGAATGTCATCCAAATAAGATTCTTGTCATTGGGAGTGGGAGAAGTGGATTCGTTGGCAGGGCCTTCGCTTTAAGGCTCATGCAGAGCGGGTTTAATGTCTACGTGAGCGGGGACACTATTGCACCTGCTCTTAGTCCAGGCGATCTAGTTATCGCTATCTCGGGTTCAGGTACTACGAAGATCGTGGTTGCTCAAGCCGAGATCGCGAATGAGATAGGTGCTAGAATAATTTCTGTTACTTCACATCAAGGCAGTGCGTTGGTTAGACTCTCTGAACTTGCAGTTATTATTAAGGGGAGAACCAAGGATAGCGTTGACATTGACTTCACTAGGAGACAAATAACTGGTGAGTATGATATGGCTCCTCTTGGTACGATGTTTGAGTTGAGTGTATTGATCCTTTTAGATAGTATAATAGCCGCGCTTATGAAGCGTCAAGGTCAAAACGAGGTAGACTTGAAGAAGAGGCACGCTCATACCCAGTAATTTCTCATATTTTCAGATTTATTACACGTTAATCTTTCTAATCCGGTTTTATCGGTAATCTCCTATAAAGGAAGCCAAGTAGTATAGAAAACGGAGTTGCCAATTTTGAAACCTGAGAAAGTCTTCGCTATCATCGATTCGAAACAGGAAAAGTTCATCCAACAACTTAAACAGCTAGTACAGATCTACCCGAAAGGAGAAGAGATTCTTCAGAGAAAAGTGGAATCCAGCCTGGAATCCGTTGGCTGTGAAGTTGAGTTTCTCAAGCTTCATTCTACCCAAGTTCAGCTTCACAAGGAATTCGCAGTTGAAGAAGCCATTGACATGACAAAACGTATCCACGTAATCGGTAAGATCCCAGGCTCAGGTGATGGAAAGAGTCTCATGTTGATAACACATCCAGATGCTGACCCCATTAATCCTGATGATTGGAGCCAACCACTTCATGAGGGAGTTGTTGAGAACGGGAAAATGTACGGTTGGGCTGTCGCAGATGATTTAGCAGGTATATGTATTATGACTGGAGCTGTTGAAGCCCTTAACAAAGCCGGGTACAAGCCAAAAGGCGATCTGTATTTGATGTGCGCTTCAGCGAAATGAAATGCTTGAGGTATCGCTGCTCAGTTTAGACACAGCTATAATGCGGATGCAACAGTCTATGTCCATCCTTCTGAGTCAGAGCTCGGTTTGAAAGAGTACAAGTCGATGACCTCAGAGTTATTAAAGTTCAGGATCAAAGTCAAAGGCATGAAACCTCAAAAAACTGAGTTCGTTCAGGTTACTTTCAATCATCTTGGGGTCCACCCGATTGACAAGGCTATTTATTTGGTTGAGGAAATAAAGCGATTCACTGAGAGACGAAGAAAGCGAATACAGTACAAGCCTCTCAACGACCTTGTCGGGCGAGGCACTAATCTTCTCATCACGTATATCAACTCGGGTAAACCCGATAACCTGACGGACGTTCCCACGGAATGCACAATTGGTGTTGGGTTGACCTTTCCACCCTATGAGGATATCGATGACGTGGTAATAGAAGTTGAGACTTTTGTAAAATCCGTGGCTTCAAGGGATCCATGGTTGAAGGAAAATCCACCGGTGATTGAATGGATTCAAGGTACTCAGGGAGTCGAAATCCCATTGGATCATCCAATAGTAAACACAGTAGAGAATGCTATAGAGTATGTTACTGGAGAAAAACCGTTCAGTAACCCTCTTTACTCCAAAAGTGATGTAAGGACTACTGTTCTCATCAGTAACATCCACAATGTGGGGATTGGACCATTAGCTGGTGATCTCTCAACCACAGGAGGGTATGAGGAGTGGGTGGATCTTGACGATTATATTAGGTCGATTAAGGTCTGCGCTAAGATCATTATAGATTGATGCAGCTAGTTTCTTTTATCTCACCTTTACTGTAATTATCTAAGTCATGTATTTATCTAGAAATATTTACTATATATATTCATCAATCTGTAACTCTGAGGTATTACCTCACGAAAGGGTTTAAAAGACCCCTGTCGGTGTCTATAGTCAACTTACGGGAAAAAGGATTTGATACAGTCATGCCGCGATTCAAGCAAACTGCTGATATTTTGAAGCTGATGCATAACAAGGAGAAGGTCCGTAACATCGGGATCATCGCTCACATCGACCACGGAAAAACCACGATGAGCGACAGCCTCCTAGCAATGGCTGGGCTGATGGCGCCCAATAGGGCTGGAGAAGCCCGAGCACTCGACTTTCTCGAAGAAGAGCAGAGGCGAGGTATCACAATCAAGACAGCCAACATTAGCCTCCTCTACGAGGAGGAAGGCAACCAGTACGTTATCAATCTCATCGACACACCTGGTCACGTAGACTTCTCAGGTAAAGTTACACGAGCCATGAGAGCCCTTGACGGCTGCGTACTACTCGTAGACGCAGTAGAGGAATTCCAGATCATGACGGAGATCAGGCTTAGGGTTGCTCTTGACGAGTTCGTAAAACCCGTCTGCTACATAAACAAGATCGACAGACTCATAAAGGAACTCAAACTGGAGCCGGCTGCCATTCAGCAGAAGCTACTTAGAATCATTAACAAGTTCAACGAGATAGTCCAGACATATGGTCCAGACGAAATCAAGAATGAGTGGACAATCAACGCCGGAGATGGACAGGTGGCGTTCGGCTCAGCCCTTGATAGATGGGGCTTCACACTGCCCATGCTACAAAAGAAGGGACTGACTCTACCAGGCATCATTCAGATGTACAAGGACGGCGAGCTTGAGAAACTACAGGAAATGCTACCTCTAAGTGAAGCGATCCTTGGCTTGGCTGTACACAAGCTACCTAACCCTGACCAACATCAGCCCAAGAGAATACCCCACATTTGGAAGGGTGAAGCAGACACAGTTATGGGCCAAAATATGCTATCCGTAAACCCCAAGGGACCCCTAGTAATCTGTATCAGCAACGTCATCATAGATCCACAAGCAGGAGTAATCAGCACAGGCAGGGTATTCAGCGGCACAATTAGGAAAGGTGACAACCTGAACCTAGTTGGAGTTGAGAAATCAGCAAAGGCTCAGCAGGTAAGCATCTATATGGGTGCGTACAGAGAAATCGTTGACGAGATCCCAGCAGGGAACATCGTTGCTCTTCTAGGACTTAGTGAGGCACGTGCAGGCGAGACTATCGTCAGCGACGACATACGTGAGACTGCCACTCCATTCGAGTCAATAAAATACGTGTCAGATCCAGTTCTAACGATCGCCGTCGAGCCCAAGAAGCCTACTGATCTACCTAAACTCGTTGATGCTTTGCAGAAGATGAGTATTCAGGACCCTAACCTTGTTACAACGATTAACCAAGAGACAGGTGAGTATCTGATGGCGGGTATGGGTGAGCTACACCTTGAGATCGCTGTCAAGGACATCAAGAGCCAGTACAATCTCGACATCATACAGACAGATCCAACAGTCGTTTACCGTGAGGCAATCCGGGCTGAAGTAGGCCCCTTCATGGGCAAGAGCCCCAACAAGCACAACAGAGTCTTCTTCACGTTCAAACCTCTTGAGGACAAGATTATCCAGCTTATCCGTGACGGTGAACTCAGCGAGATATTGAGCACAAGTCGTAGGGAGAATGTGCTCAGGGAGCTAGCAGGATGGACTTTAAAGCAGGCTCGTCAAGTCTTTGCCATCAACGAGAACGCTAACCTGTTGATCGACACAACCGTCGGTATCCAAGGTTTACGTGAAGTAAAGCAGCACATCAGCGGCGGCTTCCAATGGGCCCTCAAGACAGGACCCCTCGCCGGGGAGTCCGTACGGGGAGTTCTCATCGACATGGTAGATATCAGGCTTCATGAGGACCCAGTCCACCGAGGACCAGCGCAGATGATGCCAGCGGTGCGTCAAGCACTGTTTGCAGGCATCCTCTCAGCGAACCCAACGCTACTAGAGCCCATCTACATTATCCAGGTACGAGTACCTGCTAGCGAGATGGGAAACGTCACGGGACTGCTAAGCAGGAAACGTGGAAGCATACGAAACGTCGAGCAGGACGGACCAATTGTCAACGTGACAGGCATGCTGCCTGTATCCGAGACGCTGGGTTTCTCACAGGAGATGCGTTCCGCTACAAGCGGAACAGCTTTCTGGCAGATGACCTTCGACCACTGGGCGCCTGTACCTGATAGCATGCTTCCAGATGTCGTGAAAAAGGTCCGTTCCAGAAAGGGTATGAACCCCACGCCCCCGAGGGCAAGCCAATACATCGTCCGCGAGTAAGGCTCCCAAACTTTATCATTTCTATAATTCTTTCTACTCTAGGTTGTAGAGTGCTTTGATCAACGGCAAACAGCAGTTAATTGACAACGGTTTAACACCGAAGTATCGTAAGTTAAGGCAAGACGCACTTGATATCATTGAGGCAGCCCTCGAATCCGTTGATCCACGAAAAGCCGTTAACGATATATTAAGAATAGAAGATGATGTTCTTGTCATTGACAAGCTTCGACTACCGTTCGACGAACTTGAGAAAATCATGATTGTCGGAGGGGGGAAAGCGAGCGGCATCATGGTTGAAGCCGTTGAGAGTATACTTGGGGATCAAATAACAGGGGGCAACGTAAATGTCCTAAGGGGTACCAAGGATAGGTATCAATCAAACTGGGTTAACCTGAATCCCGCGGGTCACCCTGTGCCTGATGAAGATGGCGTACAAGGCGTTAAGGACATGCTTCAATCTGTTTCAGGGCTCAGCAAGAACGACCTCGTCTTGGCTCTTATTTCGGGGGGAGGCTCAGCTATCATGCCGTTACCGGCACCTGGAGTGGCCTTGGAGATTCTTCAAGACTTAACACGGAAACTACTCGCCGCCGGAGCTACTATTAATGAACTTAACGCTGTACGCAAACATTTGTCGTCTTTCAAGGGAGGACAACTAGCCCGAGAGTGCAGCCCTGCTCGCGTTGTGAGTCTTATTCTTTCTGATGTCATTGGTGATCCACTTGATACAATAGCGTCTGGTCCAACCGCGCCAGACTCGACAACATTCCAGACTGCTATAGATGTACTCAAAAAGTATTCTTTATGGGATAACGCTGCTCCTCAGATCCGTGATCGATTCGAGTTGGGGTTAAAGGGAGTAATATCTGAGACATCGAAACCAAACGATCCAGTCTTCGATAATGTTCATAATGTTATCATCGCCAACAATCTCATCGCAGCGGAGGCAGCCTCAAAGAAAGCAAACGAACTCGGGTACAACTCAAAGGTTCAGAGCACATCGATCGACGGTGAAGCCAAACAAGTCGGCGAGCTGTTTTCTGGTATAGCCAGGGATCTGATTAATCATGGTAAGCCCATGAAGCCTCCAGCAGTGCTTGTTCTAGGCGGAGAGACCACCGTTACAGTCACCGGGTCAGGGGTTGGAGGCCGTAATCAGGAGGTGTCTCTTAGCTCAATCCCCGGATTGTCTGGGTTAAACTGTGTAATTTTAGCCTTGGGTACAGATGGTATAGATGGACCAACAGATGCGGCTGGAGCAATGGTAGACGGTGCATCTCTTCGAAGAGCACAAGAATTAGGCCTTGATGTAACAGAGTATCTAATGGACAACGACTCTTACAATTTCTTCAAGAAGCTTGGCGACCTCATAATAACTGGTCCAACGGGTACCAATGTAAATGATCTTACGCTTATTCTAGCGGATGGGTGAGAACTTGCGATCACGTACGAGTAGAAAACAAGCAATCGAGGACCTGAAGAATCTCCTCAATACCATAAGTCCAATCGTCGACGTGGTCATTGTAGAGGGAAGCCGAGATATTGTTGCCCTCAGAAGGCTAGGATACAAGGGTGAGATAGTCGCATGCTCTCAGATTGGGGTTAACGACTATGACTTGATGTCCATGATCTCAGAGCGATACCACAGAGTCCTCATTCTCACGGATTATGATCAAGAGGGACTCGTTCTGAACAACCGGTTCTCATCTATTCTTGAACATGAGGGTGTAATCGTAGAGAAAGGCTTACGGAAGGAAGTAGGACGCCTCACCGCAGCGCTCAGAGTCTACGCTATTGAAGCGCTGGATAACATGATGGACAACCTTGACACCCTTTTTTAGATGCTCTTTTAACTGACGCCCCCTTCTCCATCATGCAATTATGGCCGTACTGGAACAAACGCGACCGCCTATGGAAGGCTCCAAGGCGATTCTCGTTATGCTGAAGACCAATGTCCACGACCACGTCATATACAAAATACGGATGAACGAGCTTCGAAGCTTGGTTGAAACTCTGGGCATCGAGGTTGTTGACGAGATCATACAGAGCAGATACAAGCCATTCGCAAAGTTCCATATAGGCAGCGGAAAAGTCAAGGAAATTGCCCGAAAGGTCAGGAAATGGAATGTCGACATAGTCATCTTCTATACCCTGTTGAAAAGCAGTCAGAAACTGGAACTCATCAGGGCTATAAATTGCGAGGTAATAGACCGGTTCGAGTTAACACTTGAGATCTTCGATAGGATGGCATCTGATAACTTAAGCAAACTGCAGATCCAGGCCGCTCGCCTTGAGAAGATGACTCCCTTCTTCAAGCTCCAAGCATCTGTCAACTACCGACACGACAGACCGTTCTTCCGGAGTGGAGGAGAATACGGGTTCCATGGGAAACTTAGGGAACTTACACGTAACCAGGCACGTATCCGAAGAGAGATAGAGAAGCTAATGGAGGAGAAGAATCAGCAGATCTGGAATCGCCGCAAACTCGGGTACCCTTTGGTCTGCATAGCTGGATTCTATAATTCCGGGAAAACCAGCCTGTTCAACGCGATAACAGGTGACACCAAGCCAGTCAGTGACCGACCTTTCACCACTCTCACAAGTAAATATCAGCGAAGGTTCATCGATTACCAAACAACGGTCCTGTTTATCGATACAATCGGTTTCGTTTTGGACTTGGATCCACGGCTCATCCAGAGTTTTAAGCTGAACCTACTTGACATACGAAGCTCAGACGTTGTGATTCTTTTACTGGAAATTACTGATCCCGTGCTTACGTTGAAACTCAAGCTGAAAGAGGGGATACAGCTACTGAGAGATATCGGCGTTTCCCGTGATAGAATAATAGTTGTCTTCAATAAGCTAGACAAGGAGCCCGAGTTGGAGCACACCATAGCCGAGGAGCTTGAACTGGCGTACCTTAACTTACCATGGATGGCTGTATCAGCTAAAAACAGGATAAATATCCAAGATTTTCTAAACCTGATATCAGAACGATTGAAAAAGATCGAGGAAAATCCACCTGAACCCGTGGAGTTATCGCCTTTCAGACGCGCAGAAACCGCCATCAATAGGATTCTAGCAGAGTACCCTGTTGACTGGACGCCCCGGAGCAATGACCCATTCAGAAGTCTCGTCTCAACTATTCTAAGCCAGAACACGTCTGGGAAAAACCAGTCTATGGCATTCGAGAGACTGGAGAAAAAAGTTGGGATAAACCCGTACAACATTGAATCCGCGTCATCAGATAAGATATGTGACGCCATAAGGCCCGCTGGGATGTACAATATCAGGACAAAGACATTGAAGGCAGTCAGCAAAGAGATAATCGACAAGTACGACGGAGATCTCTCCTACGTCTTTAACATGTCATTCCCAGAGGCACGTGAAGCATTAAACGAGCTTCCAGGCGTCGGTTGGAAGACCGCTGACGTGGCGTTAATGTTCTCTGCTAACAGACAGGTGATCCCTATTGACCGTCACAGCGAGAGAGTAGCCAAAAGATTAGAAGTCGTATCACCGAACGCTAAATACGAGGACATTAGACGTGCATTTGAGGATGCCTCAACACCAGACAGGTTCAGAGAGGTACATCTTTCGTTAATCCGCTTTGGTAGAGAGGTTTGTAGAGCGCAGAACCCAAGGTGCTCTGAGTGTCTGCTGAACGATATTTGTCCGTACCCTTAGTTTCATTATTAGGACCGAGAGCAGAATAATGGTTATTTCTGCTTCTTTTTACATATTGCTCATTATTTCAAGATTATTTTCAATTATACCATATTATTCTTCTCTTTTCGAATCCTTTAAATCTAAGACTTGTTGATTCTTTACAGCCTAATATTAGGAGTGTCTACAAATGCCAAGAGTAAGATCACCAAAACGAGGATCACGTTCCTACTCCCCCCGGAAAAGGGCGAGGAGCGCAAATGGCCGTGTATCCTACTGGCCTACCCTGGACACAGAGCCAGCTCTGGTAGGCTTCGCGGGCTACAAAGCAGGCATGACCCACCTGTTCTACATAGAAGACAGCGATCGAGTTCCACAGTACGGGCAGGAAGTAAAAGCCCCTGCAACCGTAATCGACACTCCACCCATGCTGGTAATCGCCGTCAGGGCATACAAGAAAACCTACGACGGACTTGAAGCAATGACGGAAGCATGGATGGCGAACCAGCCAAAAGATCTGTACAGGAGAATAACTTTCACTACAGACCCTAAGCCAAACGAGAAACTGGCAGAGATAGAGAAGAACCTTGACAAGGTCGCCGAGTTAAGGGTTATTGCGGCGACTCAGCCAAAGGAAACATCTGTCTCCAAGAAAGTCCCTGACATCATGGAGATCCCCGTAAGCGGCGGCTCCATGGAGGCTCAGTTTAATTATGCCAAGGGACTTCTAGGTCAGACCGTCACCATTAACGATGTTTTCTCACTAGGAGAAGGCATTGATGTGGTGGGTGTCTCCAAGGGCAAGGGCTTCCAAGGTCCAGTGAAGCGTTGGGGAATCAGGATTCTCTCACGCAAGTCAAGGAAATCGAGGAGGGCGGTAGCCTCTATCGGACCTTGGGTTCCGAGGCGAGTTATGCCTCAGGTTCCGAGGGCGGGTCAGATGGGTTTCCATAATAGAACCGAGTACAACAAACGAATCATGCTCATGAATGAGGATACTGACCGTATCAACCCCAAAGCAGGGTTCAAGAACTATGGTTTCGTTAACGGAGACTATCTGCTACTGAAGGGCAGCGTGATGGGCGCAGCTAAAAGGCTGATTAAGCTCAGGAAGGCTGTCCGTAAGCCGAAGTACCCGGATGAGGCACCACAGATCACCTATCTTCATAGTGAATGGAAGAAGAGGAGTGGTGAACAATGACAGTGCCAGTACTCAACATTAAGAAAGAGCAGGTAGCTGAAATCGAGTTACCTGAGGTTTTCAAGACTCCTGTACGACACGATGTAATCAAAAAAGCGGTTATCGCATTGCAGAGCACAAGGTTTCAGCCCCAAGGAAGGGACCCCATGGCAGGCAAGAGAACGACCGCAGAGTCCAGGGGAACAGGCTACGGCATAGCCCGAGTCCCCCGGCTCAAGGGAGGCAACAGAGCCGCCTTCGGCGTAAGCATTGTCGGCGGCCATGCGGCTTTCCCACCAAAATCTGAGAAAGTCATCGTGAAGCGGATCAACAAGAAAGAACGAAGATTCGCTATAAGGTCGGGTATCGCAGCGTCAGCTGTCATGGAACTCGTTGTGAACAGAGGTCACAAGCTAACAGATGTAGAGCATTTACCTCTCGTTATCGAGGATGAGATGGAGAGCCTTGAGAAAACCAAAGACGTGAAGGAGCTATTCCAAGCCCTCGGAGTCTGGTCTGACGTTGAACGTGCAGACCGGAGAAAGATTCGAGCTGGAAAAGGCAAGATGAGGGGAAGGAAGAGGAAACTCGGGAAAGGCCCACTCATCGTAATAGCGGAAGACAAGGGTATCGGAAAGGCTGCAAGAAACATCCCTGGAGTTGATATAGTGGATGTCAAGAGTCTAAACGCTGAACTGCTAGCTCCAGGAGCCCACCCAGGCAGACTTGTGATATGGGGTAAAACCGCTTTCGAGTCACTAGACGAGGTATGGGAGGTCTAAAGATGGATGCACATAAGATAGTAAAATACCCACTCATGACAGAGCGAAGCGTCAACATGATTGAGAACGAGAATAAACTCGTGTTCATCGTTGATAGAAGAGCTAACAAGTACCAAATAATGAACGCCATCAAAGTACTCTACGAAGTAGAGGTTGAGACAGTGAACACCCTCATCAACCGTAACGGGGATAAGAAAGCCTTCATAAAGCTCACAGACGATTACAACGCGTCAGACGTCGCTATCCGTCTAGGAATACTGTAGGTGTGAACAATGGGTAAGAAGATAAAAGTACAGAGGAGAGGCCGCGGCGGACACCAGTTCAAGGCCGCGAAGATGAACAAGATAGCGCCAGCAAAGTACCCTAAACTTGCAGAGCAGAGCGTCAAAGGATACATCAAGGACCTAGTACACGAGCCGGGTAGAGGAGCACCACTAGCCTATATCGAGTTTAAGCCAGGCAAAGGATTCTACGCCTCTGCCATCGAGGGCTCATACCTCAACCAAGAGATTGTTGTAGGTCCAGAAGCGCCACTTAAAGTAGGTAACGTTCTACCATTAGGGGGCATTCCAGAAGGAACCATGGTCTGTAACATCGAGCTCAGGCCAGGAGACGGAGGGAAGATCGCTAAGAGCTCAGGTAGCTTTGGAACCGTCATCGCTCATACTAGCACCCACACCACGGTAAGACTTCCCTCAAAGAGGATCGTCACGATCCATAACAACTCAAGAGCCACACTCGGAATCATATCCGGAGCAGGACGACTAGAGAAGCCCTTCATGACTGCAGGTCAGAAACACCGCGCCAAGAAAGCCAAGGGACACAAGTACCCAGTGGCACACGGCGTCAAGATGCCTGCAGCCATGCACCCCCACGGAGGAGGCCGCAAAAGGAGGCCGGGTAAATCAACCACAGTCTCCAAGCACGCGCCGCCAGGAGCAAAAGTAGGGCTTATCGCCGCAAGGAACTCTGGAAGACGTCAGAGGAGGAGGAACTAAGGGTTTAAAAAACCCTCATTGTCTTAGGTGAATGAAAATGCCCAAGGATTTTAAATATCGTGGAAAGACCGTCGAGGAGCTGAAGGCAATGTCAATGGATGAGTTCATACAGCTACTTCCCTCAAGGATGAGGAGAAGCCTACGCCGTGGACTCAGTCCGCAGCAGCGCATTATTCTCGAAAAACTACGCAGGAA
>JAOZHP010000029.1 GCA_026014815.1 Candidatus Bathyarchaeota archaeon
AATGAAGAAGAAGAACGCAACGAGGATTGCGACAATCCAGACAAGTTTTGAGCGCTGCTGTTGCATGATCATGCAGTATAGTTGGGGCGCTCATGCGCGGCTACCTGCCAGGGCAAACGCACATGTCTGGTAATGGTGTGCGGCGCGCGAGGAGGATCCGAAGTGTCTCCGCAGGCGCTCCTGGTGCCATGCAGTTCGCCGAAGGCGATACTGCCGCAGAACCGCCGTTGCGGTTCTGCAAGGACAAGCGACAAGACATTCCTGTATGCATCAGCACCATTGGTGAAAGCTCATGTGCGTTTGCCCTGAGTCTGCCCCAGCAATTCCCGGCGAACGGTCTCGGGCTTGGTTTTCGCAGATGGGGGAGAGATTGCGAATGATGGAGCGGGAAACGGCTTGTTGTGCGTAAGTTGTTTCAGGATAGTCATTTAGATTGAGGCTAGACATGAAGATGTATGATAATGTACACTTTCTCTCGCAATGGGGAGGGGAACTCGTCGCGGTCCAAAGCAACTATGCTTTCGCGCTTTGGTAGATTCTCTCGGCTCAGCGGTTGACCAGATCGCTGATTCCCGAGAGGCGCACAAAGTTAGCCATCGGCTTCAAGACTGCTATCGCAGCGCATTTGCGATGTTCTACTTCCAAGATCCCTCCTTGCTCGCGTTTCAGAAACGGGTGCAGGAACAGATCCACCGCAACAACCTTACGACTCAGTTCAGTGTGGGCTCGATTCCGAGTGACTCGCAACTACGCGATGTGCTCGATATCCATGACTACGGACCTCTTCTGGCGGTGTATCGGCAATGGTTCAATCGGCTGCAACGCTCCAAGCAGCTTGAACGTTACCGGTATTTTGGTGACCGGTATCTGATCACGATAGACGGCTCGCAGTACTTCAACAGCGAGAAGATCCACTGCAAACGGTGCTTGCACAAGGAGAAATCTAACGGGCACACCGAGTATTACCACCAGGTCCTGCAATCGGCACTGGTGCACCCGGATCGGCGAGAAGTCATTCCGCTTGCTCCGGAGTTCATTCGGATGCAAGACCGGAGCAACAAGCAGGACTGCGAGAGTGTCGCCGCCTTACGCGCGATCAACAAGATCCGTTGTGCTCACCGGCAGTTGCCGGCGGTCATTGTTGGTGATGCACTGTATGCAACCGAGGCGGTTATCACCGCGGTCACCAAGCAGCGCTTCTCATTCCTGCTGGGAGTCAAACCCGGCAGTCACACAACGCTGTTTGAGGACATAGCAGGATTCAGGCGCGGCGGACTGCTTGATCGTCTGCAAAAAACCAAACGCGACGGTCGGCGATACCTCTACGAGTGGGTCAGCGAAGTACCGTTGTACGCAACCGCAAATAGCCCCGTGGTCAATTTCGTGGAGTTCCAGATCTTCGACGCCGCCGACAAACGTACCCGCCACTTCTCCTGGATCACTGATCTGCCACTGACCAAAGAAACCATCGAAGAGCTTGTCCGTGGTGCTCGCGCACGATGGAAGATAGAGAACGAGAACTTCAACACACTGAAGAACCACGGCTATCACCTGGAGCACAACTTCGGCCACGGAGCCAGCCACCTGTCTGAGGCGTTCTTTGTGCTGAACACCTTGGGCTTCTTCATGCACCAGATCTTCGCTCTGGTGGACGGGCTCTACCAGGCAGCTCGTGGCCGATTCAGCTCACGACAGGAGTACTGGAATATCCTCAGAGCATCGCTGCAACTCATGGTGTTCGACTCTTGGGACCATCTTCTCACGCGAATCCACGACCCACCGCTTCCGGCGCCCTGACTGCAGATCCCCATCGCACCCTTCTCAATCCCTCCCAATCGGTTCACTCTGTCCACCTCGCCTCACAGTGCATGGTAATCACCGTTTTCATCCCGACGATCGCATTGATTCCGCCAAACACCGCCCGTGATTCGCCGGTACTGACATCACACATCCTTGCAGTGCCCACCAACCTCGGGCCAAGACCGTTCGCCGGGAATTGCTGCGGCTACGCCGGCAGGGCAAACGCAGGGTGAACCCGAACAGATCGACGACTCGGGCTGATGCGGGCGCGAATGCGATCTGGACTCCTACTGGTGGCGCGTGATAGAAATGGCGGAAGTGAAGCAGTACAGCGACCTTACCAGAAGCGGAAAG
>JAOZHP010000030.1 GCA_026014815.1 Candidatus Bathyarchaeota archaeon
CTTGAGGAGTTTCTGGGGGGACTCAGGAACGACGGAATTATACAGGGTTACGCTCTTTCGACGCCATACAGCAGCACCACCATATTCAAGGTGGAGGCTGAGGGCTGATGAGCGAGAAAAGGCACAGGCTCCTGACCATCAACGACACGATCTCAGGAATGGATACAACGGTCCTACTTGTTAAAACCAAGTTTCCGGACAACGAGAGAATCGCCTACCCAAGGGAGAGCGAACACCTAGTCTTCCACCAGATCGGAGGCACCTACGAAAACCTCGAGGACTTCAACCATGAATGGGACCATAAACCCGATCAGGTAGAGAAAACCGTCCTCTGCCCGAAGTGCAGGGAGCCCATTACCTACTTAATTCCGAAGCTCGACGAGCTCGTCAACTTCACCTGCATGGACATACTCGACGCCAGGCGCCTCACGAACGCCCTCATAGAGCTCCTGAAGGACAGAGGTGGGTGAAAGTGGATAATAGCATTGTTATCCCATTACCTATGCACGCGCTCAAAACTAAGGAAGTTCCAATTGCTGAAATTATCGGTAAATCCGATTTCAACATGAGAGAAGAGCTTGATAAAGAACTAGTTGTACAATACAAAGAAAACCTGAGCATCATTGTTGATGAGAACCCAATAAAAATCTACGATACACCGTCAGGCCTTATTCTTTATGATGGCTTCCACCGCCTAGCAGCGGCCAGACAGTTAAACTGGACCGAAATCAAGGCCATAGTGAAAAAGGGCTCAGTTCAGGACGCATACACCGCAGCATGCCTCGCAAACCTCAATCATGGAAAACCTTTGAGCAGAGAGGAACGGAAAAAAGCCATTAAAGAATACATCAAGCTGAAAGTCAAACTCAGCAACGTCCTCATAGCGAATGATGTTGGTGTAAGTGATGAAACAATTAGACGATATAGAAATGAGCTTTTGGCCGAGGGAGATATAGAGCCACAAGAGAAGAGACGGGGGGCAGACGGTAAAACCTACACAAAACCAGCCTCCACAAATGTGGAGCCTGAGGCTGAGCCAGAGCCTGAACCCGATCCATTTACTGAGTGGTTCTCCGAGCACGTCTTCTGTGGCGACGCGCTTAAGGTGATGCCCACTCTAGAGCTGAAGTTCGATCTAGCAATCATCGATCCCCCATATGGGATAACCGCCGAGGACTGGGATCTAAAAAACAAGCACGAACTTCTGACCTTTACAAGGAGATGGCTCAATCAAGTACTTTTGCTCCTCAAGCCAACGGGCCGACTCTATGTTTTCTGGTCCCGGAAATATATGTTTGAACTCAAACCGCTCTTCGATGAAATCTTGAACGAGTACCCTATCACGTTTGGTGGTATCATCGTATGGACATTCACAAATGTCCAAAGCATGCCCGACAGCAGAAAGAGGTTGAAATTATCATGGGAGCCAATATTCCACTATTATGGCTCAGAGTCTTCTGATCTTATTTTCGATAAAACTGAGATAACCGGCAAGAAATGGAAGGGGGAAGAACAAAGCGACTCATGGAAATTCGCGATACCCCAATCCAACTTTAAAGATAAACGGGTTCACCCCACTCAGAAGCCACTAGAGCTTTACCGGCGAATCATAAGACAGAGCACCCATACTGGAGAATCCGTAATCTCACCCTTCGCCGGATCTGGAACGACGGGACATGCTGCCCTGCTAGAAGAACGGAACTTCTGCCTCATCGAAAAGAATCCTGATTACGTCGAGTTAATCGAAAAAAGGCTTAGACCAGTCTGGAAGGAGAGAAACTCGGAAAATGAGTGACTTATCAAACGATTACATAGAACGCTACAAACTACGATTTCACGAGGAATTTCATGAGGATCTTGACTTTTCGAAACGATTCACGCCTATAATAAAGAAAATATTGAACAAAACTACTCTACCTAAGAAAATACAAGACAACGTAGGAACCGAAAACGATCTAAAGGGTCATGATCTTACGATTAAATTGCAGATAGGTGTAAGGACAAGACGTTATGATAACAGTCGAACGCGCTCACCTAATGAAAAATACATATGCTATGTGAACTATGATGAATTCACTGAAGATGACAAAGAACGAGATACAATGGAGGACGACGTATATTTCTTCGGCTATTCTCTACCAGATGAATCAGGATTATATAGTTACATAATTTTCGATCATCATGACTTTAGAAAAGCAAGAGAAAATAATCTACTGAGAACAACTAGAAAGCAAAACAAGGGGCACGGATTAGGATGGTTTACCGGCTATCCTATATGGGACATTATAAAATACTGCAAAATCTATGGAAAAGATGGACGAATTGGCTGGAAAAAACATAGAAGGTATACCCAGCCATCAGCTGTCTCTAGAACTTTGGATAATTTTATTCATCGCGCGCGAGTGGAGGATGAGGCTGATGGCTGAATTATCATTCACTCGTGCGGTAATCCCCACGAACAGCCTCAGGCTCATCCACGAAGCAGTTGGGAATCTGCTGGATCCCCACATTCGCCTCATACGGGCCACTGCTACGTCCTCCTACCCTACCGAGAAGTCCAAGCCCCATAGAAACGTCACCGTCTACGAAACGGGATCCAAGAGGGTGGAGACAATGTTCAACAAGGGCACAAGCAGGGACAACTTCGACATAGAAAACATACTCGACATATGCAACGAGATACCCATACACGACCTCTGGGTACATCGGCTTACACTCAGGTTCAAATACGGGGCAGCCCCCTTCGACTTCGACTTCAAGAATAAACCTCTAACCCCTGGTAGCGAGGCAGAGCGCTGGGTAGCCTCCTACCTGAAGAACCTAAAGAAGGAAGGATGGATATCCAGGGCACAGCTGAGACACCTTCCCCTGATATCGGCCCTGACAGTTCCCAGAGGAGGCCACCTAGACGGGGAACAGCTGAATAGCCCAGCCTTCGTCCGCTGGCTCTCTAGGAAGACCAGTGGCCTCGTTAAGATGAAGACGGTGAGGAGGTTGGATGAGGAGACTTTCATCGACGTGAGGATAACGGAGGCAATGGACGGAGGTGGGTGAAAGTGCCCGCGTACGCTAAGTGGGACACCGGAAGGGGCAAGTGGACCATAAAGAGAATCTTGAAGAGCGTCATACAGGCTAACGGCGGCGAGATGCCCGTCGAAGACCTTCTCAACAAGATGAGTCAGAGAGGATACCTCAAAGAACCCCTTCGACAGCGCCTGGAAGCCCTCGACGTCGAAGTCGTGGAGGGTAAGGCTAGGCTCATGGGGTGAAGGAATGGGGTTCAAGACAGCAGATGGGTTTACGGTATGTTCCCATTGTGGAGCAACGTACTCAGAGACCCTGTCCACGTGTCCAGGCTGCCTGCGCGCGCGGAGGGAACCTCCAAAAATGGAGAAGCCCGTATTCCATCGCAGATACCTGTGTAACGCAGGCCATCTCTGCCAGATGGGCGGACCGGACGGCGTCTGCTGCATAAGCTGTCAAGGATACCACTCCTGCACCCAACCATGCCACACCGCCCAGATCTGGATGAAAACCCGTGATGAGCTGAAAGGGCCCACGGAAGACGAGGATGGCCGACCGATTCTCTTCGGCAGGTTATTGTGTGAACATTTAACGAAGGAGGGAGTTAGTGTCAAAAATTGGAACTAACTCTCTATACTATTTACTTAGATTTGTGAGGTTAGTTCTACGCTATGCCAGAACCAACCCTGAATTACTATACATAGAACTCGATAAGTTACTTCTAAAAAATGAAACTAACCTAGACATTCATATTATAGGTAAGACCTTAGAAACCGAAGATCTTAGAATCGTCCTTTGTTACTTCATGGATTACGGGGCAGCAACCGCTCTCATTCTCCAGCAAAGGCTAAAATTGAATGAATCCAAGGTCTA